>NZ_JAATJL010000001.1:1264598-1580747 GCF_011927905.1 Arthrobacter pigmenti
GCTTTCGATCAGCGACCGTAACGTCTCTATGCTCGATGCGTTCCGCTCCGCGGACCAGGTGCTGCTCTCCGGTGTTCAGGGCATCACCGATCTCATCACCACCCCGGGCCTTATCAACCTCGACTTCGCCGACGTCAAGTCGGTCATGCAGGGTGCCGGATCAGCGCTCATGGGCATCGGCTCGGCTCGCGGAGAGGATCGCGCGGTCAAGGCAGCAGAGCTGGCTATCGCTTCGCCGCTGCTTGAGGCGTCGATTGACGGGGCGCATGGGGTCCTGCTTTCGATTCAGGGTGGCTCGGACCTCGGTCTGTTCGAGATCAACGAGGCAGCGCGCCTGGTCCAGGAAGTTGCGCATCCTGAGGCGAACATCATCTTCGGTGCCGTTATCGACGACGCCCTCGGCGACGAAGCGCGTGTGACGGTTATCGCCGCCGGCTTCGACCAGGTGGATGCGACGTCCCAGCCGGCGACACCGGCGGCGAAGCCGGCTTCGGCGCCCGCTGTCGGCAGGGAGGCCGCACCCGTGCCGCAGACTGTTGCCGCAGGCGTGGGAGGCGGCTGGGCGCATAACTCCTCCAACGGCAGCCGCAACGACGTGCCTGGAGATTCAGGCTTTGATGTCGACCTCCCCGCCGTCGTCGAACCTGACTACTCGGCAGGCCGCTCGGATGACCTGGACGTTCCCGACTTCCTAAAGTAAGCGGTGTTCTTCTGGACATCGCTGGCTGCTGCCGGCGTTCGGATCGCCTTCACGAGTCGGGCGGCCGGTAACCTTGCAACGCATGTCGGTGATGATCCGGAAAGATCAGCACGCAACAGGTCCGTCCTGGAATCGGGAATGGGGATCGCGCCCGGATCGCTGCGGTTCATGAACCAGACCCATTCGACCATCGTGGCGCAGGTTGTATGTGGGGTTCCTGACGCTGATGCTCTGGTCAGCCCGGCAGGATCGGAAGCGTTGGCCGTGCTGGTTGCGGACTGCGTGCCGGTGGTCCTCGTTGGCGTTGATTCCCATGGTGCCGCTTCCACCGCGGTGGTGCATGCAGGCAGAAAAGGGGTGGAAGGCAACATCGCAGGCAGGGCCGTCAGCAGTCTTCGGGAATCCGGAGCGGAGACGGTCAACGCCTGGATTGGGCCGTCCGTTTGTGGTGCGTGTTACGAGGTCCCCGCGGAATTGCGGGCGCGCGTGGCAGGTGCAGTGCCCTCGACCTTCAGCACCACGAGCTGGGGGACGCCGGCGCTGGACCTTCCCACGGGCGTTCGCACTCAGCTGGGCGCGGCCGGGGCGCTGGTTCAGGAACTCGGTCCGGCCCCCAGTCACCTCTGCAGCCTCGAGAACGATGAACTGTTCTCGCATCGCGCCGTGGGCAGGGGACGTCCGGTAGGACGTATGGCGGGGTTGGTGTGGCAGGCATGATCCACCCCGACAGGCGCGCCCAACTAGCGGGCAACCTCGGCCGGGTCAGGGCGCGCATAGATGAAGCGTTGGCCGCTACGGGCAGTGCCAGCCGTCCCACCCTCATCGTGGTCACAAAGTTCTTCCCCGCATCGGATGTCGGCTTACTGGCTTCGCTTGGCGTGCAGGATGTAGGCGAAAACCGCGATCAGGAAGCTGCGGCGAAGGCGGCAGAGGCCTCAGACCCGCGCTTACGGTGGCATTTCATTGGGCAGCTGCAGACAAACAAGGCGCGGTCCGTGGTTGCCTATGCGCACTCCGTGCACTCCGTGGACCGGGTTTCGCTTGTCAACGCCCTTGAGAAGGCCGTAGCGAAGGAGCAGGAGCGTCGGGCGGAGACCGGTGAGCCGGCGCGCACCCCGCTCGAGTGCTACGTGCAGGTGAACCTCGCGGACAACCCGACCGGCAGCCGGGGCGGGGCCGTGCCATCGGAGGTACCCGAGCTCGCGACCCGAATTGACGATGCCGGCCAGCTGCGGTTGGCAGGGGTCATGGCCGTCGCCCCGCTGGGAGCAGATCCCCGTGAGGCGTTCGCGCGGCTGGCAGCGATCTCGGCCGACGTCGTCGCCCGCCACCCCGAAGCCCGGGCGATCTCGGCCGGGATGAGCGGTGATTTGGAGCATGCAATCGTAGCGGGCGCGACACACCTGCGCGTCGGCTCAGATGTCCTCGGCGCGCGACCGCCCTTGGGGTAGCGTCAACGCTGTAACCGCGGGCGTTTCGCACCACCGGTGCATGACGAAGGAATGACAGGAGCTACCATGGCTGGCGCACTGCGCAAGACAATGATCTACCTTGGGCTCGCCGACGGTGACGAGCACTACGAGCCCGAGCCCAAGACATCCAACAGCAGGAATGAGGACTACTCCGTGGACTACGACCGTGACGAGCGCCATGTTGATCCTGCGCCCGTGACCAAGGCCGCCCCGGAGGAGTACCGTGCGCCGGTTACCCCGATCAAACGTGCGCAGTCGGCCCGTGAGGACGCTTCTTCCCTACGCCAGATCACTACGGTGCACCCTCGTTCCTACAATGATGCGAAGCTCATCGGCGAAAGCTTCCGGGACGGTATTCCAGTCATCATGAACGTGACTGATATGGGCGAGGCAGACGCCAAGCGCCTCGTTGACTTCTCCGCCGGGCTTGTCTTCGGGTTGCATGGATCGATCGAGCGTGTCACGAACAAGGTATTCCTGCTGTCCCCGTCCTACATCGAAGTATTGGGCGAGGATCAGAAGGCCAGCGATGGCCAGGCCAGTTTCTTCAATCAGAGCTGACACGGTTTACTGTTTACAGACAACTATTCCGTTTCATGCCAGAGGACTGTGACTGACACGTGAGCTTGGTGTTCGCTCTGATCTACCTGGTGCTGATGCTTTTCCAGCTCGCGCTGATCATCCGCATCGTGTATGACGCAGTGCAGATGTTCGCGCGGGGTTGGCGGCCGCGCAGGCTTGCCCTGGTTCTCGCGTCTGCGATCTATTCGGTCACTGACCCGCCCATCCGGCTGTTTCGGCGGCTCATTCCGCCGCTGCGTCTTGGGGGTGTTTCCCTGGATCTTGCGTTCCTTGTTGTCTTCCTCGGAGCGACTATTCTCAAGACCGTTGCCCGTGTGCTGGCCGAGGCCTGAGCCGGTTAGTTTTCGAGACCTAAAAGATATACGCTGAATCACATATTGGTGTGAATCAGGAGTTTTACCTCCCCAAGCACGTCCACAATTCGGTACCGTTGTCAGGTCTGCTCGACAGGCGGCTTCGACTAAATCCACTATGAGGTGACCAGATGGCCCTGACGCCAGAAGATGTTGTCAACAAGCGGTTTCAGCCCACCAAGTTCCGTGAGGGGTATGACCAGGACGAGGTGGATGACTTCCTCGATGAGATCGTCGTGGAGCTTCGTCGCCTGAACCAGGAGAACGACGACCTCCGTCGTCAGCTGTCGGAGGCCCCCACCGGCACTTCCCAGAATGCCGCAGTGCCGGCACCCGTGGCTGCCAGCGCGCAGACCGAAGAGGTCCGCGAGGAAAAGAAGCCCGAAGAGCCGAAGGTCGAGGCTCCCAAGGTGGAGGAGCGGCCGGCTCCTGCCCCCGTCCAGCAGTCCGGCGGCGCAGAGTCAGCCGCTGGTGTGCTTGCGATGGCTCAGAAGCTGCACGATGAATACGTCAATGCCGGCGTTGAGCAGCGCGACAAGATCATCGCGGAGGCCCAGATCGAGGCAAGCGGTCTCGTCAACGATGCCCAGGAGAAGAGCCGCAAGACTCTTGGCGCCCTCGAGCAGCAGAAAGCTGTCCTGGAGCGCAAGGTGGAGCAGCTCCGCAGCTTCGAGCGGGACTACCGCTCACGCCTGAAGGCCTACATCGAGGGCCAGCTGCGCGACCTCGATTCCCGCGGATCCGTGGCTTCGGAAACCGCAGACGCCTAAAAGGCCGTTGGATTAAAGGGCCGGCTGCCGGGTTCACCCGGCAGCCGGCCTTTGCCGTACGCTGGATGGCGAGCTAAGCGTCCAAGCGCCGCTGCTAGGCGCGCACTATCGAAAGCATCATGACCGAGCAACCTCCTGTTCCGAACCCAGAGTCCGGCCGCAACCATGCAAAGCATGGCAAGCGAATCGGAGCCCGCTATGCGCTGCTGCTCGTCGCGTGCACACTGATTGCTTATATCTTCGACCAACTGACGAAGATCTGGGTGGTCTCGACCATGGTTGAAGGCCAGATCACCGAAGTTCTCCCCCCGGTCCTGAGTTGGCATTTCATCCGAAACTCCGGCGCCGCCTTCTCCATCGGCACGGAGATCACCTGGGTATTCACGATCATCCAGGCCCTGGTATCGGTGGCAATCATCACCCAGATCCGCAAGGTTGCTTCCTGGGGATGGGCTGTTGCCCTAGGACTCGTCCTTGGTGGTGCGGTGGGCAACCTCACTGACCGTCTCTTCCGGGAACCGGCATTCGGCCAGGGACACGTTGTCGATTTCATCGCGCTGCCGAACTTCGCCATCTTCAACATCGCTGACAGCGCGGTGGTGAGCGGCGTAGTGCTGATCTGTCTGCTTACGCTTCGCGGCATCGGCCTCGACGGGCGCCGAAGCAACGAAACGGAAAACAAAGAAGCAGACAACCAGGAGCAAAAAGAAGCTCCGGACGCCGGGGTGAACGATGACGATCGGCCCTAGGAGTTACGGCGTTCCTGACTCGGCTGCGGGCCAGCGTATCGACGCTGTGCTGGCCGCACTGACGGGAGAGTCCCGTTCGACAGCCGCAGCATGGTGCGCTGCCGGCGCTGTCAGAATCGAGGGCGTTGCGGTGCAGAAATCCGCCAAGGCGGTCGCTGGGACTACCCTCACCGTCGTTGTGCCCATCGAGCGGAACCCACTCGAAGTGGTGCCGGAAGCCGTTGAGGGGATGGAGATCCTCCTTGATGATGATGACTTCCTGGTCATAGACAAGCCGGTGGGCGTGGCCGCGCACCCTTCTCCCGGTTGGGTAGGCCCCACTGTGGTCGGCGCACTGGCCGCGGCAGGTTATCGAATCTCCACCTCGGGCGCTCCCGAGCGGGCAGGTATAGTTCATCGGCTCGATGTCGGCACCTCAGGGGCCATGGCGGTTGCGAAGTCCGAGCACGCGTACACCCTGTTGAAGCGTGCCTTCAAGGAGCGGACGGTAGGCAAGCAGTACCACGCGCTCGTCCAGGGTTTGCCTGATCCGCTTGAAGGCACCATTGACGCACCCATTGGACGTCATCCCGCCCATGACTGGAAGTTCGCCGTCATGGAGGACGGACGTCCTTCGATCACCCACTATGCGATGGTGGAGGCGTTCGGCAGGGCCAGTCTGCTCAAGGTACGCCTGGAAACCGGTCGTACCCACCAGATCCGCGTCCACTTCTCGGCGATACGTCACCCGTGTGCAGGTGACCTTACCTACGGTGCGGACCCCCGACTCGCAGCAGAGCTCGGTCTCACACGCCAGTGGCTGCATGCCAGCCAATTGTCATTCGACCATCCCCGCGGCGGCGAGCGGGTAGTGATCGACAGCAAGTTCCCAATGGACCTGCAGTATGCCCTGGACGCATTGGCCAGCGGGACTATCTGAGTCCGACACCCGCCCGGCACACACTGGAAGGCTGCCGGTGCTCGCTAGAATGAGTTGGTGGTTTCCTCAGCTCTGTCCTCCCGAGTCGCCAACGACTCCTTCGTCCACCTTCACAATCACACCGAGTACTCCATGCTGGACGGTGCGGCGCGACTGAGCGATCTGTTCAGCCATACTGCCGAACTCGGCATGAGTGCACTGGCCACCACTGACCACGGATTTGTCTTCGGAGCCTTCGACTTCTGGAACAAGGCGCGCAACGCCGGTGTGAAACCGATCGTCGGCGTGGAGGCGTATCTCACCCCCGGAACGGCACGCGCCGATAAGACGCGCGTGAAGTGGGGCGGAGGAGGACGCGACGACGTATCCGGCGCCGGTGCCTATACCCACATGACCCTCTGGTCGGAAACAACCGAGGGTATGCACAACCTTTTCCGGATGTCCTCCCTCGCCTCGCTGGAGGGATACCTCTACAAGCCGCGCATGGACCGCGATCTGCTGCAGACCTACGGCAAGGGACTGATCGCAACAACGGGGTGCCCCTCCGGAGAGGTGCAGACCAAACTGCGGCTCGGCCTGTACCGGGAAGCAATGCAGGCGGCTTCAGACTTCCGGGACATCTTCGGCCCGGAGAACTTCTTCTGTGAACTGATGGACCATGGGCTGGACATCGAACGAAACGTGCAGGCGGACCTGATCAAGCTTGCACGGGAGCTGGGCCTTCCGCTGGTTGCCACGAACGACCTTCACTACACCCATGCCGAAGACTCGAAAGCGCACGCTGCACTGCTGTGCGTCCAGTCCGGGTCCACCATGGCTGATCCCAAGCGCTTCAAGTTCGACGCCGATGAGTTCTACCTGAAGTCGCCGGCAGAAATGCGGTCTATCTTCCGCGACTACCAGGATGCTTGCGACAACACCCTGCTCATCGCGGAGCGGTGCAACGTCGAATTCAACACGAACGCAAACTACATGCCGCGCTTCCCCGTGCCGGAAGGGGAAAACGAGCAGTCGTGGTTCGTGAAGGAAGTCGAGAAGGGGCTTCATTACCGGTACCCGGAAGGAATCCCGGATGATGTCCGCAAGCAGGCGGACTACGAGGTAGGCGTCATCTCGCAGATGGGCTTCCCGGGATACTTCCTTGTTGTCGCCGACTTCATCAACTGGGCAAAGAACAACGGGATCCGCGTTGGACCCGGCCGCGGATCGGGTGCGGGTTCCATGGCCGCGTACGCAATGCGGATCACGGACCTTGATCCGCTGCGTCACGGACTGATCTTCGAGCGCTTCCTCAACCCGGACCGTGTGTCAATGCCCGACTTCGACGTCGACTTCGACGATCGCCGCCGCTCCGAGGTGATCCGTTACGTCACTGAGAAGTACGGCGACGAGCGTGTGGCCATGATCGTGACCTACGGAACCATCAAGGCGAAGCAGGCGCTGAAGGACTCATCGCGTGTCATGGGTTATCCGTTCTCCATGGGGGAGCGGCTAACCAAGGCGATGCCGCCGGACGTCATGGGCAAGGGAATCTCCCTGGCCGACGTCCACAACAAGGAGGCAAAACGCTATTCGGAAGCCGAAGAGCTCCGTGAACTTTTGAAGGCCGACGCAGATGCACAGAAGGTCTTCGAAACCGCGCTCGGCCTTGAGGGCCTGAAGCGCCAGTGGGGTGTGCACGCCGCCGGCGTCATCATGTCGTCTGAGCCTCTCATCGACATCATCCCGATCATGCGCCGCGACCAGGACGGCCAGATTATCACCCAGTTCGATTACCCCACCTGTGAGGGCCTCGGCCTGATCAAGATGGACTTCCTGGGTTTGCGAAACCTGACGATCATGACGGACGCTCTCGAGAATATCCAGTTCAACCGCAACTTCGAACTGGACCTCGAGACGCTGCCGCTTGAAGACAAGGAGTCCTACGAGCTCCTTGCCCGGGGCGACACGCTGGGGGTCTTCCAGCTCGACGGCGGCCCCATGCGTTCGTTGCTGAAGCTCATGCGTCCGGACAACTTCGAGGACATCTCAGCTGTCATCGCGCTCTATCGGCCCGGGCCGATGGGCGCCAACTCACACACGAACTATGCGCTGCGCAAGACAGGCGTGCAGGAGATCACACCGATCCATCCCGAGCTCGAAGAACCGCTCGCGGAGATCCTCAACACAACCTATGGCCTGATCGTGTATCAGGAGCAGGTGATGGCGATCGCCCAGAGGGTTGCCGGCTACTCGCTTGGGCAGGCCGATATTTTGCGCCGTGCAATGGGTAAGAAAAAGAAGGAGGAACTGGACAAGCAGTTCGCCGGCTTCTCACAGGGCATGCAGGACAACGGCTTTTCGGCCGCCGCGATCAAAACCCTCTGGGATATCCTCCTTCCCTTCTCGGACTATGCGTTCAACAAAGCGCACTCGGCCGCCTACGGCGTCGTTGCTTATTGGACCGCCTACCTGAAAGCCCACTATCCGTCCGAATACATGGCGGCGCTGCTGACCAGCGTGGGGGATGACAAGGACAAGCTCGCGCTGTACCTGAACGAATGCCGCCGAATGGGCATCACCGTGCTGCCGCCCGACGTCAATGAGTCGAGCGTCAACTTCACTCCGGTCGGCACCGACATCCGGTTCGGCATGGGCGCAATCCGCAACGTCGGAGCGAACGTCGTGGGTGCCATGGTTGCTGCCCGGGAGGAAAAGGGCGCGTTTGAATCCTTCTCGGATTTCCTGCAGAAAGTCCCGGCCGTTGTCTGCAACAAGCGCACCATCGAATCTCTGATCAAGGCGGGAGCGTTCGATTCGCTCGGACACCCCCGCCGTGCCCTGGCGATGATTCATGAGGAAGCCGTGGACTCCGTCGTCGTCCTCAAACGCAATGAAGCGGCGAACCAGTTCGACCTATTCAGTGCGTTCGATGATCCCAGCGCCGGAACCGGGCTCACCGTCGATGTGCCCGATCTGCCCGAGTGGGCAAAGAAGGACAAGCTTGCGTTCGAGCGGGACATGCTCGGGCTGTATGTGTCGGATCACCCGTTGCAGGGTCTCGAGGGCCTCCTGAGCCAGCACGCCGATTCAGCGATCACCTCCGTAATCGGCGAAGATGGCCCGACCGACGGCGCCATTGTCACTATCGCAGGTATGATCACCTCGCTGCAGCGCAGGATAGCGAAGAACAGCGGCAATGCGTACGCCCGTGCTGAGATTGAGGACCTCGGGGGCTCGATGGAGGTCATGTTCTTCGGCCAGGTGTACGGGCCGATCGCATCCGTGCTGGCGGAGGATCTGATCGTTGTGGTCCGCGGGCGCCTTCAGAGGCGCGACGACGGCACGGTCACCCTGAATGCGCAGGAGCTGTCAATTCCTGACCTCACCGAGGGGCACTCCGGGCCGGTGGTCATCTCCCTGCTGCACCATCGGGCCACCGAACCCGTGATCAACGAACTCGGGTCCGTACTGCGCCAGCACCGGGGCACTTCCGAAGTGCGGCTGCATGTGAGGCAGGAACGCCAGCTCTCAGTGCTTTCGCTGCCCGTGGACCTGAGGGTCAATCCCACGCCTGCGCTGTTTGGCGATCTCAAGGTGCTGCTCGGTCCAGCGTGCCTTGATGCGTGAGATGCGTGAGATGCGTGGGATGCGAGGGTTAGGGTAGACAGATGCAGGAATCAGCCGCCAGGCCCGGGGCTTACCCGCCGCCGGTCTATGCCGGTCCGGCCGAGGAGACTACTGTGCCGCCGTCGTCGCTCGTGTGGTGGGCGGCAGCAACAACCATACTCGGCCCGTTGCTCGGCGTCCTCTGGTGGGTGGCGTCGCCGGGCGGTGCCCTGTACGGGGACCGCGCCTTCGCGGAGACCTGGCTCGCCCGCGACCTGGTGCTGGGTGGGCTTGAGCTGACGGCCGGCGTCGTCGTTGGGTGGCTGCTGACCAACCGTGTTGACCTTCCCGGCGCCTGGCAGCGGGTTTTTGCTGCTGTCGCGGGAGGACTCCTGGGCTCCGTGCTCGCCGTCGTCGTGGGTCAGTGGCTTGGCTCGCTCTTTGACGGACCGGCCGGGGAGGAGTTTCCCTTTGTACTGCGTTCGCTGGGTGTGGCGCTGATCTGGCCTGCTGCCACGGCGTTGGTTGTGTTCATTGCTTCGCTGCTTGGGCTGCTGTTCATGCGTCCTCGTCGCTAGTTCCGAACTGCCAGCCGTCATGAAGGTTCTGGCTCTTCTCCATCCCCGTAGAATTGGGCTCGTGACTTCCCAGACCGCACCAGTAACTTTTGACGCTTTCCGTACTATTGACCTGCGCGGTGCGAAGTTGTCTGCGGCTGAGTTGCGGGCAGCAATGCCGCGAAGCTCAGCGGCTTCTTTTGAGTCCGTCGCAGGTCGCGTCGAGGAGATATTGGATAGTGTCCGTACTCGCGGGTTCGCCGCACTCAGCGAGCTCGCCGAGCGGTTCGACGGCGTTGAGCAGTCTCACCCGCGTGTGCCGGTATCCGCACTGAAGCAGGCCCTGACAGAGCTTGCACCGGAGGTCCGGGCAGCACTGGAGGAGTCAATCGAGCGTGCGCGCACGTTCGCACAGGCGCAGAAGCCCGAAGATGTCACGGTGGACATCCGTCCGGGTGCCGTTCTCACTCACCGGTGGGTGCCCGTTGGGCGGGCGGGTCTGTACGTGCCTGGAGGGCTGGCCGTATTGGCATCATCCGTAGTCATGAATGTGGTGCCTGCCCAGGCGGCCGGTGTTGAATCAATTGCCATTGCCTCACCGCCGCAGAAGGAGTTTGGCGGACAGCCTCATCCGGTGATCCTCGCCGCTGCGGCGCTGCTCGGCATCGACGAGGTCTATGCCATCGGCGGTGCGCAGGCCATCGCCGCGTTTGCCTACGGCGTGCACGGGGATGCGGACAAGGCTCCGATCGAGCCGGTCAACGTGGTTACCGGACCGGGTAACATCTACGTCGCAACAGCCAAGCGCCTGGTCCGGGGCGTGGTGGGAATTGACGCGGAGGCGGGTACAACCGAAATAGCGGTGCTTGCGGATGACACCGCCCAGCCGCGGCTGATAGCCGCCGATCTCATTAGCCAGGCCGAACACGATCCGAATGCCGCGTCTGTTCTCGTGACGCCGTCGGAAGAACTGGCGGCTGCCGTGCGGGCAGAGTTGTCCGTCCAGGTTGCTGTGACGCGGCACCGGGAACGGGTGGAGACTGCGCTGTCCGGTCCGCAGTCGGGCGTCATCCTGGTCAACGATATTGAACAGGGAATCGCCGTGTGTGATGCATACGCCGCCGAGCACCTCGAAATCCACACCGCGGAGGCAGCCACAGTGGGTGCCCGCGTCCGCAACGCCGGTGCGGTATTTGTCGGTGAATACAGTCCCGTCAGCCTGGGTGATTACTGCGCCGGCTCGAACCACGTCCTGCCCACCGCCGGGACACCAGCGTTCGCTTCGGGGCTGGGGGTGCACACCTTCCTGCGGTCAATGCAGGTGATCGACTACAGCGCGGAGGCGCTCCGCGAGGTTGCCGGGCACGTGGTTAACCTGGCTCGGGCTGAGGACCTGCCTGGCCACGGCGACGCGGTGAAAGTGCGGTTCGACCAGCACTAAACCACCACATGTAGTAATCACACTGTTGTAGTTTCACTACATCTAGTCCTAGAATGGACTCACGGGGCAACCAGTACCGTAACCGAGCCGACGTCGAATCGAGGGGTGGAATGTACTGTCCGTTCTGCCGTAGCTCCGATTCACGGGTGGTGGACAGCCGGTTGGCTGATGACGGTTCGGCGATTCGCAGGCGGCGTCAGTGTCCGGAGTGCGGCAAGCGCTTCACCACGGTAGAGACCACCAGTCTTTCGGTGATCAAACGCTCCGGTGTTGGCGAGCCGTTCAGCCGCGGCAAGGTGGTCAGCGGTGTGCGCAAGGCATGTCAGGGCCGCCCCGTCACTGAGGACGACCTCGCATTGCTCGCGCAGGAGGTTGAGGAGTCCATTCGTGCCAGCGGCGTCGCTGAAATCGATGCACACGAGGTGGGTCTGGCCATCCTTGGACCGTTGCAGAATCTCGACCAGGTCGCGTACCTCCGGTTCGCGAGCGTCTACCAGGGGTTCGACTCGCTGGAAGACTTCGAGAAGGCCATCGAGAAACTGCGTCGCGAGGCAGATAGTTCATCGCAGAAGGCTCCGTCGGGAGCCCAACGGCCGCTGACGGCCACCTAAGCTCCGGTGGTGGCAGCGGAGGGGAAGCCGCAGCCACCACCGGCACCAACAAACCGGACCCACTCGCAGGTGGGTGCAACATCACGCAGGGCCGCGCCGTCGTCCTGGTACTCTCAGCGTCCGCCGCTGACGGGAAGAATCACCCCGGTGATGTACGCCGCCTCATCCGACAGTAGCCAGGACACCGCATTAGCCACTTCGTGGGGCTCCGCGCCTCGTCCCATGGGAATTGTGTGATTGAGGCGTTGCACGCGGTCGGGCATTCCCGCAGCTGCATGCAGGCCGGTGTTGGTGCTCCCGGGCGCAACCCCGTTGACCCGAATGCCGCGGGCGGCCACCTCGGACGCGAGGCCGACGGTAAGCACGTCGACTGCACCCTTGGTGGCTGCATAATGCACCCAGGTGTTCGGCGAGCCCTGTCTGGTGGCTGTCGACGAGATATTGATGATTTGGCCCCCTTCACCACCAGCGTCCAGCGCCATGCAAGGTATCGCGGCTTGGCACACCAGCAGCGGCCCCTTGACATTCACGTCGGTAACGCGGGAAAGGACATGGACCGGCACCTCAACGAGGGGACCAATGAGGTTGCCAGTGATGCCGGCATTATTAATGACCGCCTTCACCGGGCCAAGGTTCCTGGCTGCAGCGAAGACGTCTTCGACCGCGCCCGGATCGCTGACGTCGCCTGGTGCGGCGACCGCAGTCCCGCCCTGGCTGCGGATGTCCGCCACAACACGGGAAGCTCCTTCTGCATCCTGCGAATAATTCACCACAACCGCGTAACCGTCACGTGCGCAGCGCAGCGCTATCGCGGCCCCTATCCCTCGGCTGGCACCGGTGACGACTGCCGTGTAATTCACTGGGCTTCGACGGGCTCGCTCTTGAAATGCAGCGCTGCCTGGAGAGCAGCTCCAACGATGCCCGCATGGTTGCGGAGCTCTGCCGGGATGATGGGCGTGCGCAGTGAGAGGTTGGGCAGGAAGTCCTTGCTGCGCTTGGAGATCCCGCCGCCGACAATGAAAAGTTCGGGGGAGAACAGGAACTCCACGTGGGAGAAGTAGCGCTGCAACTTGACGGAGTACTCTTCCCAGTTCAGCCCCAACCGTTCGCGGGCTACAGCGGAAGCCTGGGTCTCGGCGTCGTGCCCGTCGATCTCCAGGTGGCCAAGCTCTGCGTTGGGCACAAGCTTGCCGTCGAAGATGAACGCGGAACCGATGCCCGTCCCCAGCGTGATGACGAGCACCGTTCCGTTGACGCCCTTGCCTGCGCCGTACTGAACCTCGGCGAGGCCGGCGGCGTCGGCGTCGTTGATGACATGGACGTCGCGGCTGAGAACCTTTGTGAAGAGCGCATCCACATCGGTGTCGATCCAGCTCTCGTCGACGTTCGCTGCCGAGCGTGCAACGCCATGCTGGATGATGGCGGGAAACGTAACGCCGATCGGCAGGGTCTGTGCCGGAGCGCCTTCGCGGGTGGAAAGCTCAGCAACGATGTCCGCCACAACTACGGCCACAGCCTCGGGCGTGGCGGGTTGGGGTGTTTCCACCCGGAACCTTTCGCCGATGATCGCACCCTCGGCAAGGTCCACGATGCCGCCCTTGATACCGGTTCCGCCGATGTCGATGCCGATGATCGTGGCGGGCAGGTTCCTGTCATGCTTCTTGCTGTTGCTGCTCTTGCCCATGGTTCTCCAGGAGATCGTGTTTGATGGTCGGTTCTGCGCAGCGAGGGCTGCGTCGATAGTGCTGGTGCTTGCAGGTGGTGCTAAGGCAGGGTCAGAACTTCGGCACCGGTGTCGGTGACGACAAGCGTGTGCTCGAACTGCGCCGTTCTCCTGCGGTCCTTCGTCACTACGGTCCAGTCATCAGGCCACATGTCCCATTCGATGGTTCCCAGGGTAAGCATGGGCTCGATTGTGAACACCATGCCCGGCTTGATGAGCTGGTTGTATGCCGGTGCGGCATCGTAGTGGGGAATGATCAGGCCGGTGTGGAAAGCTTCCCCGACGCCGTGGCCGGTGAAATCGCGGACGACGCCGTAACCGAACCTCCTGGCATAGGCTTCGATCGCACGTCCGATGATGTTAATTTCCCGCCCGGAGGCAACCGCTTTGATGGCGCGGTTGAGGGCTTCCCGGGTCCGCTCGACCAACAGGCGGGACTCCTCGTCCACGTCGCCTACCAGGAAGGTGTAGTTTGTGTCTCCGTGCATTCCATTGAGGTACGCGGTGATATCGATGTTGATGATGTCGCCGTCCTGCAGCACCGTGGAGTCGGGGATTCCATGGCAGATCACCTCGTTCAGCGAGGAGCACAGCGACTTCGGGAATCCGCGGTAATCCAGCGTCGACGGATAGGCGCCGTGGTCGATCAGGAACTGATGACCCACGGCGTCCAGGTAATCGGTGGTGACGCCCGGCTCGATGTGGCGTCCCACCTCCTGGATTGCCTGTGCGGCCAGCTTTCCGGCACGGCGGATCTTTTCGATTTGTTCCGCTGACTTGACCTCTGATCCTTCGAACTTCGCCGGACCCGACTTGCCCACATACTCCGGTCGCATGATGGATGACGGCACCGAACGGGGAGGGCTCAGTGTCCCGGGCTCGAGGGTGCCGACGGGTGCGATAGAGGAATGATGGGGCATACCCTTGATCCTATCGGTGAAGAACTTCGGCGCCGAAAGCGTGAGCGAAGACTAAGGAGGCCGTCCATGATGCAGTACTGGTACAACGTCCGGACCCACGAGGTCGAAGAAGACGCCCAGTCGGACTGGAGCCAGCTCATCGGTCCTTACAAGACAAGGAGCGAAGCGGAGCGCGCGCCCGAGAAAGTGCAGGAGCGCAACAGGGCCTGGGAAGCTCAGGACGAGGACTGAGCAGTCCGCTAGAAGCTGTGCTCCGGCCCCGGGAACGTGCCTTCGCGTACCTCTTCCCCATAGGTCCGGGCGGCGTCTGCCAGGACCGAACGGACATCAGCAAACTGCTTCACGAACTTCGCCTGTTTTCCGTGACGTAGCCCGGCCATGTCCTGCCATACGAGCACCTGACCGGTGGTTGCGGACCCTGCACCAATTCCGATCGTGGGCACTGGAATGGAACGGTCCACTTCGGCAGCGATGTCCGCGGGAACCATCTCCATCAGCACGCAGAAGGCGCCCGCCTCGGCCAGCGCAACGGCGTCGTCGACCACCTGCCGGCCCGCCTCACCACGGCCCTGTACCCGGTAGCCGCCGAGGGAATGCTCGCTCTGGGGAGTGAAACCGATATGTGCCATGACAGGAATTCCGGCGCGGACAATCGCGCGCACTGTTTCAGCATGGTCCTTTCCGCCCTCCATCTTCACGGCGTGCACCAACCCCTCCTTCATGAGCCGGATGGATGACTCCACCGCCTGGGCGGCAGACACCTCGTAGCTGCCGAACGGGAGGTCCGCTACTACCAAAGCCCGCGATGCGCCCCGGGTTACTGCACGGGAAAACAGAATCATGTCGTCAAGGGTGATCGGGAGGGTGGTGGCGTGGCCCAGCACGTTGTTCGCTGCCGAGTCCCCGACCAGAAGCACCTCGATTCCGGTGCCGTCGAATATTTCGGCCGCGTACTGGTCATAGGCCGTCAACATGGCGAAGCGGCGGCCCTCCTCTTTCGCCGCCTGCAAGTGGTGCGTCCGGATCCGGGCAGGAAGCGAGGACGACGCCGGACTGGCCTCAGGCGAACCGCTTCCGTAGGGGGCAGGAATCTCCGCGGAATTCATGCACCTAAGCCTACTGGCAGGGACCCGTGCCGAGCGTCAGCGAGGTGCGGGGGGCCGGTGGGCGCTACGACACCAGGTAACCCAGCCGTAACACAATGCAGACATACTGGGCACGAATCCATCCTTCGCGCTCGAGTTGGCACGGTGGCTGGCCGATATCAGTAGAGTGAGCAACGGGCCGCAGGGCCGGAACGCGCGGGCCGCTTGCGGCCTGCGGATGGATCGAGTCATCCGCGAAGGGAAAGAGGGCAGGAATGGATCGGCAGCAGGAGTTCGTCCTACGAACCATTGAGGAACGCGATGTCCGCTTCGTCCGCCTGTGGTTCACCGACGTCGTCGGCTCGCTGAAGTCGGTGGCTCTGGCGCCCGCCGAAGTGGAGGGCGCATTCGAGGAGGGCCTTGGGTTCGATGGCTCTTCCATTGAGGGGCTCGCCCGGGTTTTCGAATCGGACATGCTGGCGCAGCCGGACCCATCGACCTTCCAGATCCTGCCGTGGCGCGGCGAGAAGGAGCAGACGTCCCGCATGTTCTGCGACATTCTCACTCCGGACGGTCAGCCCTCTGCGGCAGATCCCCGAGGTGTGCTCAAACGGACCCTCGCCAAGGCCGCGGACATGGGTTTCACCTGCTATACCCACCCGGAGATCGAGTTCTACCTTTTGAAATCGGACGAACTGGGACCGGACGGGCAACCAGTCCCTGTGGATCAGGCGGGGTATTTCGATCATGTACCGGGAGGCGTGGCGCAGGATTTCCGGCGGACGGCCGTGGCAATGCTGGAATCGGTAGGGATTTCCGTTGAGTTCAGCCACCACGAGGCCGGCCCGGGCCAGAACGAGATCGACCTACGGTATGCCGACGCCCTCCAGACCGCCGACAACATCATGACCTTCAGAACGGTCATCAAGGAGGTGGCGCTCACCCAGAACAGCTATGCCACCTTCATGCCGAAGCCTTTTTCGGACTATCCCGGATCCGGCATGCACACGCACTTTTCGCTGTTCGAGGGCGACACCAACGCCTTCTTCGAGGCCGGCGCGGAGTTCCAACTGTCCAGGACCGCGCGCCAGTTCATTGCGGGCATCCTGCACCATGCACCGGAATTCACTGCCGTAACCAATCAGTTCGTCAATTCCTACAAGCGGCTATGGGGCGGTGGGGAGGCTCCGAGTTACTTGTCCTGGGGGCACAACAACCGCTCGGCCCTTGTGCGGGTCCCACTGTACAAGCCGAACAAGGGGCAGTCCGCCCGCATCGAGTACCGGGGAATCGACTCCGCGACCAATCCGTACCTCGCCTACTCTGTCCTGTTGGGAGCCGGGCTGAAAGGTATTGAAGAGGGCTATGATCTGCCGCCTGGCGCTGAGGACGATGTGTGGAGCCTGACGGCAGCCGAACGGCGCGCGATGGGACATGACCCGCTGCCGGCAAGCCTGCATGATGCCGTAAGGGCAATGGAGGACTCCGAACTGGTTGCTGAAATCCTCGGTGAACAGGTTTACGAGAACTTCCTGCGTAACAAGCGCGCCGAATGGCATGACTACCGTATCCAGGTGACGCCCTACGAGCTGAGGCGCAACCTCGGCATCCTGTGATCGAGAGGCGTGCGATGAGCCTGAATAGGGATCTGATTACCAGAGGCTTTACCGATCTGGAGAAGAGCAGCAGGTTCCTGGCTGCCGGGGAGCTCCATGACATTCCCGAGGACAGCTTGTTCGGCGGGTTGTCCTATGCAGCAAATCCTGATCTTGCCCTGCAGTCGCTGGTTCGTCTGCTCGCGGTCCAGCCGGAACTTTCGTCGCTGGTCAGCGCTGGAGGCCCCGATTCCGAAGCCCTGTTCAGACTCCTCGGCGCCTCGGAAGCGCTTGCAGAGTTCCTGATGCGCCATCCGGAACACACCGACGTTGTGCGCACGCGACCCAGCGCCGAACCGGGACGGGCCGATGCCGGCGCGTTACGGACCGCCCTTCTGCACTCTGTCGGAGCAGAGCCCGGGGACCGTCAGCCGGTGGCGAAGCTGACCGGAGAGGAGGCGTACCGCGCGCTGCGTACCCGCTATCGAAGGCATCTCACCGAGCTTGCCATCCGTGACCTTGGTGCGGCGTCCCCCACAGACTTCATGCCATTGGTGGGGCTTGAGCTGGCTGACCTCGCGGCGGCGGCGCTCGAAGCAGCCCTGGCCGTATCCCGGGCGGAACTTGCGTCCTCGTTCTCCGCCGCGGACGTAGCCGCGGTTCGCCTGTCCATTATCGGGATGGGCAAGTGTGGCGCGGGTGAACTCAATTACATCTCCGACGTAGACGTCATCTACGTCATCGACGCGGACGGACTTGACGAAGACCTGGCCGTTCGAATTGGGACTGCCATGGCATCGGGCATTTCCCGCGCCATCACTTCGGCCGGTCGTGAACCCGCCCTGTGGGAAGTTGACGCGAACCTGCGGCCCGAGGGCAAGGACGGTCCTTTGGTGCGCACACTGGACTCGCACCTCACCTATTACGGCCGATGGGCGAAAAGTTGGGAGTTCCAGGCACTGCTGAAGGCACGGCCCATCGCGGGAGACGCGATTCTCGGCGCGCGCTACGCTGAGGCTGTAGCGGAACTGGTGTGGACGTCCTCGGAGCGCGAAGGCTTCGTCGAATCGGTGCAGTCGATGAGGCGGCGCGTAACGGAGAACATTCCTGCCCACGAAGTCAACCGCCAGCTCAAGCTGGGCTCCGGGGGACTGCGCGACGTCGAATTCACGGTTCAACTGCTGCAGCTTGTGCACGGGAAGGCGGATGAGTCGCTGCGCACCCAGGCAACTACGTCGGCAATCGCTTCCCTGAGCTCCGGCGGCTACATCGGCCGACGGGACGCGCAGGCATTCGACCAGGCATACCGCTATCTGCGCGTGCTGGAGCACCGCATACAGCTGGTGCACATGCGTAGGACGCACCTGATGCCCGAGGACGAGGCGAGCCTGAAGGCACTCGCCAAGTCATCCGCCAGCTCCCTGCTGGAGACCCGTCCGGCGGCCGCGGGCCTGACGGACCAGTGGCAGCAGACCAAGCGGCTGGTGCGTCGGTTGCATGAGTCGATCTTCTACCGGCCGCTGCTGAATGCTGCAGCCAACCTGAGCGTCGATGAGGTCAAACTTACGGCGGAAGCCGCGCAGGCCCGTCTCGCCGCGCTCGGTTACCTCGATCCGCGCGGCGCGCTGCGCCACATCGAGGCGCTGACCACCGGAATCAGCCGCCGATCTGCCCTCCAACGCCAGCTATTGCCGGTACTGCTCGACTGGTTGGCGGACGGGGTGGATCCCGACGCCGGCCTGCTGGGCTTCCGGCGATTGAGCGAGTCGCTGGGGGAGACCCACTGGTATCTGGGCATGCTTCGCGACTCCAAGGCTGCTGCGGAACGACTGTGCCACATTCTGTCCTCCAGCCGGTTCATCACGGATCTGCTGGAGGTGTCCTCCGAGTCCACGAAATGGCTGGGCTCCGACAAGGAGCTGGTTCCGGCGAGTTTCAACACGCAGTGGCAGGAAATCCAGTCGAAGATGTCCCGCCACCCGGAACCGCGCGAAGCCATGCGACTGATCCGGCTGATCCGGCGGCGCGAGACGCTCCGCATAGCCATAGCCGACAGCTCGGGCCTTCTGAATCAGGAAGAGGTTGGCTGGGCGTTGGCTGATACGGACCGTGCCGCCGTGCTGGGTGCACTGAACGTGGCCGAGGGCGTGGTGCACGCTGCTGAGGCGCCGCTGACCGACGTCGTCGTCGTGGCGATGGGCCGGCAAGGTGGCCGTGAGATCACCTATGGCTCGGATGCTGACGTCATGTACGTACACCGGGCGAAGAACGGAGCTGATCCCGGGGAAGCCCAAGCCCAAGCCGAGCGCATCGTCAACCAGCTCCGGCAACTGCTCCAGCAGCCCTGCGCCCCTGCCATCCTCGCCGAGCGGGTGTTGGAGGTTGACGCCGATCTTCGTCCGGAAGGCAAGAAGGGGCCGCTGGTGCGGTCGCTTGAGTCTTTCCGGGAGTACTACCGGCGCTGGTCGTTGGTCTGGGAAACCCAAGCGCTGCTGCGCGCGCTCCCGATCGCAGGCAACGATGACCTTGCGGGAGCTTTCGTCGGGCTCATCGACCCGATCCGGTATGCAGGAGGGGTTACTGACACGGACATCCGTGAGATTCGCCGGCTCAAGGCGCGCATGGAGTCCGAACGGCTTCCGCGCGGCGCTGACCCCTCGCGCCATCTGAAGCTGGGACGTGGAGGGTTATCGGACGTTGAGTGGCTTATCCAACTCATCCAGCTGCAGCACGCGGACTCCGTGACGGAGTTACGCACCTCCTCCACCCTCGAGGCGATGGATGCTGTACAGGAGCATGGCCTCCTGCCAGCAGACGACGTCGTGACCTTGCGTACCAGCTGGCGCCTTACTTCGCGGATTCGCGCGGCGAACATGGTCTGGAGCGGGAAGAGTTCCGATCTTCTGCCCTCCTCGCGCCGCGATCTTGAGGCGGTGGCGCGCTGGTGCGCTTACGGTCCGGGCAAGGGAGCGGAGCTGGAGGAAGACTACTTGCGCCTGACCCGCCGCAGTCGCGCGATTTTTGAGCGCTACTTCTACGGTTACGGCGACTGACGCGCCTTCCACCGTGGACGCAAAAGGGCCGCACCGTTTGGTGCGGCCCTTCCGGCGATTACGACGACTAGACGCCGTAGTACAGCTCGAATTCATAGGGGTTGGGGCGTGCGGCAAGCGGCGTGATTTCCACTTCGCGCTTGTAGGCGATCCAGGTGTCGATCAGGTCCTGGGTGAACACACCGCCGGCCTGGAGAAACTCGTTGTCGGCTTCGAGGGCAAGCAGCGCTTCCTCCAGCGAGCCGGGAGCCTTCTGGATGTCCTTGGCTTCCTCGGCAGGCAACTCGTAGAGGTCCTTGTCGATCGGATCTGCAGGCTCGATACGGTTCTTGATTCCGTCGAGGCCGGCCATGAGCTGCGCGGCAAAGGCGAGATACGGGTTTGACGAGGGGTCCGGTGCGCGGAACTCGATGCGCTTGGCCTTCGGGTTGGAACCCGTGATCGGAATGCGGATACCCGCTGAGCGGTTACCCTGCGAGTAGACCATGTTCACCGGGGCCTCGAAGCCCTTGACGAGCCGACGGTAGGAGTTCACGGTCGGGTTGGTGAACGCGAGTACCGCTGACGCGTGCTTCAGGACGCCGCCGATGTACCAGCGGGCAAGATCCGACAGCCCTGCGTAACCGCGCTCGTCGTAGAACAATGGTTCACCGTTGCTCCACAGCGACTGGTGGCAGTGCATGCCGGAACCGTTATCGCCGAAGATCGGCTTGGGCATGAACGTTGCCGACTTGCCCCAGGCGTTTGCAACGTTCTTGACGATGTACTTGAACTTCTGCAGGTCATCGGCAGCGTGCACCATAGTGGTGAACTTGTAGTTGATCTCAGCCTGCCCGGCGCCGCCTACCTCATGGTGGGAACGCTCTACCTCGAGACCCACGTTGTCGAGTTCAATGCAGATCGCGTCGCGCAGGTCAGCCTGCTTGTCCACGGGGGAGACCGGGAAGTAACCGCCCTTGAAAGGGGTCTTGTTGCCAAGGTTTCCGCCGACTTCCTCGCGGCCGGTGTTCCACGGGGCCTCGATTGAATCGAGCTTGTAGAAGCTGGATTCAGGCTTGGATTCGTACCGGACGTCCTCGAAGATGTAGAACTCGGCCTCAGGAGCGAAGAACGCGGTGTCTGCGATGCCCGTGGAGGAAAGGTACGCTTCAGCACGCTCAGCAACGCCTCGCGGATCGCGGTGGTAAGGGTCGCCGGTGCGGGGGTTCACGATAGAGAAGTTGAGGGCCAGTGTCTTTTCGATGCGGAACGGATCGATGAATGCGGTGGTGACATCCGGGATCAGCTGCATGTCCGATTCTGCGATGCCCTGGAATCCGCGGATCGACGAACCGTCGAACAGCTGGCCGTCCACGAAGAAGTCGGCGTCGACGGACTTCGCGGGAACGTTGAAGTGCTGCTGCACCCCAGGGAGGTCGGTGAACCGGACGTCAACGAATTTCACATCTTCGTCAGCGATGTACTTGAGGACTTCGTCCGCATTCTTGAACATCGGATTATGCTCCTTACGCATATTCGGGGAGGGCGACCGGGGCCGGTAGCACAACTGGAACCGCCGCATGGCATCACCTGATGTGGCCGCAACAGTGTCAACACTAGGAATTCGCAGTTACCCACTGGTGTCGCGATTGTTTCCGGCATGTAACTTAACCGGCGCTCAGGTTCGGGCACCTTGCCCATCAGCCTATCGAACACTGCTCGACCCGGCACCGTCCTGTCCGCTAAGTGGGCATTCGCCGCCCTGAAACGCGTTCCGACCGCGCGATAGAGTGATCGCGTGGTTGATCGCAGAGACATAAGTTCCTGGCTTGAAGGCCCGCCCTCCCGCGGAGAAGGGCATTGGCCCGGCAAGCGTCTTGGGCGACCCCGGGAGGGTGGAGGCTCCATTGCTCGCCCTGGGCCGCGGTTGGGTGCCCTGGCCGTGGACTGGGCTCTCTGTAGCCTCATCTCCGCGGCTTTCTTCAACTACGACGGGCTGGCAACCCTCGGCATCTTCGCCCTGGAACAGATGATCCTTGTCGGGACGCTCGGCTACAGCGTGGGTCACCGATTGTTCGGGATGCAGGTGCAGGGCCTCAACGGCCGGGCAGCAGGCCTTGGTGCGGCGATTGTCCGTACCGTGCTGATCTGCCTGGTGATTCCCGCCGTCGTTTTCGATGAGGACCAGCGTGGACTGCACGACCGCGCAGCCCGCACTGTATTGGTCCGCATCCGGTAAGCCGGAAGGTAGCGGACAGCAGCGAAGGTGCGCGGACGCACAGGCCTGCGCCGCCTAGCGTCCGCGCATTGCTTTGCGGTCGGGGCGCGCCTTGAAGGGATCGACGCCCTTCGGGATGGGCATCCGGGTACCGAGCGCGTTAAGCCGCTTGTCCACTGCAGCGACTTCCTGACGTGTCAGGTTCTTCTTCATCTTCTGCATCTTTTTGGCTACCCGCTGCAAAGGAACCTGCCCTTCACCGCGCCCGGCGTGGATGACGTGCACGGGAACACCGGGAACAATCCGGCTCATTTTTCGCCGCTCCGCGTCAACGAGTTGTTTTACCCTGGTGACGGGTCCCTCGGCAACGAGCACGACGCCGGGACGCCCAATTGCGCGGAATACCGCGTCCTGGGAGCGTGGGTTGACGGCCACCGGCTCATCCTTCAGAATCCAGCCTCGGCGGAGCACGCTCATTGCGGCGCCGGCAGCGCCCGGCTTGCCCTCGATCTGGGCAAAGGCCGCTCGCTCAGCGCGTCTCGACAGGATGAACAGTGCTGCGAGGAACGCGAGCGGCACTGCGATGATGATCATCGTCACCACATTGCGGATCAGAAAGCCGATGAGGAGGCCAACCGCAATGATGGCAAGGAAAGCCAGCACCATGATCCAGATGACGTTGGGATCATTCCGCCGGGTCATGTTGAAGACCTCGGCGACGCGCTTCATTGTTCCCGGCTTCTTCGGGGGCTTCTCCGCCTTTGGTTTGCGCGAGAAAAGGCGACGCTTTGGGCTGGATCCGTCTGTGTCAGTGCTGTTGGCCATAGTGATCCAAGTCTACGTGATTCAGTGCCTGCGACGTCCGCCGGAGGGAACGTCCGTTGCAGGTAGAGCTGTCTGAAGTTCTGCGGGCTCAGCCTGCGATCAGGCTTGATGCTTCCTGAAGGGTGCTGCCGGAATCCTCGATGTGCGCAAGCTCCGGAGGCAACTCAAGTCCCTTTTTTCGCATGGCGCGCGCCCACAGGCGCCCGGCACGGTACGACGAACGAACCAAGGGCCCGCTCATTACGCCGAGGAACCCGATCTCATCGGCCTCCTCCTGCAACTCGACGAACTCCTGTGGCTTGACCCAGCGATCCACCGGAAGGTGCCGCTCGCTGGGACGCAAGTACTGAGTGATGGTAATGAGGTCGCAGCCTGCCGCATGCAGGTCGCGCAAAGCTTCGGAAATTTCCTCGCGGGTCTCGCCCATGCCCAGGATCAGGTTGGATTTGGTCACCATGCCGCGATTCCGGCCCTGCGTGATGACATCCAGTGAGCGTTCGTACCGGAAGGCGGGACGAATCCGCTTGAAGATGCGTGGGACGGTCTCGACGTTGTGGGCGAACACCTCCGGACCGGCGTCGCAAATACCGGCGATGTGTTCCGGATTGCCCGAGAAGTCCGGGATGAGAATCTCAACGCCGGTTCCCGGATTCAGCGCGTGAATCTGCCTGATGGTTTCGGCGTACAGCCAGACCCCCTCATCCTCCAGGTCGTCGCGGGCGACACCGGTGACCGTTGCGTAGCGAAGGTTCATGGACTGCACCGACTGCGCAACCTTGAAGGGTTCGCTGCGGTCGAGGGGTGCGGGACGTCCGGTGTCGATCTGGCAGAAGTCGCAACGACGGGTGCATTCCGAGCCACCGATCAGGAAGGTTGCCTCCCTGTCCTCCCAGCATTCGAAGATATTGGGGCAGCCTGCTTCTTCGCAGACCGTGTGGAGCCCTTCCTTCTTGACTAAATTCTTCATACCGACGAACTCAGGTCCAATATTTACTTTGGCCTTGATCCAGTCCGGCTTGCGTTCGACGGGAATGGCCGCGTTGCGCGCTTCGACGCGTAGGAGGCGCCGTCCCTCAGGGGCAAGGCTCACAGTAAAGCTCCTTCCGGCCGGTCGTTACCGGCGGCTTGTGCTGCTTCGGTTCCGCGGGGTTCGCCCGTCCGGCCGAGGACCAGTGACTCTTCATTCTTGCGCAGTTCTTCCTCGATCCGCGAAACGATGTCTGCCGGTGAAACCCTGCGGCCTACTTCGGTCGAGATGCTTGTGACGCCGGCGTCCGTAATGCCGCAGGGAACTATCTGCGCATAGGGCGCCAGGTCATTGCTGCAGTTGATGGCGAAGCCGTGCATAGTGACACGCCGGTTGATCCGGATTCCGATCGCGCCGATCTTGCGGGCCGGTCCGCGCCCGTCTGCCTCAAGCCAAACGCCGGACCTGCCTTCGATCCGGACACCTTGAATGCCGTAATCCGACAGGACCGCGATGATCACTTCTTCAAGGATCGCAACATAGTCGGCAACGCGTGTCGGTTCTGGAAGTGCGAGGATCGGGTAGCCAACCAGTTGACCTGGGCCGTGCCAGGTCAGCTTTCCACCGCGGTCCACCGGCACCACCGGCGTACCGTCGAAAGGCTTTTCGTGCTCCTCTGTACGTTTCCCCGCGGTGTATACGGGCGAATGTTCGAGCAGGAGGACCGTACTGGGGGACGTCCCGGCCACGACCGCTTCGTGCAGTGCGCGTTGCCGGTCCCAACCTTCGAGGTAATCGACGAAATGAGGGTCGAATCCGATTCGTGAGAACTCCAGCGTCATCTTTCAAGCCTAAGCCTGGGCGCCGGGGATCTCACATTCACGCGACGTATCTCACATCTCGGGAGGCATGAGCGCCTGTGGATAACTTCTGCATGACGAACGGAACTATTCCAGACTGGTATGCATGGATAATTTCCTCCGACAGACTGCCGCCGGGACGGTGGAAGAATCCTCCGCGCCTCTTCCCCCGCGGGTCAGTGGTTACCGTACCGAAAGACTGCTCGGTATGGGAGGCACCGCGGCCGCGTGGCTGGTGATGGACGAACGCTCAGCTCAATCGTGGGCGCTGAAGGTATTTTCCGCTGGCGAGGCGAGCCAGTCGGAGTTGGGGGAGCTTCGAAGGGAGGCGGCCATACTCGGCAGGCTGTCCCACCCGCACCTGCTTTCCATTCGGGAAGTGATTCCGACGGACCAGGGTCCGGCACTGCTGATGTCCTACGCAGGCGGCGGTTCGTTGCTCAGTCTTCTTGCCGCGCGTGGGCGGCTCGGCGTGGGCGAGGCAGTGACGGTCCTTGCCCCGATCGCCCAGGCGCTGACGTACCTTCACGCTGAAGCTGTCCTGCACGGTGATGTTTCGCCCGGCAATGTGCTCTTCAGCGCGGAAGGAAAACCACTGCTCGCCGATCTCGGTGTCGGGAGGCTGCTCGGCGAAGGAAGCGGTGGAATGAACGGCACGCCAGGGTTTTGCGATCCCGCGGTGCGGGTAGATGCACGGCTGAATACAGCGGCAGATGTGTATTCATTGGCATCGCTCGGGTGGTACTGCCTGACGGGACAACCGGCCGGTCCAGCGCTGCAGCGGCCGCCGCTGACGCTGATCGTGCCGGACGTTCCTGCCGAGCTGCTCGAAGTCCTGGAAGCCGGTCTCCATGAGGACCCGGAACGCAGACCCACTGCGAGGGAGTTCTCCCTCGCAGTGCTTCGTTCGGCTGCTCCACAGCCGCTGGACCTTGTCGGATCCGTTCACCCTTCAGTGCTGCCACAGTTGCTGACGCGCCGCGCAGCCCGGAACGAGCCGAAAACACCGAAACGAAAATTCCCGGTCCGCGTAAAGGCGAAGGACAAGGTTGCGCCGCGGAAAGCCGGCGCACGGAGGCGTCAGGTACCTACGGACCGTCCGGAACCGCGCACTGAACGCGGAAGGAGAGCGATCGCCGTCGTAATTGGCGTGGTCGCGGCGGCGCTTGTAATCTGCGGGGCTTTGGTGGCGGGCCCGGACCTCGTAGAAGCAGCGCATCGAAATGGTGGTTCCGAACGGACGCCTGTCGGAGCGGCACAAGGATCTGATACTTCCGAGAGCCTGCTTTCGCCGGAACTGCGTGCCAGGCTCGCCGCTGATGACCCCGTCGAGGTGCTGGCTGCCCTGGCAGCCGTACGCGCCCGGGCCCTCGCCACCGCGGATCCGGAACTGCTCGCGCATGTGAACGTAGCCGACTCCGAAACAATGGCAGCCGACAAGGAAGTCGTTGCTGGGCTGCAGGCTGCGGACCAGGTTTTCCAGGGACTGAGCGTGCGGCTCAAGGAGGTTCGCAATGCTCAGCTTGAGAACGTAGACAAGGACAGCGCGGCGGTTGCCGCGACGGCGGTGACTTCGGCCTACACGATTGTTAACGCAGACGGCACAACAGTGCGAACGGTCCCGGAAGCAACTTCCCAGAATCTGATATTCATGCTGAAGCGGGAGGAGGGCCTCTGGAGGATAGCGGCCGTCCACGAACCTGACGCTGCCTGAGAAGCAGTATTCGGTGTGGCTATGATCGGACAATGGGTTCTTCTCACTACCTGCGCTATCCACACCTGTCCGGCGACCTCATCACCTTCGCGGCTGAAAATGACGTCTGGGTCGCCCCGCTCACGGGAGGGAGGGCATGGCGGATCTCGGCACTTCAGCAGCCCGTTCGGAACCCGCGATTCTCACCCGACGGCTCGGTGATCGCCTGGACTGTTGTGCAGGGCTCGGCACCCGAGGTCGTTGCAGCCGACTCCGGCGGTGGTAATTTCCGGCGGCTCACTTACTGGGGCCATCAAAGCACCAGGGTGAAAGGGTTCACCGCCGACGGGCAGGTCCTTGCAACCAGTGCCTTCCGCCATGAGGATCCCCGCCATGCGTGGGCCTATCGGGTGCCGCTGGACGGTTCAGCCCAGGAGGTTATCCCCTACGGTCCAGCTGAAGCGATCGTCTACGGCGAGGAAGTCGGAGATGAGCGCCCTGTGGTGATCGCGAGCGTCATGACCCGTGAACAGGCCTGGTGGAAACGCTACCGGGGCGGTACAGCGGGCAAGCTCTGGATAGACCCGGATGGATCGGGCGACTTCACACGGTTCCTCCCGGATCTGGACGGCAACCTCACGGACCCGATGTGGGTGGGGAGCCGGCTCGCTTTCCTCTCTGACCATGAAGGGTACGGCAATCTTTACTCCGTCACGCTGAACGGCGAGGACCTGCGGCGCCACACAGACCATGAAGAGTTCTACGTCCGTCATGCCGCGACCGACGGCAACCGGGTTGTCTTCGAATCGGCAGGCGCCCTGTGGTTGCTCGATAGCCTCGATGCAGACCCGAAGGAACTGGACATCACCCTCGGTTCAGCGTCGGTCGGCCGCAGGCCGCAAGCACTCGATGTCTCCCGGCATCTGGCAGCGGCGGTCCCGGTCGAGGACGGACGCGCAAGCATCATCGAAGCGCACGGCACGCTGCATCTGCTGACGCACCGTGACGGACCATCGCGAGTGGTGGATGCCACCTCGGGCGTGCGCTCCCGGCTCGGCAGACCGCTCGGACATAACCGTGTCGCGTATATCGCCGATCACGAGGGTGAGGAGTCCCTCTATATCCGCAACATCTTCGACACTGACTTGCCCGTACAGCCGTCTGCGGCCCGGCGGGAAGCGCCCAGCGCCGGTTCCGGCCTCCCGGCTCCGGTTCCGGCGGCATTGCCCGCTGACGCTGCGGAAGGTGAGGACCCGAGCCAGAACGACGACGCCGGGCCGGACGAGGCCGTCCTCGATGCCCAGGACAGTGCCGTTAGCCCTTCGGCGACCCGAGTCCCGTTCGAAGGGAGGTTTCGTGCCAGCAACCTCGCGGTGAGTCCGGACGGCCGGTATGTGGCGCTGGCAGGCGAGATGGGGGAGATCCTCATTCATGAGGTGGGCCAACAAGGCACTTTCACGCTCTCAACCACGCCCCATGGCGCAGTGGATGACCTCGCGTTTTCGCCGGATTCTGCCTGGCTGGTCTGGGCTGAGCCGGTCACCGGGGAAGGTGCACGCACACGCATAAGGCTGGCGCGCATCGCCCGGGATGCCGACATCCTGGACCTGACGG
Source organism: Arthrobacter pigmenti (assembly GCF_011927905.1). Lineage (NCBI taxonomy): Bacteria > Bacillati > Actinomycetota > Actinomycetes > Micrococcales > Micrococcaceae > Arthrobacter > Arthrobacter pigmenti. Next base: position 1,292,873 of record NZ_JAATJL010000001.1, read on the forward strand.
ACGGGCGTTTCCGGGATCACGCGCCATCCTTCACACCGGACTGCCGCTTCATCGCGTTCCTCTCGGACCGCAGCTTCGACCCGGTTTACGACACACACCGGTTCGACCTCAGTTTCCCTGCTTCGACCAAGCCCTTCCTCGTCGCGCTGTCGGATCACACGGCGTCGCCATTCGGGCCCGCTGTGCACGACCTGCCTGTGGAGGTCACTGACGACGACGACGCGAAACCGTCCGTGCAAGTGGACCCGGAGCGCCTGGCCGAACGGATCATTTCGGTTCCGGTGCCGCAGGGCTCCTATGAAGGGCTGCGTGCAGTCGAGAATGCGCTCCTGTGGCTTGCTGCCGAAACTGCCGGCATCACAGGTGACGGCCGCGCTACGACGGACGCAAAGGAGCCTGCGAAGCGGCTTGAGCGTTTCGATATGGCGAAGCGCGAGGTCACAACTCTTCTGCAGGAAACGGACTCGTTCGAGATCAGCGGCGATGGTAAGCGCGCCGTCGTCATCCGGGATGGAGCGTTGACTGCTATCCCGACGTCAGGCTCGGTCGAGGCCGATTCGCCGGAACGGATAGCCGTGGAACTGAACCGGATCCGGGTTTTGCTCGACCCGCCAAGTGTTTGGCGGCAGGCGTTCGAGGATGCCTGGCGCCTGCAGCGGGACTTCTTCTGGGCAGAGGATATGGGCGGACTCGACTGGACAGCCGTGCGCGATCGCTATCGGCCCGTCCTGGACCGGATTGGTTCGCATGATGACCTCGTGGATGTCCTCTGGGAGCTGCACGGCGAGTTGGGTACCTCCCATGCCTACGTCACGCCCGCACCCGCCTCCGAGCCCGGCGCCGGTGCGCAGGGGTTCCTCGGTGCGGAGCTGAGCCGCGCGGACCGCGGATGGCGGGTGGACCGGATCTTCGCCGGCGAGTCGTCAGACCCACAGGCTACGTCTCCCTTGAGCGCACCGGGAGTGGGTGTGCGGCCCGGCGATCTCATTCAGGCCGTGGACGGGATCCCGGTACCTCCTGAGCTGGGCCCGTCCGTACTTCTGACTGGAGCGGGCGGCCGCACCGTCGAGCTGACGATCGCCCGGCTCGACGGCGACGGCGGCGAGCCGGCCGTACGGCGCGTGGCGGTGATCCCACTGCGCAGCGAGGAGCGCCTGCGGTACCAGAACTGGGTCAGTGCCAACCGCGCAATCGTCCATGAGGCGTCAGAGAACCGGTTCGGATATCTCCACATTCCCGACATGGTTGCCAAGGGGTGGGCGCAGTTGCACAGGGACCTGGACCGTGAAACCGAGCGTGATGGCCTCATCATCGACGTGCGACGGAACCGTGGAGGACACACTTCCCAGTTGGTCGCCGAACTCATCGGCAGGAAGGTGACGGCCTGGTCACTGCCTCGGGGGGAGCAGCCGGGCACCTATCCGGCGCACGCGCCGCGTGGCCCTGTTGTGATCCTGACTGACGAATTCGCGGGATCAGACGGGGACATCATCACGCAGGTATCGAAACTGCGCGGTATCGGACCGGTGATCGGCACCCGGACGTGGGGCGGCGTCGTCGGTATCGACGGACGCTTCAACCTTGCCGACGGGACGGGAGTGACGCAGCCCCGCTACGCGTTCTGGATGACAGGCGACGTGGAATGGGGTGTCGAGAACTACGGCGTTGAGCCGGACATTGAAGTGCCGTTCCCACCGCATGCCTACGCAGCTCAGGACGACCCGCAGCTTGAGCATGGAGTTGGAATTCTTCGGGAGATGATTGCCGAGTTGCCTACGGACGTTCCCCCGGTTCGGCAGAATTACCCGCGCCTCGCGCCCGAGCCGCTGCCGCCGCGCAACTGATTGCTCTGATTATTCAGCGCTGAAGCAAGTAAATCGCCCCGGACACCAAAAGCGGTGTCCGGGGCGATTCGCTTAAAGTGGCGAGCGATCAGGACTCGAGGGTCGCGTCCAGCGAAATGTCCTTTACTCCAGCGAGTGCCTGGGAGACGGGGCAACCCGTCTTCGCATCCTCAGCGATGCGCTGGAAATCCTCCTCGCTCAGGCCGGGAACGGACGCCTTCAGGGTCAAACGAATCGCAGTGATGCCGACACCGGCTTCGAAATCCACTTCGGCGTTTGTCTCGACCCGGTCAGGCGTCTTGCCTTCGCCGCCCAGCGCATGGCTGAACGCCATTGAAAAGCAGGCTGAATGGGCGGCGGCGATCAGCTCCTCCGGGCTGGTCTTTCCTCCGGCTTCTTCGGCGCGTGCCTTCCACGTAACGTCGTAGGTTCCGAGTCCCGAGGTGTCGAGTGATACCTGACCCGAACCTGAGGGCAGATCGCCTGTCCAGACTGTGTGTGCTGAGCGTACGGTAGCCATGAGTTCTCCTGTTCACTGGTTGAATCCTGCAGCCAGGCGTTTGCCGGGCTTTTTCCTCGTCCGGAGAGGAGGAAGACTGTGTGGTTGGTGGCGTATGGCGAAAGGCAGTATCCAGGGCGCCCTGGATACTGCCTTTCCTGCAACTGTCGGCAACTACAACCTACAGACTGAAGACTCGAGTCTAAAGACCGAGGTCCGCTTCAAACGCCCCGTCTTCCAACCGGGCCTTGAGAGTCTGCAGGAACCGGCCGGCATCCGCGCCATCGACCAGGCGGTGATCGTAGGTCAGGCAGAGGTACATCATTGACCGGATGGCGATGGTGTCTTCCCCATCTGCGTCCGTAACCACGACGGGGCGCTTGACGATCGCGCCGGTGCCGAGGATGCCCACCTGCGGCTGGTTGATGATCGGGGTGTCGAACAGGGCGCCGACCGACCCGATGTTGGTGATGGTGAACGTTCCGCCGGAAAGTTCATCCGGCCCAATCTGACCGCTGCGGGTGCGGGCACCCACGTCCGCGATCTTCTTGGCGAGACCCGCAAGGTTGAGATTTCCGGCGTCGCTGATGACCGGGACGAGAAGTCCCTTCTCGGTGTCCACCGCAATCGCCAGGTGCTCGGCGTCGTGGTATGTGACTTCCTTGGCTTCCTCATCGAACGAAGCGTTCAGCTTGGGGTGCTGCTTCAGCGCCTCCGTGACGGTCTTCGCAATGAATGGGAGGAACGTGAGCTTGGCGCCGTTTTGCGACTGGAAGGTTTCCTTGGCCTTCGAACGCAGGCGGGCAACCCTGGTCATGTCGACCTCGATCACCTGCGTGAGCTGGGCTGATGCTTCCAGTGACTCGCGCATACGCCGGGCGATGGTCTGTCGGATGCGAGGTGCCTTCTCGACAGTGCCGCGCAGCTTCGACGGCGCGGGTGCTGCCGGGGCTGTAGGTGCCGTTCCGGCGGACTGGGGAGCAGCCGCTTCCGATGCGGTTGATTTGGCTGCTTCGGCTGCCTCGAGGACGTCCTGCTTGCGGATGCGTCCGCCGACGCCGGTACCCTTGAGCCCAGCCAGATCAACGCCGTGCTGGTTCGCGAGCTTGCGCACCAGTGGGGTGACATAGACCGAATCGGAGCCCGAGGCTGCTTCACTTTCTTCATCGGGGGAGGGAGCGGGAGCAGGCTGGTCCTTGGCGGGCGCAGGCGGAGCTTTTTCTTCAGCTGCCGGCTCGGCAGGCTGGGGTTCGGCTTCGCCGCCCTGGGCGGGTTCGGCAGCTGGCTCTTCACGGTCGCCCGATGGAGCGGCGGCAACGGGCTCGGCTTCCTTAGGCTCAGCCTGCGCAGGGGCGGCGCTGCCGGAGCCGATCACCGCGAGCACCGAGCCGACCTCAGCCGTCTCGTCCTCATTGACCCGGATCTCCTGCAGAGTACCGGCAACGGGCGAGGGAATCTCGGTGTCTACCTTGTCGGTCGATACCTCGAGCAGCGGCTCGTCGACCTCGACTTCGTCGCCGACAGCCTTGAGCCAGCGTGTCACCGTACCCTCAGTCACGCTCTCACCGAGTGCAGGGAGTGTGACCTCGGTGCCGTCTCCACCGCCCTGACCGCTACCGCTGTCAGACTCCGGTGCCGGGGTTGCTTCGGGCTCCTCGCTGCTCTCTGGAGCCGCTGTCTCCGCCTCACCGTTGTCTGAATCCTGTGCAGGATCCTCCGACCCGGAATCTGCCGACTCGTCACCCTCGGAGCCCGAATCGTCCGAGCCGCCGGCACCATCACCGATCCGTACCAGGGGAGCACCTACCTCTGCGGTCTCGTCCTCGGCAACAAGGATCTCCTCGATCACGCCGGCAACCGGGGACGGGATCTCGGTGTCTACCTTGTCGGTCGAGACTTCGAGCAGCGGCTCATCCACTTCGACGCGGTCGCCGACCTGCTTGAGCCAACGGGTGACGGTACCCTCAGTGACGCTCTCGCCCAGGGCCGGTAAGTTCACGGATTCAGACATGTTGTCCGTTTCTCCTTGTTCGTTCTACCTCCGGCCGCCGGTATTGAGGACCAGCGGCGTCGGTGTGAGGTTGCCAGTGATGCTTTGGTTGGAGCCTTGTGCGACCGGATGGTGCAGAGCCGCGGTTCCGGGAGTGCTCTATTAGCCGTGCAGGGGCTTGCCTGCCAGGGCGAGGTGGGCCTCGCCGAGCGACTCGTTCTGGGTGGGGTGCGCGTGGACCAGTTGAGCCACGTCCTCCGGGTAGGCCTCCCAGTTCACGATCAGTTGTGCTTCGCCAATTTGTTCGCCCATTCGGGTGCCGATCATGTGAACGCCGACCACCGGCCCGTCCTTCTCACGGACCAGCTTCACGATGCCACCGGTGCCGAGAATGGAGCTCTTGCCGTTGCCAGCCAGGTTGTACTCCTGGGTTTCGACCCTGTCATCCCCCAGCTTTTCCTTTGCGGCCTTCTCGGTGAGGCCGACCGATGCGATTTCAGGCTCGCAGTAAGTGACCTTCGGAATATTGACGTCTTCGACGATGACCGGCTTGAGCCCTGCGATCTCTTCAGCGACGAAGATGCCCTGCTGGTAGCCGCGGTGTGCGAGCTGAAGGCCCGGCACGATGTCGCCGACTGCGTAGATGTTTCCGACACCCGTGTGCAGGCGCTCGTTCGTGATGACGAATCCACGGTCAAGGGTGACTCCGGCATCCTCATAGCCCAGGCCGTCAGTAACGGGGCCACGGCCTACCGCGACGAGCAGGAGGTCTGCTTCGAAGGTCTTGCCGTCGACGAGGGTGACCTTGACGCCGTCGTCGTTCTGTTCAACCTTGTCGAAGAAGGTGCCGGTGTTGAACTTGATGCCGCGCTTCTTGAAAGCGCGCTCCAGGTTCTTGACGATCGAGGCATCCTCGTTGGGGACGAGCGAAGGCAGGCCTTCAATGATCGTGACGTCGACGCCGAACGATTTCCAGACCGAAGCGAACTCGCAGCCGATCACGCCGCCCCCGAGCACGATTGCGCTCGATGGAATGGTGTCCATGGTGAGGGCCTGATCGGAGGTGATGACCTTACCGCCGATCTCCAGGCCGGGGAGCGAGCGGGAGTAGGAACCGGTCGCCAGCACGATGTTCTTGCCGGTGTACGTGGTGCCGTCCACTTCAACGGTGTTCTTGCCGGTCAGCTTGCCCGCGCCCTCGATGACGGTGATTCCCTTGGACTTGATGAGTCCCTGAAGGCCCTTGAACTTGCCGGCGACAATGCCGTCCTTGTAGGCGTTCACTGCCGGCATGTCAATGGATTCAAAGGTGGCCTTGATGCCGTATTTCTCGGCGGACCGGGCGCTGTCGGCTACCTCTGCCGAGTGCAGGAGGGCCTTGGTGGGAATGCAGCCGTTGTGCAGGCAGGTGCCTCCCAGTTTGCCCTTTTCGATGAGTCCGACAGTGAAGCCCAGCTGGACGGCACGGAGAGCGGCTGCATAGCCTCCGCTGCCTCCGCCCAGTACCAGGATGTCGAATTCTTGCGCAGTTGCCGTTTCGGCCACTTGGACGCTCCCTCGCGTAATCTGTGACGCACTTAGGTTCGCGCGTCAATTGATGTTTGGCGGAATGCTTTCGTGTGATCTGGGTTCACCCTATCTCCAGATCACACCATCAGCCACTTGATGAAGGCTTAACCACACCCCTATGTGTCCAGTCTCACCAATAGGCTCGAAGTGATTCAGGAAGGGTTCTTCGTTGCCCGCTCAACGACGTCCTCAACATAGGCGAGGATGGTGCGCAGCCCGACGCCAGTGGCACCCTTCGGGGTGTAACCGTAGGAGCCGCCTTCGTTGAATGCCGGTCCGGCGATGTCCAGGTGTGCCCACGGGATCTTCTCGCCGTTCGCTTCACCCACGAACTCCCGGAGGAAAACGGCTGCGGTCATCATGCCGCCGAACTTCTCTCCGATGTTTGCTATGTCGGCGACCGTTGAATCGAGACTTGGACGCAATTCTTCGGGAAGCGGCATGGCCCAGAACTGTTCACCGGCGCGGTCCGCAGCCGCCTTCACGGCATCGCGGACGCCGTCGTCGCCCATCACACCGGAGACCCGCTTCCCGAGCGCGACCATCTGCGCACCGGTCAGGGTCGCGATGTCGAGGATAGCGTCGGGGAACTCGCGGCTGGCGGCGGCGAGTGCATCGGCCATGACCAGGCGCCCCTCAGCATCGGTGTTGAGCACTTCGACCGTGCGGCCGCCAAAGATGGTGAGCACATCCGATGGGCGTTGCGCGGTTCCGGAGGGCATGTTCTCGGCGAGGCAGAGCCAGCCGGTCACGCTGACCGGCAGGCCGAGCTGGGCGACGGCGTTCACTGCGGCGAGTACGACGGCGGCACCCGCCATATCCAGCTTCATGGTCTGCATCCCTGCGCCGGGCTTCAGCGAGAGGCCGCCGGAATCGAAAGTGATTCCCTTTCCGACCAGGGCGAGGTTGATCTTGGACTTGGCGGGGGAGTATTCAAGCTTCACGAGGCGGGGCGGACGCGAAGAACCCTTGCCGACGCCCAGGATCCCGCCGTAGCCGTCCTTTTCGAGTTTCTTTTCATCCAGCACGGTCACCTTGACCGGAAGTCCCTTGACGTAGTCCCGCGCGAACTGCGCAAAGGACTCGGGATAAAGGTGGCTCGGTGGCTGGTTCACAAGGGTGCGGGTTGCGTTGACGCCCTGTCCAATTGCCTTGGCGCGCTCGAGTGCACCCTTGAGCCCGCCGTCGTTTGCGGCCGGGCTGAGGATAGTGACGCGGGACAGCGTCTTCGCCGACGGCCGCGGGGCTTTGCCGCCGACGGCTGAGAAGTGCTCGGTGTAGCTGTAACTGCCCAGCAGCACACCTTCCGCAACGGCGGCTACTTCAGCCACCGTAGCTGCGGGGAGCGCGACTGCGATGCTTTCCACTCCGCTGAGCTGGCGCACAGCCGAACCGGCGGCACGCCGCAGCGTTTCCTCGGAGAGGGGACTGCCGGGCGTGACCCGGCCAGTGCCCGTGAGCACCAAAACGTCCGCGCCGATTTCCGGCATGCCTGGAAAGCGTTTCGCTTCATCTGCCGCACCGGTGACGCCAAGGGAGGGAAGGCTGTCGCTCAGGGCGCGCGCTGACTTGGCAGACAACGGATTATCAAGCAGAACCGGACCGTCGGGGGTCTGACCGGTGCCGATCACAAGGACCTCGCATCCGGCCTTCTTGATGTCTTTGGAGACTGCGGTCAGTTGGATTTCGCTGGTGTTGCTCACGAAGGTTTTCCTCGCTTCCAGTTCTGGGTGTGTGCTCGATACCGCAGGTTGCGCGGTAATCAACTGCTACCGATCGTAGCCGTCCCATGTGACATGCGTCCTACCGGGGGTTCTGACGGGAATGCCCGGGCCTTCGCCCGACGTTATGCAGGCAGAAGAAAATGATCCGCATGACTTACGGTGTAAGTGCGAGCCCTGCGGATCTGCGAATGCACCATCCGGTCGGCCGAATGGCCGGGAGCCCAGCTGAGGAGGAAGCATTGTTGGAGCCACGAAGCCTTTACAACGTGAACGATTCGTACATTGACGATTCCTCCGTTCGTGGACTGCCGCTCGTTGCGGGATTCACGGGTTTCGTCGACGCCGGACACGTGGTGGCGCAGGTTCGCTCCGAATTGCTGGACTCGTTGAACCATGACCTCCTGGCGGTCTTCGACACCGACCAACTGATTGACTACCGCAGCCGTCGTCCTCGCATTACCTTCGAGCAGGACCACCTGACTGACTACCGGCCGCCGAGCCTCGAACTGCAGGTCCTCGAGGACGGGTTAGGGGAACGGTTCCTGCTCCTGAGCGGACTGGAACCGGATCTGCAGTGGGAGCGCTTCAGCGCTGCCGTTATGCAGCTCGTTGAGCGGCTCGAGGTACCGCTGGTCGCGTGGATCCACTCACTGCCCATGCCCGTCCCGCACACCCGTCCGCTGGGTGTAACCGTGCACGGCAACCGCAGGGATCTCATCGAAGGCATGGGATCGGCATGGAAGCCGACGGCGGAACTGCAGGCGTCCATTGGCCACCTGCTCGAATTGCGGCTCGCGCAGACCGGCACAGACGTCGTCGGGTACGTGGTTCACGTACCGCACTATCTCTCCGAAGCTGAGTATCCGCCTGCTGCCGTCACTGCACTGGAGTACCTGGGCGCCTCGATCGGTCGCGTACTTCCGACGGACAGGCTGCGGGAAGCAGGGCGGGATGTCGAGCGTCAGATCGCCCGCCAGGTGGATAATTCGCTTGAGGTCCAGGGCGTTGTTTCGTCCCTGGAGAAGCGCTACGACGAGCGGTCTGAGGGTTCCGGGCGTTCGTTGCTCGTAAAGCAGAACATGGAATTGGCGAGCGCTGAGGAGATAGGATCCGCCGTCGAAGCCTATTTGGCCGGTCCCCGTGCGGCGGATGAGCTCGCCGAGACGCTGGAAGCCTCGCTCGATGAGCCGGAGGACGACTCCACGGTCTCCGGTGAGGAAGCTGATAATGCAGATGACGGTTCCGTAGACCGGGGAGATGGCGGGAGTTCCAAGCCTGGCAACTGAAGAATCCCGCACCACGGACCGACGCGCCTGGGTGGTATGGGCGGCCGGGGTGCTGGCGTACCTGATTGCTGTAACCCAGCGCACGTCATTCGGTGTAGCCGGCATCGAGGCTACCGAGCGATTCAATGCAACGGCCTCGGCACTCGCGATCTTCACAGTTGCCCAGCTGGTCGTGTATGCGGGCATGCAAATCCCGGTGGGGGTTCTCGTGGACCGGTTCGGATCGCGGATGATGATCGTCAGCGGGGCAGCGCTGATGGCGCTGGGCCAGACGCAGCTGGCTTTCGCGGAGTCAGTACCTGCGGGAATCGTCGGCCGCCTGCTGGTCGGAGGGGGCGATGCCATGACGTTCGTCGCGGTGCTGAGGCTGCTTCCGGCATGGTTCGATTCGCGACGTATCCCGCTGTTGACACAGCTGACAGGGATCCTTGGACAGTTCGGGCAGATCCTCAGCGTTGTTCCGTTCCTTGCGGTCCTGCAGTACGCGGGCTGGAGCACGGCGTTCCTATCTGCCGCGGGGCTGGGTGTGTTTGCGGCCGTGCTGGGCCTCTCGATGATCCGGGACGAACCGTCTGGTGCGGCTCAGCGCGGCCGTGTATCCCTCCGGCAGACAGGTGTATCCCTGGCGGACGCCTGGAAGCAGCCCGGCACACGGCTGGGCCTATGGTGCCACTTCACCACGCAGTTCTCGGGCACGGTATTCGTGCTGATCTGGGGTTATCCGTATCTGGTGAGCGCGCAGGCGCTCCCGGCCGCCACCGCTTCGGTGCTGATGACGCTTTTCGTTGTGGTAGGCATGGTCTGCGGTCCATTGCTGGGCGTTTACGTGGCACGTCACCCGCTGCGCCGCTCCACGATGGTCCTAGCCATCACTGCCGCAACTGCGCTCGCGTGGTTGGTGGTCCTGACCTACCCTGGACGGGCCCCTCTCTGGCTGTTGGTCCTGCTCGTGGTGACGCTTGCGGTGGGCGGGCCCGGCTCAATGATCGGATTTGATTTTGCCCGTACCTTCAATCCTGCCTCCCGCCTTGGGACCGCAACGGGAATCGTCAATATCGGCGGCTTCACCGCAGCGCTGATCACCATGTTCGCAGTTGGGCTGATCCTGGATCTGCTGCTTGCCAGCGGCTTCTCCAACGGAGATTTGTACGCGCTCGACTCATTCCGGATCGCTTTCTCCGTGCAGTTCCTGATACTGATCGGAGGCACCGTTGCGATTCTTGTACTCCGCCGGCGCGTGAGGGCGCAATTGGCCCGGCAATCAATCGTCGTGCCGCCCTTGCGTGAGGCGCTTGCCCGCGAATTACGACGACGGCGCCAAGTCCGCCGGATAGGCACTGCCCCTCCACAATCGAAAGATTCGGGCGACTTACACACATAGCGCGGCCGGCGCAGCCGGCGAAGTGGAATTGGCGCCAAAGTCTTATCCATGACTTCGAACGCACCCATTTCCGTCAGCACTCCCGCAGATATCCTGAGCTACGTTCCGCACGTTCTCGGTTTCCAACCCCGCGAAAGCCTTGTGTTCATCACCATGGCGGGTAAACGGGTGGGGGCGACCCTGCGGTTGGACCTCCCGAAGGACTCGACTGACCCGTTGGATTACGCACAGGGAGTACGGGAGTACCTTGAGGCCGATTCCGCCGCGGACGGTGTGCTTATGGTCCTCTATACGGAGCAGGAGTGGGCAGAGCCGGAAGCGCCGCCGTTCGCGGCACTTGTACACTGCCTCGATCTGGTCCTGGACGCGGCGGGGCTTACGCTCCTCGATGGCTGGCTGATCAGTAGCAGTTCCTGGCGGGATTATTTCTGCGATGACGCAGCTTGCTGTCCGTGGCCAGGCCACCCCCTTGCTGCCATCACCGAAAGCGTCCTCAACACGGAACTGGTCTTCCAGGGCAGCAGTTACGCGGACTCGTTGGAAGCAGCGGTGGGTTTGCTGGGATCTGAACGTCAGGAGGATGTACACCGCCTGACCTGCCAATACCTTGCACAGTGGGTAGGGAACTGGGAGCGGACAAGCGTGGGGCACGATTCCCTGGTGCTGTGGGACAGCCTCATTGCCCGGGTGCTGGATGGAGGTGCGCTCGAGGCTGAACCAGAGGTGATCGCCTTCCTGCTTGCCGGCCTTACCCGCGGGTCCGTAAGGGACGGCGTGATAGTACTCGCCGGTGCGGGTCTGGATGCAGCATCAGACGCCGCGGACCAGGCCGGGATCCTGCCGGCCGGGATGCCCCGGATTGCGCTTCCTGCAGAATGCGCGCGGCTCATCGCAGAGCACCTGGCAACGCGGAGTCCAGCAGAACCATTGGCATCCGAGCCGGGCGGATCACTCTTCAGCGAGGTCTTCCTGGCAACGTCCGAGTTTCCGGACTGGCAGCGACTGGACGCCGCCTATTCCATCTTCCTGGGGTTTTCGGCCATCGCGGAGGGGGAATCGCGTGCGGCGCTCCTGAGTATCCTTGGATGGCTCGAGTGGGCCAGAGGCAGGGGCTCGCGGGCACACCGCTTCCTGCAGGAGGCGTTGGATGAGACGCCCGCCTACACCCTGGCGGAGCTCCTCCTACAACTCGTTGGATCCGGAAGCCTCGCTCCCTGGGCCCGGTCCCGCGACACTTCCTGGACCTCAGAGCCGCGAAGAGTTGCCTGAGGCAGGAGGAAGTGCGGGGCCCGTAGCTTAGCGTGGGGAGGTATTGGAGAATTACGCACCGTTCCCAAAGCGTGCGACAATGGAACCCAGACCCGGTTGGGTTCGTGTTTCAGGTTGGAGTGCCGCAACCGGTGGAAGCTGAAGTAGTTGACTACAACGCATCCACCAGGGAATAGCGCACTCAGCGGAGCTGTTGTCTTGACGTACAGTTTCCGCTGATCCGCCTGAGTTCAGGCACGGACTTGACAGGGTCATAGTGGTGTTGCCCCCTTGGTGGCGCCACACACCGCCGTATGAAAGGTTCTCTGTGTCGGCCAAGAAGACAACAGCACCGGTGTTAACAGAACCCGGTACAACTGCAACCAAGCGCAAGTCTGCTGCAACGAAGACGGCCTCAAAGGCCGGGTCCGCACGCGGCACCAAGCGCACGGCAAATGAAGGCAGCGTCGACACGAACGGTGCCGCGGCAGTCCCTGACGAGGAAGCCACGGATCAAGAGGTCGACCCCACAGCAGCAGACGTGGACACCGCCGAGTCGGACACCGCCGAGGTTGCTGAGGCAAGCACCGGAAGCGGTTTCGTCTACTCTGACGCGGACGATGACGATGCTCCTGCGCAGCAGGTCGTCTCAGCGGGAGCTACCGCAGACCCGGTCAAGGACTACCTGAAGCAGATCGGAAAGGTGGCCCTGCTTAACGCCGAGCAGGAAGTCGACCTCGCTTTGCGCATCGAGGCAGGTCTCTTCGCCGAGGAGAAACTCGCGGCTAACGCGAACATCGACCCCAAGCTGCGCCGTGAGCTCGAATGGGTTATTCACGACGGAAAGCGGGCCAAGAACCACCTGCTCGAAGCAAACCTTCGGCTCGTTGTATCCCTTGCCAAGCGCTACACCGGTCGCGGGATGCTCTTCCTCGATTTGATCCAGGAAGGCAACCTCGGCCTGATTCGCGCGGTCGAGAAATTCGACTACACCAAGGGCTTCAAGTTCTCCACCTACGCCACGTGGTGGATTCGGCAGGCCATCACCCGCGCAATGGCAGACCAGGCTCGTACCATCCGCATCCCTGTGCACATGGTTGAGGTCATCAACAAGCTCGCGCGGGTCCAGCGGCAGATGCTGCAGGACCTCGGGCGGGAGCCCACGCCGGAAGAGCTCGCGCTTGAGCTGGATATGACCCCTGAAAAAGTGGTTGAGGTGCAGAAGTACGGACGTGAGCCGATTTCATTGCACACGCCGCTCGGCGAGGACGGCGACTCGGAATTCGGCGACCTCATCGAGGACTCCGAGGCTGTTGTGCCCGCGGATGCCGTCAGCTTCACCCTCCTTCAGGAGCAACTGCACTCGGTTCTGGACACACTGTCCGAGCGTGAGGCAGGCGTGGTAGCCATGCGCTTCGGCCTGACCGATGGGCAGCCGAAAACATTGGACGAAATCGGGAAGGTGTACGGCGTGACGCGTGAACGCATCCGCCAGATAGAGTCAAAGACAATGTCAAAGCTCCGCCACCCATCCCGTTCGCAGGTACTGCGCGACTACCTCGACTAATCTCTCGCCTGCCCCCAGCAGGCGAGGAGCAGACGAAAAAGAACCCCTTTCCGCCAGTGTGGAAAGGGGTTCTTTTTGTGGCTGGCCGCCGACGGACGGACGGCGTCCGCTCCCTGCTATGGCTCTACTGTGGCCTGAGCTTTCTCGTTGAGCCGGCCCGTTTCATCCTGCCACTCCGAAGTCTGCGGGCGCAGAGTGCTCTCTACAGCGCGGGCGTGGTGCCCGCAGAAGAGAAGCTCGCCACCGGAGGAGGAAAGGACTGCGCGGACGTATGCCTGGGCTCCGCACCGGTCGCAGCGATGCAGTGCGGTCAGCTCGCGGGTTGCTGTAGCTGTTGTCATGGGTGCCTCCTTAGTGGTTCCTGTAGTTCATATAACCACTATTCGTAGCCGTTTCTTCGCAAGCTGGGTTGGCTTTCGCTGAGCGCGTACCGGCTACGACCGCGAGCGAAGCGGCGTCACCGCAGACTACGGCATGCCTGCACGGCAGCCGATGTTGGAGCGAATATGCTGGTTACGGTGCGCCGATTTCGGCTCGCAGCATCGACGACCGGTAACAAGTCCGGGTATTACTCCCAAGGAGTTTCCAAGGAACGTGGCCCCCAGCTCTGAATACACCGCCCGCCATCTGTCCGTGCTTGAAGGACTGGAGGCTGTCCGTAAACGCCCAGGCATGTACATCGGCTCCACCGACTCCCGGGGACTCATGCACTGCCTGTGGGAAATCATCGACAATTCGGTTGATGAGGCCCTTGCCGGCCACGGACAGAACATCCGGGTGATCCTCCATGCAGACGGTTCGGTAGAGGTGCACGACGACGGTCGCGGCATACCGGTTGACGCCGAGCCTAAGACCGGACTCAGCGGTGTGGAGGTGGTCTTCACAAAGCTGCATGCCGGAGGCAAATTTGGCGGCGGTTCGTACACTGCGTCCGGCGGCCTGCACGGTGTCGGGGCCAGCGTTGTCAATGCGCTCTCCGCCCGGCTCGACGTGCAGGTGGACCGTGGCGGAAAGACCTACCAGATGTCCTTCCGCCGGGGAGAACCCGGTCGGTTCGAAGACGAACGCAAGCTCGCTCCAACGGCGAAGTTCGCTCCCTTCGTGGACAGTTCCCGGCTTGAAGTCGTGGGGAGTACAAAGCGCGGCGTCACGGGGACCAGGATTCGGTACTGGGCGGATCGCCAGATCTTCACTCCCGACGCGAAGTTCTCCTACGAAGAACTGCAGGCACGTGCCAGGCAGACTTCCTTCCTTGTTCCGGGCCTGCGCATCACCCTCCGCGATGAGCGGGGCCTGCCGGGAACGGATGGCGTCGTCGAAGAGGTTTTCCATCATGACGGCGGTATCTCGGAGTTCGCCGAGTTCCTTGCGATCGACCATGCGGTGACGGACGTGTGGCGCTTGCACGGCGCCGGACGGTTCAAGGAGTCCGTGCCGGTCCTTGACGAACAGGGACACAGCCGGATCGCTGAAGTGGAACGTGACTGCGAGGTGGACATCGCGCTGCGGTGGGGGATCGGCTACGACACCACAGTCAAGAGCTTCGTCAACATCATCGCAACGCCCAAAGGCGGAACCCACCAGGCAGGCTTCGAGCAGGCCCTGCTCAAGACGTTTCGCAAGGTGGTCGAATCCAACGCCCGCAAGCTCAAGGCAGGCAACGACAAACTGGAGAAGGATGACGTCTTTGCGGGACTGACTGCCGTACTGACGGTCCGTCTGGCCGAGCCGCAGTTCGAGGGCCAGACCAAGGAAATTCTGGGAACCTCAGCCGTACGGGCGATCGTCGCGAAGGTGGTCGAAACGCAGATCCTGGCCCGGCTGAATTCGTCGGCGCGAGCAGACAAGGCGCAGTCCGCGCTCCTGCTCGAGAAAGTCGTCGCCGAGATGAAGTCCCGGGTTTCCGCGCGGGTCCACAAGGAGACCCAACGCAGGAAGAACGCCCTCGAGACCTCGTCCATGCCCACCAAGCTCGCTGACTGCCGCATTGACGACGCCGAGCGTTCGGAACTGTTCATCGTCGAGGGTGACAGCGCCCTGGGAACGGCCAAACTCGCGCGCTCCTCCGACTACCAGGCGCTGCTGCCCATCCGCGGCAAGATCCTGAACGTGCAGAAAGCATCGGTAGGGGACATGCTGTCCAACTCCGAATGCGCGGCGCTGATCCAGGTGGTCGGGGCGGGCTCGGGACGGAGCTTCTCACTGGACGCCGCACGATACGGCAAGGTGATCCTGATGACGGACGCGGACGTCGATGGGGCGCACATTCGAACCCTCCTACTGACTCTGTTCTTTCGCTATATGCGTCCGCTCGTTGACGCCGGCCGGGTGTTCGCTGCGGTACCTCCGCTGCATCGGGTGGAAGTGGTCGGTGCGGGGAGCAAACCGAACGAAACCCTCTATACCTACTCAGAGCAGGAACTGCACCGTCTGCTCGCCACGCTGGAGCGTGAGGGTAAGCGCTATAAGGAGCCGATCCAGCGTTACAAGGGGCTCGGGGAGATGGACGCCGGCCAGCTCGCGGAAACCACCATGGATCCACGCCACCGGACGCTCCGCCGCGTCCGGATCCAGGAAGCAGAAGCCGCTGAGCGCGTGTTCGACCTATTGATGGGCAGCGATGTCGCACCGCGAAAGGACTTCATTATTGCGGGGGCCGCGTCACTTGACCGGGAGCGGATCGACGCTTGACCCTCAAGCCCACGGACGCTTGACCCTCAAGCCCACGGACGCCTGACCCTCAAGCCCATGGTCACGCCGGACGGGAATAGTCCCTCGGTGTCTAGCCGAAAAAGCCCGGCGCGATCAGCAGAACCGTGGGCGCCGTCAGCAGAAGGGCGGCGGCGGTCAGCGCACCGATCGTCTGCACGTTGGAAAGCGGGGGCTGGGGCTCGAGCAGTCTCCGGAGGCGATGGACAGTCGCCACTGAGCTGCCTTCAGCGCCAGGTTCCTCATCAGGGGCGCTCGGCGCGGCGTCCACGCGTGGTCTTCCAACTGCGGATCCGGCGTCGGAGCCGTCCGCAACGGGTGCATCTCTACGAGATCCGTCCATTGCCGGCCCGTGGGATCCGCTCGCGACGATGGCTATCGCGCCGACCAGTACTTTTTCGTCCACCTGCTTGACGGCTTCGTCGTCGGCAAGCATCTCGATGAGCTCATTGACCGCTCGCTGGGCAAGCTGCGATGTCGGCAGCCAGGGTAACGCTGAGCGCCAGGCGGCAAAGGCCCATAGCAGCAGGTGGTGACGCTGCTTCAGATGCGCCCGTTCATGAATGAGGACGGCCTGCAGCTCATCCTCCGATAGGAGGCCCATGAGGCCGTCGGAGAGAACGGTGACGGACCGTGCACCTCCGGGGAGGCAGTAGGCCACCGGAGCAGGGTGCTTGATGACGAGGGTTGACGGATTACCGTGCGAGGGCGAACTGAGCAGATTCAGCAGGTTGCGGTGCCGGCGTCGTTGTCCCCGGATGCGTGCGTAGGTCAACAGCAGCGTGAACACCAGGTGGGCTGTTAACAGGCTTGCCGCGCTGAGTGCGAACACATGGACCAGGCCAAGGGTTTCAGCCGGGCGATTGTTCACCACAACGTCCCACAGAGCACCGAGTGCCTCCAAAAGGTTATCTCCGAGCGGTTCGAGGCCCCATACGAGCATGGCGCCGATCATCGAGAGCCCACCAGCGAGCGCGATTGCCTGCCAAAGGATCATTGCGGTAAAGGGAGACCGGGCGGGCCATTTCGCGCGGGACAGGGCGATCGGGGCAGGCCACGCCAAAACCACGGCAAGCGTGGCCAGCAAGTGCGAGGCCCAGAACATGGGTGCTAGCTGCTGCCCAGAAGCCGCCGGAGCGTGCGGGCCTCGCTCTCGGACACGCTGCCGATGAACCGCGCAAGCACTGCTTCCCGGTCCGGTGCGGTCACGAGAACCTCATGCATGAGTTCGGCGGTGTGATCCTCGCGGCTGGTCACCGCGCGGTAGCGATGAGGGCGCGTGTCCCGCTCGCGTTCCACCAGGCCCTTCTTCTCCAGGCGGGAGAGCACGGTGAGAACCGTGGTCACCGCCAGTTCCTTACCCTCTGCCGTGCCTGCCGGAGCAAGCGCCAATGCGTCGCGAAGCGCGTTCGCGGTCATGGCCCCGGGGGTGGCCCACAGCAGGTCCATCACTGTGCGTTCGAGTTCACCGAGCGTGGCCATTTCTATTCCTTTGTTGAGCATTCCTGAGCTGGACGACGGCGGTAGCCTTCGCTTTCGCCTGTACCAACCACCTCTTAACCTACAACGTTTTTGTGCAGGGTTCTACATCACGTAGAAGTAACGTTGAAGTTGTTCTACGATGTGTAGAAGAAGAACTTCTACAAGATGTAGAAGTTGTGTCAGGCATCGACCGTGCTTGAGGAATCGAGGATCCATGGAAGCTCTCGAAATCGCCCGCTGGCAGTTCGGCATCACCACCGTCTACCACTTCCTAATGGTGCCGCTCACCATCGGACTGGGCCTGGTCGTGGCCATCATGCAGACCCTCTGGTACCGGACGGGCAAGGAACACTACCTGCGGATGACCAAGTTCTGGGGCAAGCTCTTCCTCATTAACTTCATCATGGGTGTGGCGACCGGCATTGTGCAGGAGTTCCAGTTCGGGCTCGCCTGGAGCGAGTACAGCCGTTTCGTGGGCGACGTGTTCGGGGCGCCGCTCGCCATGGAGGCCCTCCTGGCGTTCTTCGTCGAATCGACTTTCCTCGGGCTCTGGATCTTCGGTTGGCAGCGCTTGCCCCGTCTGATCCATCTCGGCTCGTTGTGGGCCGCAGTCTCCGCTTCGGTCTTCTCGGCCTACTTCATCATCGTGGCCAATTCCTGGATGCAGCACCCGGTGGGCGTCGAACTCGTCGACGGTAGGGCGCGCATGGTCGACGCGTGGGCGGTGTTCACGAACAACACCGCGCTGGTTGCCTTCACGCACACGATCTTCGGTGCCCTTGCCGTGGCCGGCGGTTTCCTGCTCGGCATCGCCTGGTACCACCTGTGGAAGCGGCGCCACGACGGCCTGGATAGTGTCGGCGCCGACGGCCGTGTTCTTCCGGGCGGAGACGAAGCTGGGGGCCGCGGCCGCACCGACCATCAGGTGTGGCTCCGCTCGGCGCGGATCGGCGCCGTCGTCGCTCTTTTGTCCTTCGCCGGCACCGCCGTCTCCGGTGACCTGCAGGCGAAGCTGATGTTCGAGCAGCAGCCCATGAAGATGGCTGCCGCTGAAGCCGCGTGCCACGACGGGACCGGATTCTCGATCCTTTCCGTCGGCAACCTCGGCGCGCAGGACTGCGATGACATCGTCGCCGTGATCGAGGTGCCCGAGATGCTCTCCTTCCTGGCCAACGGCGACTTCACCACGGAGGTCAAGGGCGTGAACACTCTGCTCCCCGAGTACAAGGAGCAGTACGGCGAGACCTTGCCGGACGATCCAATCTACGGCGAGCGTGCCGGGATGCCGATCGACTATCTCCCGGTCATGGAGGTGACGTACTGGGGCTTCCGCATCATGATCGGCTTCGGCGCGGTTGCGGCCTTCGCGGCGCTGGTGGCGCTGTGGGTTCTGCGGAAGGGCACCGTCCCGCAGTCCCGCTGGCTGATGCGCCTTGCGGTCTTCGGGATCCTCGCGCCGTTCGGCGCCAACTCGGCCGGCTGGATCTTCACCGAGATGGGCCGCCAGCCCTTCGTCGTCGCCCCCAACCCGGATCCCAATGGTATTGACGGGGTCTTCATGTTCACCGCGGCGGCCGTGTCGCCGGGAGTCGAACTGTCGGAGCTCATTTTCTCCCTCGTCGCCCTGACCCTGGTGTATGCGGTGCTGCTGGTGGTCGAGGTGAAGCTGCTCGTCACCTACGTCCGCGGCGGCGTCGCCTCCGCGATGCCGGAACTGAAACACCAGCACGACGACGGCGACACCGACGAGAATGAGCGCCCCGGCGGGAAGGACAAAGACGATGTGCTCGCCTTTGCCTACTGACCGAACTTACCGAGCACTCCAGGGAGAGGAACCCCACGCATGAACGAGTTGCTGCCAACGATCTGGTTCATCCTCATCGCCGTGCTGTGGACCGGCTACCTTTTCCTCGAGGGCTTCGACCTCGGGGTCGGCATGCTGATGAAGGTCTTCGCCCGCACCGACCGCGAGCGCAGGGTGCTGCTGAATACGATCGGCCCGGTGTGGGACGGCAACGAGGTGTGGCTGTTGACCGCCGTCGGCGCGACGTTCGCCGCATTCCCGTTCTGGTACGCCTCCCTGTTGTCCTCCCTGTACCTGCCCCTGGTGCTGGTGCTATTGGCATTGATCTTCAGGGCCGTCGGGTTCGAGTATCGGGGAAAGATGAACAGTGACCGCTGGCGCCGCCGCTGGGACCGCGCGATCTTCGCCGGTTCGCTGACGTCGGCGGCGGGCATCGGCGCTACCCTCGCGGTGACCACCACGGGTCTGCCGCTGAACGCGAATGGCGACCGGGTGGGCGGACCCTTCGCGTGGCTGAGCTTCGATGCCCTCCTGGGGGCTGCCGCCGTCGTCCTGTTCTGCCTGGTCCATGCCCTGGCGTTCCTTGTCCTGAAGACGGCCGGTTCCATCCGCGAGCGCGCGCGGAGGGTATTGATCCGTCTGCTCCCCGTCGCCGTTGTACCCCTGCTCCTGTGGGGCGGGCGCGTTCACGTGGCGGGTGGAACGTTCTGGACCGGAGTGCTGCTCACGCTTGCGGTGGTTGCGGTCACGTGCGCCTGGCTCTCCCAGCGCAAGTCCCGGGACGGCTGGGGCTTCGTGTGGCTCGGTGTGTTCCTGGCGGCCAGTCTGGCCTGCATCTTCGGCTCGGCATACCCGGTTGTGCTGCCATCCACCCTTGACGAGGCATTCAGCCTCACGGTCCAGAACGCCTCGAGCTCGCCCTACACGCTGGGGCTGATGAGTATCATTGCCGCGTTCGGCGTGCCCCTCGTGCTGGCTTACCAGGGGTGGACCTACTGGGTGTTCCGCAAGCGCGTGAGCGAGCAGAGCATTCCCGAAGCACACACCGTGACCCCGCTGTGATTGAGCGATTGCTTGCCCGGGGCCCGGCCGGCTCGCTGGTACCCGCCGGGCCGGTCTACCTGCTCGGTGTCCTCGCCGCGCTCAAGGCCGTGGGGCTGGTGCTGGTTGCAGAGGCCATCGCCTCAGGGATAGCAGGTCTGGCGCAGGGAGCGCTGCCCGGAATAGATGAGTTGTGGCTCGGGCTCGCCGGGGTTGGGCTGCGCGCCGCTGCCGTGTGGCTGCAGCAGGGCACCGCGCACCGGCTGGCGCACGGAGTGAAGGAACGGCTCCGGAGGCAGGCGCTCGAACGGGTTCTGGCCGACGGCGGTCCCGCGAGCTCAGGGTCGGGCACCGGAGCGCTGAGCGTGTTGCTGACGCGCGGCCTCGACGGCCTGGACAAGTACCACACGCAATACCTCCCGGCGCTGATCACCTGCGCCGTAGTCCCGCTGATGATCGGAGCAAGGATCCTGGCGGCGGACTGGGTGAGCGCCGTCGTCATCGTCGTGACCATCCCGCTGATCCCGGTGTTCATGGTCCTCATCGGCTGGCACACCCAGGACCGCACCAGCGAAGCGCGGGCATCGCTCGACCGGCTGTCCAATCACCTGCTCGAACTCGCCAGGGGGCTGCCCGCGCTGGTGGGCCTGGGCCGCGCGTCGGCGCAGACACGGGCCCTGCACGACATCAGCGCCGGATACTCCACGCGCACGATGGAAACCCTTCGCGTGGCCTTCCTGTCCTCGCTGGCACTGGAACTGATCAGCACCATCTCAGTGGCCGTCGTCGCCGTCTTCATCGGTGTGCGCCTCATCCACGGCGATGTGGGCCTCGAAACCGGTCTGCTCGCCCTCATCCTCGCCCCCGAGTGCTACCTCCCGCTGCGCGACCTCGGCGCCGCCCACCACGCCAGCGAGGAAGGACTCGACGTCGGGCGCCGGGTCCGCAGCCTGATCGACCGGCCGCAGGCCGCGGCACAGCCCAAGCGCGACGACGACGGCCCGGCCGCCCGGGCTGAGCACCTCACCGTGCGCTTCGCGGGCAGCCGCGAACCCGTACTGCGTGATGTCACTTTCGAGATCGTGCCCCGGACGATCACCGCGCTGCGCGGCCCGAGCGGATGCGGCAAATCGACCCTCATGGGGCTGATCGCCGGGATGCCTCAACCGTCCCTCGAAACGGAGGGAAGCGTGGTGCCCTTCGCCGGTCCCGTTGCGTGGGTACCGCAGCATCCGGAACCGTTCCTCGAAACGGTGCGCCAGGAACTTGAGTTGTACGCCGCACCGGGAACGGACGACGACGGGCTCGCCGCCGCCCTTGCCGCCGTCGGGGGTATCCGACTCCTCGAGAAGTCAACCGGCGAACTGAGTCCGGGCGAACTGCGTCGGCTCGCGGTCGCGCGGGCCCTGCTCCGGGTGCAGGCCGCAGGCGGGACCCTCCTGCTTGATGAACCTACCGCCCATGTGGATGAGGAGACCTCCGAGACGATCCGGCAGGCGGTAGCAGGGCTGCGTGGATCAGTGACCGTTCTGCTCATCGCGCACGACGCGGCCACCGCCGATCTAGCGGACACCACCATCGAGCTTGGAGTTGCGGCATCTTCGTCGCCGGCGGCTAGCCCCAAAACGGACAAGGAAACGGCACCCCACAATTCCGTCGTACCTGATTCTGCCGCCGCCGGCCCAACCGATTCCGGCACGTCGTCCATCCGGGGTTTCACGCGATCTGCCTGGCAGGCGCTCATCCTCGTCCGCCCCTGGTCAGCGCGGTTCCTCGCCGCACTGGCCTTCGGTACCGGCTCATCAGGCTTTGCCGTCGCCCTCACGGCCCTCTCCGGCTGGCTGATTGTCCGCTCCGCCGAGCAGCCGCCCATCCTTTACCTCCTGGCCGCCATCGTGGGCGTACGGTTCTTCGGCATCGGCCGGTCGCTGCTGCGTTACTGCGAACGGCTCTGGCTGCACCACGCCATCCTTCAGACCGCTGACGCAATCCGGCTCAGGTTGTGGGGAGCATTGCTCACCAGGGCCGAATCCTGGCGTTCGCTATCCTGTGGCTCGGGCGGCATTGAACGGCTGGTGGGCGACATCGACGAGTTGCGTGACAGCGCAGCACGCGCCGTCTTTCCGCCGCTGACAGCTGCGGTTACGGGCATCGGATCCATAACGACGACGGCGCTCATCCTGCCAACGGCTGTGGGCTGGCAGGTGCTCGCCGTGGTCATCGGAGTTGGAGTGGCGCCCGCCGCAGCACTTTTGGCGGACCGGGCGGCAGGTGCTGCAGGAATCCGTGTCCGGGCGGCCTCGCTGGCCCAGACCACCAGCCTGTTGCGCGCCTGTCCCGACATCGCAGTGAACGGACTGGCAGGACAGGCGCTGAACCGCCTCGCACACCTGGATGCCCGGTCCGCCCGCCTCGTCCGCCGCAACTCCTGGGCTGCAGGTGCCGGCCAGGCCCTCGTGATCCTGGGCTGCGGAATCGCTGCGCTGGGGATCCTGAGCGGCTCCGAGGGTCTGCCGGCCGAGGCGGTCGCCGTCGTCGTCCTTATGCAGCTTGCGCTCGCCGAACCGCTGATCCTCGGCGTGGCGGCGGTCCAGCAGTGGGGTCCGCTCGCCGCCGTCGCCGGCCGGATCAGTCCTGACCTGCGCGCCGCCGGAGCAGAGTCCCGCGCGCGTGCAGTTCACCAGGCTGGTTCCGGTGAGGAGATTGCGCTCGAGGACGCCGCTGTCGCGTACGAGCCCGGCCGGCCGGTGGTTGAGGGCGTTACGCTCCGGATCCGCCGGGGGGAGTGGACCGCGCTGACCGGGCCGTCAGGGAGCGGCAAATCAACCCTGATCGGTGCGCTGCTGGGTTTCCTGCCGCTGATGCGGGGGCGGTACGTGATCGCCGGGGCGGAAGCCGCAACCGGGGACGTCCCGAAGGTCGCCTGGTGCCCGCAGGAGGGTTATCTGTTCAACTCGACGGTTCGCGCGAACCTTCAGCTCGCACGTGTCCCGGCCAACCCGGCGACAGAGCAACAACTCTGGGAAGTGCTTTCCGCCGTCGGGCTCGCACCCACTGTCCGGGACCGCGAGGGCGGACTCGACGCCGGGATCGGGCCGGCGGGCAACCGTTTCTCTGGCGGCGAACGGCAGCGGCTCGCTGTGGCACGGGCGCTGCTCAGCGACGCCTCCACGCTCATCCTCGATGAACCGACCGCGCACCTGGATCCTGACGGCGCTGCCTCACTGATGCGGGATCTGCGCGCGGGCCTGGGAGACCGTCCGGTACTGCTGGTAACCCACGACCGCGGGCTTGCGTTGACGTGCGACACCGGCGTTGAACTGGCCCCCGGACCGGCCGGCGATCACCTACGCTGGGAGCATGCCTACACCTGTTCTGACACCGGCTGACCACCAGTTGAGCTGGCACCCGATCACGAACGCCGACATTGACGGTTGGGAAGCGCTGCTACGACGCATGGCCGAAGTGGACAAGCCCGACTGGATCGAGCAGAAGGCAGATCTCGAGGAAGTCTTTTCCGCCTCGAAGAACGATCCGTCGCTGGACACCGTCATGGGATTCGATGAGGAGGGCACACCGCGTGCTTTCGGGCGCATCAGCGCCAATGCCGGTTCCAACCTCGTGCATGCTTTCGGCGGCGTTGATCCGGTATGGCGGCGTCGCGGTATCGGCCGCGCAATCCACGAGTGGCAGGTTGAACGGGCGCACCGTCGACTCACCGATGCCGGCATCCCGGACGGCTTCATCCGTAGCTACGTCGAGGAGAACAACCCCGGACACCGGGCGCTCATGGAAGCCGCTGGCAACAGGATCACCCGCTGGTTCACCGAGATGACCCGGGATCTTTCCGAGGAGATCCCCGAGGTGGACCTGGATCCGGAATTTGGGATTGTGACCTTCAGCGACGATATTTCCGAGGCGGTTCGCCTCGCGCACAACGAGGCCTTTCAGGACCACTGGGGGAGCGAACCGCGCGACGAGGAGAGCTGGCACTTCACCGTCAGCCACCCCGAGTTCCGTGCAGAGTGGAGCCTCGCGGTGATCGACAACGCCTCCGGGGAAGTAGCGGCGTACGAGATCGCAAGCTATGACCCGGAATCGAAGCAACTCGTGGGACACGATGAGGGCTATACCGAGCTGCTTGGTGTCCGGCGCGACTGGCGCGGACGACGGCTCGCTCCGGCGCTCCTCGCTGAAGCGATGCGGCGGTTCAAGGCTGACGGCATGGAAAACGCCGGCCTCGGAGTTGACACGGAGAACCCATCGGGGGCTCTTGGCCTGTATGAGCGGATGGGCTACACACCCACCCGCCGGTCGATGGCCTTCGAGCGGCTGCTCTAGCGACGGATCGGATCAGGCAGGGCTCGGACCGATCGCCTCCACGGGCTGAGAGAGCGCAATCCCTGAACCGTCACGGCGGCCGTGCTCGGTGGGCAACGCGCGGGCAACCCCGGTTGCGGATACCGCCTTGGCCGGGCCATGGCCGGCCCACGCAAGCTCAAGGTGGTCCTCGCCCTTCAGGAAGCGGTGCGCACGCACTCCGCCCGTTGCCCGGCCCTTCACCGGATACTCCGAGAACTCCGTCACCTTCACTGAGCCGGCCGTGGTGCCCGGAAGCGCCTCGCTGCCCCCGGCAATGGTCACGACGACGGCGGCGGGATCCTCTGCGCGGACCGCGCCGAAGTGGACGACGGCGTCGTCGGCTGCCAGCTTGATGCCAACCATGCCGCCGGCCATGCGCCCCTGCGGGCGGACCGAGGACGCCGGGAAGCGCAACAGTTGGGCCTCACGGGTGATGAAGACCAGGTCATCGGCGTCCTCTGCCTGCGCGAGCCCGACCACCTGGTCTTCCGGCTTGAGTGTTATGGCTTCGAAGTCATCACGGTTCAACGGATAGTCCGGACTCACCCGTTTGACTACGCCCTGTGCAGTGCCGAGTGCGAAGACCTTGTCCAGCGGTACAAGACCCACGAGGGACTCGCCGCGCTCAAGGGTGATGAATTCCTTGACGGACACGCCGCCGGCGAGGTTCGGGATCCCGTTGGTCGGCGGCAAGGCCGGCATGTCGACCACCTGGAGCCGCAGCATCCGGCCCGCTGATGTCACGGCGCCGATCTCAGCCCTTGCGGTGGTCGCTAAAACTGAACTAAAGGCATCGTGCTTGACCCGTTGTCCGCCGTCGACAATCGGTTCCTGCCCGGTGGTGCGCGCCAGCTGGCCGGAGGTGGAGAGAAGAACCCAGCACGGATCGTCCGCAATCTCAAGCGCAAGCGGCGCCTTGGCGCCCGTACCCGCCTGCGTCGGCAGAACAGTGCCCTTGAGGGGGGCACTCGCTTCGGATTCAAGCAGGACGGTCCGCCGGGGCGTCGCAAACTGTTCCGAGATGGCGGCCAGCTCATTCGACACCAGCTCCCGCAGCTTCTGCTCCGAACCCAGGATTTCCTCCAGAGCGGCGATCTCCCGCCGAAGCTCATCCTGCTCCTTCTCCAACTCGATGCGCGAGTACTTTGTCAGCTGCCGCAGCCGGAGCTCAAGGATGTAGTTGGCCTGGATTTCGGTCAGGTCATAGATGGCCATGAGCCGTTCCCGGGCTGCCGCGGCTTCGTCCGAGGAACGGATGATCTGGATGACCTCGTCGATGTCCACGATGGCGATCAGCAGGCCCTCGACAAGATGGAGGCGGTCCTTCTTCTTACCGAGGCGGTACGCGGTGCGCCGCCGGACCACTGAAATGCGGTGGGAGACGTACACCTGGAGCAGCTCGAGCAGTCCAAGCGTGCGGGGCTGCCCGTCAACCAGGGTTACGTTGTTGATGCCGAAGGAATCCTCCATCGGGGAATACCGGTACAACTGGGCCAGCACCGCGTTGGGGTTAAACCCGTTCTTCAGTTCGATCACCAGTCGCAGGCCGTGCGTGCGGTCCGTCAGGTCCACGATGTCGGAGATACCCTGCAGCTTCTTCGCGGTGACGGCGTCCTTGATCTTCTCGATGACCTTCTCCGGGCCGACCGTGTAGGGGAGCTCGGTTACCACCAGGCCGGTTCGCCGGGCCGAGAGCTGCTCGACCTCAACCTTGGCTCGGGTCTTGAAGGATCCCCGGCCGGTGGCGTAGGCGTCGCGGATGCCGTCGAGTCCCACGATCTTTCCGCCGCTGGGCAGGTCCGGCCCGGGGACGAAGCGCATCAGGTCCTCAAGGGTTGCATCCGGATGCTCGATGAGATGCCGGGCGGCAGCGATCACCTCGCCAAGATTGTGCGGAGCCATGTTCGTGGCCATGCCCACGGCGATGCCGGTGGCACCGTTGACCAGCAGGTTCGGGAAGGCGGCGGGCAGCACTTCCGGTTGGGTGAGCTGGTTGTCGTAGTTGGGAATGAAGTCGACAACGTCTTCGGCGAGGTGGTCAGTCATGGTGAGCGCTGCCGCGGCCAGGCGCGCCTCGGTGTATCGCGCTGCGGCCGGGCCATCATCCAGGGAGCCGAAGTTGCCGTGCCCGTCGATCAGAGGAAGGCGCAAGGAGAAATCCTGCGCCATGCGGACCATGGCGTCGTAAATTGCGGCGTCACCGTGTGGGTGCAGCTTGCCCATCACTTCGCCCACCACGCGGGCGGATTTCACGTGCCCGCGGTCCGGTCGCAGCCCCATGTCCGTCATCATGTAGAGGATGCGCCGCTGCACGGGCTTGAGGCCGTCGCGCGCGTCAGGCAACGCACGCGAGTAGATCACCGAATAGGCGTACTCGAGGAAGGAGCCCTCCATTTCGGAGGTCACATCGATATCGATGATGTTCTCGGTGTAGTTCTCATCCGGTGGTGTTGCTTGGCGCCTCGCCATGGTTCCTGAAGTCCTTCAGCAGCTAAGTGTTCGGATTGTGCGTTGCAGGGGCACTTGCAGTGGGCAGCTACACCGGCGTCGAAAGCAGGTGCTGTTGCCCGGGCGTGCCCGGCCACTACTGTGAGTCTATGGTGGCTGAGCGTCTTTACCCGCAATATTGGGAGGCGGACGTCGTGTTGCGGGACGGCTCAACGGGTCACCTGCGCCCTATTTCGCCACTCGATGCGGACGCCGTCCAGGCGTTCCACCAGCGGCAGTCGCAGAACTCCATCTACCTGCGGTTCTTCACCTACAAGTCCTCATTGAGCGCGAAGGAACTCAAGCGCTTCACCGAGGTGGACCATGTGAGCCGCGTGGCCTTTGTGGTCACGCGCGGCGCTGACATCATCGGTATCGGCCGCTACGACCGCCTCGACGATCCGGCACTGGCGGAAGTCGCGTTCAATGTCTCGGACGCACACCAGGGCAGGGGCCTTGGCTCCATACTGCTGGAACACCTTGCCGCCGCCGCACGCGAGAATGGGATTAGCCGTTTTACGGCGGAGGTGCTGCCGGAGAACCGGAAGATGATCACCGTTTTCGCGGAGGCCGGTTACGAGGTGGAACGGCATTTCGATGACGGCGTCGTGGAACTGACCTTCAACATCGACCCCACGGAGCGCTCACGGGCCGTCATGGAGGCCCGCGAACACCGCGCGGAGGCGCGAAGCATGGAGACTCTTCTCACGCCGTCGTCGGTTGCCGTGATTGGCGCGAGCCGCAGCTGGGGGACCGTTGGATATTCCCTCCTTGAACACATCATCGACGGCGGCTTCACCGGCACGGTGGCGGCAGTGAACCCCGAAGCTTTCGAGCTGAACGGAATGGTTGCCTACGGATCGATCGGGGAGGTCCCCGGGCCGGTGGACCTTGCAATCGTTGCCGTTCCATACGATCGCGTGGCGGCTGTGGTGGATGAGTGCGGCAAGGCAGGCGTGAAGGGGCTGCTGGTCGCCACCGCGGGCTTCGCCGACGATGGCGACGGACTCGCGCGTCAACGCGCCCTTGTGCACAGCGCGCGGTCGTACGGTATGCGCGTGATCGGACCGGCATCCCTGGGAATAGTCAACACGGATCCTGCCATCCGGTTGAACGCCTCCATGGCGCCGCTGCTGCCCCGGGCGGGCGGACTCGGGCTCTTCAGCCAGTCCGCCGCGATCGGGGTGATGCTCCACGCGGCCGCGACGCGCAGGAACCTTGGCCCCTCATCAGCGCTCTCGGCGGGTAACCGCGCCGATGTCTCCGGTAACGACGCAATGCAGTACTGGGAGGACGATCCGCGGACCCGGGCTGTGGCGCTCTACCTCGAATCGATCGGGAACCCGCGAAAGTTTTCCCGCATTGCGCGCAGGCTGTCCAGGATGAAGCCGGTGCTCGTCGCGAAGTCGGAGGTGATGGGACTGCAGCTCCCGCCCGGGCACGCCGTGCGCACCACCCAGGCGCCGGGCGGAGCGCTGGACGCCATGTTGCGGCAGTCCGGCGTCATCCGGGTTGAAACCACAGAACAACTGATGGACGTCGCCCAGATCGTGGTCGGCCAACCGCTTCCGGCCGGGCCGGGGGTGGCGGTATTCAGCAACTCGCTGGCTCTCGGGAAGGTGGTGGCAGACGGCGCAGGGGCACAGGGCCTCGACGTTGTCCACCTGAACGCCGCACTCGATCTTGAGACCGGGCAATCCATAGCCCTTCCCGCATTCAAGGCCGCACTGCAGGCGGCCCTCGGCGACGCCGCCGTGCACTCCGCCGTCGTGACGCTCCTGCCGGCAGCCGGACTTACCCCGGGCGCCATTCTGCCGGTCCTGCGGGAGTGCGGCGACAACGCCGGCAAGCCGGTTGTTGCCTGCTTCACCGGTGCGCTGGACGCGGCGGAACAGGTAGAGGGGCTGGGCGCGCTGGACGACGCCGGGCTCGGCGTACCGTGTTTCGGGAGCCCGGGGGCGGCGCTGGCCGCGCTCGGCGTGGTTGCGCGTTACAGTCGGTGGCGGGCAGGGGATCACGGCGAGTTCGCGGAGCTTGCGGATATCGCCGAGGACGACGCCGCCGCTCACCTGACCGGCGCCCTCGACCGGGTCAGCGACGTCGGGCTTGCACGGCTGGACGGCGGGGAGACCGGGCGGCTGCTGGCAAGCTACGGTATCGGGCTGGTGCCCTCGGTGTCCTTCGAAACGGACGTCGAAGCGGTTGAGGCGGCCGGAGAGCTCGGCTGGCCGGTCGCGCTGAAGACGGTCGACGAGCACCTGCGGCACCGCCTGGACTTCGGGGGCGTACGGCTCAACCTTGCAGGCGCCGAGGAACTGCGGACAGCGATCGGAAGCATGCGCCGGGAACTTGCCCCCTTCGGTAATCCGGGGCTCGAAGTCCAGAGAATGGTGCCCCCGGGCCAGGCGTGCGTGATCCGGGCGATCGAGGACCCGCTCCTAGGCCCGGTCATCTCCTTCGGCATGGCCGGTGACGCGGTGAACCTGCTCGACGACTGGGCACACGCCATCCCGCCGCTGACCACCCTGGACGCTGCGGAACTGGTGAGGACGCCGCGTGCCGGCAGACGGCTGTTCGGCTACCAGGGCTTGCCGCCGGTCAACGTTCCCGCGCTGGAAGACCTGCTTTTGCGGGTGGCGCACCTCAAGGAGCGGCATCCTGAGATCGCCCTGCTGTCATTCAATCCGGTCCTTGTCTCTGCGGTCGGCCTGGCCGTCCTGAGTGCGGACGTCAGCGTCGGCAACCCGCAGCAGCGCACCGACAGCGCCCGCCGCGCGCTGCGTGACTGACCCTCCACAAAGGGTGCTCCCGGTTATGCGGGCGCCGCTGCGATAGGTCACACTGGAACCATGACTCCATCGCTGTCGGCTGAGCGCCGCGACCTGGATGCCTCCCTCGAACGTGCGGGCTTCTACCCAAGGCTCGTGGCCGACGTTGTTCATGATGCACTGGATGGCCGTGAGCCCCTCTCGCATGTGGTCCACCTTGAGACTCACTTCGAACGCACTGAGGTGCGCAGGCACATCACCGTCCTCGTCCTCACCGAGGACATGCTTGTGGTCACCCACGTCGATGACCAACAGCTTGACGACGCCGGCGAGCTGGTCTCGGCGCAGGTGTCCACCGAATCGGTACCGGTGAGCCAGATCCGCTCGGTGGTGCTCAGCTACCTCTACGCGCAACCGCAGGATTACAAGCCCTCGGATCCCGCGCGCGAACTCACGCTGGGGATCGCCTGGTCCGGCGGTCAGCGGCTGGACATGGGGCCGGCAAGCTGTGGGGACCCGCAGTGCGACGCCGACCACGGCTATACCGGAACCATTGCCCAGGAAGACATCGTTCTGCGCGTGAGCGCGGAGGCAGACGGCCTGCAGGCCGTCCAGAATGCCAAGTCCTTCGCGCGTGCGCTGCGTACAGTGAGCACGGCCAACCCATCGGTGGCCGGCGTCGTCGTTAACCAGCCGCAGCCCGGCCGCCGCCAGCCGGGCCTGGCAACGCGCTTCAGCCGGGCGCACCACGGGCGGTAAAGCCACACGTGACAGGCGCTATCCTCCACCGGGAACCGCTCCCGGCAGCACCCGCGTACGGCCGCGGGACCATCGGTGAAGTATTTACCAGCTCCGCTGCCGCACTGGGCCTGCCGGGCTTCGTCAACGCACTGGATCTGCCCATTGCCCGCCGGGTCTGCGTTGTACTCGTCGACGGCCTGGGCGCGGGCCTCCTGAGGCAGCGGTCGGGGCATGCCCCCTTCCTGCGCGGCTTCCTCGACTCCGCGCGCAAGATCGGCTCGGTCTTTCCCAGCACGACGGCGGCCGCGCTCGCCTCCCTGGGCACCGGCCTGCCGCCCGGGCAGCACGGGCTTGTGGGTTATGACGTGCTTGATCCGGCGCAGGGAAAGGTAGTCAACATGCTCGGCGGCTGGGACGCGGAGGTGGAACCCGCCCGTTGGCAGCCGCACAGCACAGTCTTCGAACGTATCGCTGCGGACGTGCCGGTCACCAGCGTCGGGCTGCCGCGGTTCGACAATTCGGGGCTGACGCGCGCTGCCCTGCGCGGGAGCACCTACGTCGCCGGCAGCACGCCGCAGGCCCGCGTGGAAGCCGTATGCTCGGCCCTTGCAGCCAGCGAACAGGCACTTGTCTACCTCTACCTCAATGACCTGGACAAGACCGGACACCGCTCGGGTTCTGCCTCGCCTGAGTGGGGCGAGCGGTTGGAGGACCTGGACCGCAGCATGCGTAGTCTCGCCGCGAAACTCCCACCGCACACCCTGCTTCTCCTGACGGCCGACCACGGCATGGTGGATGTCGAACGCCGTCACCGCATCGACTACTCGGCAGAGCCGCGCCTGACCGATGGCGTCACCCACACGGCCGGTGAGCCCCGTATGGTGCACCTCTACACCGATCCCGATCTGTCGCCGTCCGAAAGGGAGCATTTGGTTCAGACGTGGCGGGAAACATATGGTTCCCGGGCCTGGATCTTAACCCGCGCCGAGGCGATCAGCGCAGGACTGTTCGGCAGCGTGGACCCAGGAGTGGAAGCACGGATCGGGGACGTCCTTGTCGCGGCACGGGAACCCGTAGCTTTCTACGACACCCGCCGGGTAGCCGCGTCCGCGCTTGACGTGGTGGGTCAACATGGATCGGTGACCCGGGCGGAACGGGAAGTCCCGCTCCTGACACTCAAGAAGCCCGGTCCCGCCCCTTCGCGCATCGTGGGGCGCTGAACCGTGGCCGAGCTTGTCTTCTTCTCGGGAACCATGGACTGCGGCAAATCCACCCTTGCGCTGCAGATGGACCATAACCACAGTGCCCGTGGTCGGGGCGGTCTGCTCTTCAGTTCGCATGACCGCGCTGGAGAGTCGGTCATCTCGAGCCGCCTGGGCCTACAGACTCCGGCCATCGAGGTCCGTGCTGACACCAATTTCTGGGATGAAATAGTTGCGAGGCGCACGCACGGCACGCGGGTGGACTACCTCATTTGCGACGAGGCGCAGTTCTACGTGCCGGAGCAGATCGAGCAGCTCGCCCGGATCGTCGACGACATGGACATTGACGTCTTCGCCTTCGGCATCACGTCCGATTTCAGGACCCAACTGTTCCCCGGCTCGCAACGGCTCATCGAGCTGGCCGACCGCACGCAGGTTCTCCAGGTCGAGGCTCTGTGCTGGTGCGGCCGTCGCGCCACGCACAATGCGCGCACCGTGGACGGCATCATGGTGATCGAGGGCGAACAGATGGTCGTTGGGGACGTTGGGGCTATGGCCGCCGAGGATGATTCCCGGCAGGAGAAGCTCACCGGCGGGGGACTGGATGCGCTGGACGCATCGGGCGCGCCGGTGGTCGGTTACGAGACGCTGTGCCGCCGGCACCACATGCGTGAGGTCACGGCGCGTACGGCGCGCACCCTTGCCGGCAGCGATACCCCGCTACCGTTCGATCCCGCTGCAGCACTGCTCTGACGGACGGACTCGCGTTGGGTTGCTGAGAATAGCGCGTTGAGCGCCGAATCAGTCTCCCTTAGTGCCGAAAACAATCTCGTCCCAGCTCGGCACGCTTGAGCGCCGCGGACGGATCTTCCGGTCTGCATTGCTTTCAGCGGATTTCGACTCGGAGTTCGCAGCTGTTTCAGGGGTGCTTTCAGCGCTGGGCGTGTTCTGGTCCCGCGCATGGTCCGGTGCGGTGGCGGCGTCGTCATCCATTCGGCTGGACGGACCAGCGATCATGCTGATCTCTCTCGTGTGGGTGCTGACGCCCTCGAAGAGACGTGGCGTGCCGTCGTCGTACGTGTCCTGGGTATCTTCGTCATCGAAGATGGACGGCGCCAGGCTCAGACCCGGGAAGGGACGCGGCTCCGCGTCCTGATGACCGGTATCCGGTTCTGTGTGGCCCGTGCGGGGGTGAGCGGCGGGAATGTGGCCCTTCGCGAGCATGAGCGCGAGCGCGTCGTCGCCGTCTTCATCGGCACCGAGCCGCTGCCCGCGGCGGGACCGCAGCACATCCAGCAGTTCGTCGGACTCGTCATCGGATTGGGCGTCCGGATCTGCTTTGCCCGTGTCGGTCTCGAAGTCGAAGACCTTGTCCGCGACCGCACTGAGCCGGCGGGACGGCAGCGGGCCGTCGAGCGGCTCGAGTTCGCTGAGCACCTGCGCCCACCGGTTTGCGTTCAGCACCGCACGCCGGGAAGGATTGAACGTCCATTCTGCGGGCGGCTCCTCGCCAACGGAAGCAGTGGAAGCGCTTGGCAGGCCGAACCGGGCGACCACCGTCCATAGTCCGTCCGGCTTGCGCCAGGCATCCCACTCGACGGCGTCCGGATCCACACCGAATGCCTGCAGGCGGAAGCGGACCATGTCTTCCAGCTGCGCCGGATTGTCTCCGAATGCTGAGCGGTAGCCGTCGTGGGACGGCACGGGCGAGGCAACCTCGACGCGCCGGGCAAGCTGCGCCATGTAGTCCCGTTCAGCGCGCACCGGACCCTCATACCGAAGGACATGCGCCCGGTCCACCCCGGTTTCATCCACGATCTCCTGCGCCGTGGCACCGGACCGGATTCTCGCCTGGATGTCCCTGGGGCTGAGTGTTGGGCGATTCTGTGCGCCGTCGGAAACCTCCTGGCGCACGGGACGTGTGGACGGCCTGGTACTCGCCATCCGCAGCGCCTCGTTGACGGGTAGACGGAAGGCGGCACCACCTTCGCCGCTCAACAGCAGATGACCCCCGTCCTCATCCACTCCCACCAGCCGTAGCTCCTGCATCAAAACCCTCCAGCCGACGTTCTTTGCTTTCGGTGAAACTCTGCCATCCATGAGGTCTGGTTCCTACTTCTTCCTTGGTGTGGCGCGGAAGTTCTGCAGGTTTAGCGGACGATAACACCTGGACGCCCCGCCATTGAGTGAATATTGTGCCTCCCGATTGGCTTTTCGGGGGATGATCAGCAACAATCTCTGCGGTACGGGCACAAATCTGGCCCTCTCGACGTTGTGAAACGGACAGGACGACGTGGGCTCCCAGCCCAGGAAGACCTGTCCATCGAATACGACTGTGACCACTATCCACCGGAGCGTGAACAACTAACTATGGCGACTGATTACGATGCGCCGCGCAAGACCGACGATGAGCTCAGCGAAGACTCCATTGAGGAGCTGAAGTCGCGTCGCACTGACAAGCAGTCCGCGGTTGTCGATGAGGATGAGGCTGATGCAGCGGAAGGGTTCGAACTCCCCGGCGCAGACCTCTCCGGTGAGGAATTGCTGGTTCGGGTCCTGCCCGCCCAGGCAGATGAATTCACCTGTGCGTCCTGCTTTCTGGTGCGTCACCGTTCCCAGATAGCCAAGGAAAAGGATGGACTCGCCTACTGCAAGGACTGCGAGGGCTAGGAAACCCGCTAAGGGATTGTGGTCCTCACGATGAGGCGGTCAGTGCGGCTTTCAGCTGCTCAGGCCGCCTCGTTGACGTTAACCAGTAAGGCGTGGGGTCTTCGGCGTCCTCAATTTCGATCCTGACGACGGGGGAGATCCAGCCCCGAATGCACAGGTATGCCTTGCCATGCAGTTGCGGCCCGCGCTGGGCTGTTGCCTCCGCGCCCGAGAAGGCAGCAACGGCTCCAATATATTTCCGTTCAATCTGCGCCCGTCCAACCTGAACGTCGCTGGCGGTGACGCGGATGCGGGGCGTGGAGAGAACCAACAGGGTGGTGAGGATCACTGCGACGACAATCGCTGCGATGATTCCAGCTTCGACGCTGATGGGAATGAACGTGAACACAGAGGCAACCGCAGCGCCGGCCACTACCACCCAGATCCACGGCGCCGGCCACAACTTCTCTTCGTAGATGACAGCGCCGGTGGGGGATCCTGTAGACATGATTGTTAGCTAAGCACCTTTCGGGCGGCTTTTCATCCTGCCCGCTTCGCACCTGCAGTCCTGCATAGGTTCTCACCGCGTCCGCAGCTGGTAGGGAAGCGATACAGTAAGGGAAGCATCAGGGCAGCGGTGCGATCGGCGCCGGCCAACCGTCCACGGGGCCCTGGAGAATCATCGAGATCCATCCACCGTGCAGGAATAACGTGCAGGAGATAGACGTGCTGGAGACCGCGGAGGCACTGTCCGTGCAAATCAAGATGCTCGACGACGGCCTGGAGCCTCCCGCCTACGCCCACCCCGACGACGCCGGGGCCGACCTCCGCAGCCGCATCGACTTTGAGCTCGGTCCGGGGGAGCGCGCACTCATCCCCACGGGAGTGGCCATCGCCCTGCCCACAGGGTACGCCGCGTTCGTGCACCCGCGCTCGGGCCTCGCCGCTAAGCACGGGATCACTGTTGTCAACGCACCGGGAACCGTGGACGCTGGATATCGTGGAGAAATTGCTGTCACGCTGCTCAATACCGATGCCTCGCAAACGCTGGCCTTCGCCAGGGGGGACCGCATCGCGCAGCTGGTGATCCAGAAGGTTGAGTATGCGCGGTTCATTGCCGTGGACGTACTGCCTGAGTCGGTCCGCGGTGCCGGTGGCTTCGGCTCGACCGGGGGATTCGCGCCGGCCTAGGCGCACGCAGCAGAGGGAATCGACAGGCGGGGCAACAGCCGCCAACGACATGAAGGAGGAACCCGGTCATGGTATTCGGACGCCGAAAGAAATCAAGTCCAACCGAAGCAGTTGAGGAATCCGCTCAGGAAACCGTTGAGGAGTCCGCTCAGGAGACCGCGGAGGTCCGCGACGACACCGATGTTGTCGCGGAGAGCCCGGATGCAACCGACCGCGCGGCTGCAGGGCCGTTCGACGTATCGGAAAAGGACACCGACACCGGGTATATCGATCTGGGTGCTTTGCGGATCGGAGCCGCGGAGAACCTGCAGTTGCGCCTCGAGGTGGAGGAACGCACCAAACGCGTCATTGCGGTCACCCTCGACATGAACGGCTCGAACCTGCAACTGCAGGCATTCGCCGCGCCGCGTTCTGAAGGTCTGTGGGAAGAGATCCGCGGCCAGATCGGTGGATCGGTCGGTTCGCAGGGCGGAACCATCGAAGAACGCGACGGTGAGTTCGGCACCGAACTGGTGGCGAAACTTCCAGCCCAGACACCCGACGGCCGGTCCGGTTTCCGGGTAGCCCGGTTCGTCGGCGTCGACGGACCACGATGGTTCCTGCGCGGAGTCTTCGGCGGCGCTGCCGCGGTGGACAAGGCCGCGGCAGAACCCATGGAGCAGCTGTTCAGAAGCGTCGTCGTCGTGCGCGGGGATCATCCCCTGCCGCCGCGTGAGCTCCTCCCGCTGAGACTGCCGAAGGATGCCGGAGCGCAAGCCAAACAGCCGCAGGATGCGAAGGACTCCCTCGACAACCCCCTCCGCAGGGGCCCCGAGATCACCCACATTGGCTGATCCTGCCGGGCACGGGGAGCTCCCGGCCGGTTCCCACGCGGGAGAGCGCCGCGGGCGCTCTACCGGTCGGGGTTTCGTTGACCGGGTGACCATCCTTCCCCGGAGCTCCGCGCCGCGCTTCGCCGCTTTCATCTCGGACGCCGCCCACAGCTCCGGCCCCGCCACCGGGGAACCAAGGGCGGCTGCGACGCGTTACTCCGGCACCAGTGTCCGGCTGGTCTGGACGGGGCAGCGGAAGATTTCCGGAATCGATCCCGGCGTTGAACTGGCATTCGAGGGGATGCTCAGCATCGTCGACGGGGTACCCACCATCTACAACCCGCGGTACGAGATCATCGGCCGTCCGGAGGAGACACTGTGAACGAGCCCGCGAAAGACCGGACGCACCCCGCAGACAACGAGGTTCCGGCGGCGGATGCAGCCGGGGCCGAGTCAGGCATGGGCGCCTTCGCCAATCAATACGCCGCGAAGGCAGGCGTCCGCCAGGATGCCAGCGGACGAATCGATGTCCTGCAGTCCATCGGCGGCGTACGCGGCCTCGCAGAGAGTATCCTTCCCGGCCTGTTGTTCACCATCGTCTTCACGGTCAGCCGCGACTTATCGCTATCCCTGATTGTCGCTCTCGCCGTGGCGGCCGTGTTCACCGTTGTGCGGCTGTTCTCAAGGACGCCCCTCACGCAGGCGCTCTCGGGCCTGGTTGGCGTGGCGATCTGCGCCTTCGTGGCCAACCAGACCGGCAACGCGGAGGACTTCTTCCTGCCGGGCTTCATCACCAATGCGGCGTACATCGTCGGAATGGTCATTTCAATCGCCATCCGGTGGCCCTTGGCCGGACTGCTGTTCGGATTCATCCGGGGCGAGGGCACTGACTGGCGGAAGAACGCTTCACGGGTTCGGGCCTACGTTCTCGCTACCTGGCTGATCGTCGCGGTTCTTGCCCTGCGGCTGATCGTCCAGGTGCCGCTTTACCTGGCGGACAACATCGCTGCCCTCGGTGCAACGAGGGTGGCAATGGGTGTCCCGCTCTACGCGCTCGGGCTGTGGTTCGCCTGGCTGGTATCGCGGCCGGCAGCCCAGAAGGAACAGGACCCGCCCGCCTAGGCTTCAGGCGCCGTCGTCGTCGGCCGGTTCCTGGTCCGGGGTGTCCGGTTCCTCCGGCTCCGTTGGAGAGAGGGCGTCGCGCAGAGCGTCCTCTGCAGCGATCGCGGAGACGAAGAAGAGTTCGTCTCCGGCTTCCACCACGTCATCCTGGCTGGGAGTGATGGGTGCGTCGTCTCGCAGGATCGCCACGATGGTGCAGTCCATAGGCAGTTCGATCGAACCCAGTGTCCGCCCGATCAGGAGCGAGTCCTGCGGAACCGTGAATTCGACGATCGCCGAAACGCCGGTCTGAAGCGTCAGCAGGCGGACAAGGTCGCCGATCTCCACCGCTTCCTCCACCAAAGCGGTCATGAGCCGCGGTGTGTTCACCGCTACGTCCACCCCCCAGGAGTCGTCGAACATCCAGTCGTTCTTCGGGTTATTGACCCGGCCGACGGTGCGCCCGACCCCGAACTCGCTCTTGGCCAGCAGGGAAACCACCAGGTTCACCTTGTCGTCCCCGGTGGCCGAAACGACGACGTCGGCCTCGTCCAGCTTGGCGTCCTTCAGCGTGGTCAGTTCACAGGCGTCCCCGATGAGCCACCGGGCTCCCTTGAGCCCGCTGCGCCCAATGACCTCGGGCTTCTGGTCGATCAGGAGGATGTCGTGGTTGTTCGAAAGCAGCTCCCGCGCAATGGACGAACCAACGCTGCCTGCTCCCGCAATGACAACTTTCACTCCGACTCCTCCTGCGGCTTCTTGGACAGGATCCGCGCGACCTCGTCCGTCGCCGCCGTTTCCATCATGGCGTGCACAACGTCGCCTTCCTGATAGTTGGTGCCCCTGACCGGAAGCATCCCCTCGCCGAAGCGCGTGATGTAGGCAACCCGGACGCCGGAAGCCGCTTCGATGTCCTTGATGGACCTGCCAAGCCAGCCGCCATGCAGGGCCAGTTCACCCAGGATGAGCCTTCCTGAGGATTCCCGGAAATCGCCGTTGATGCTTTGCTCCGGCAGGATGCGCCGAAGCACCTGGTCCGCGCTCCACCGCACGGCGGCAACGGTGGGGATGCCGAGCCGCTGGTAGATCTCGGCCCTGCCCGGATCATAGATCCGCGCGACGACGTGGGGGACGTGGAAGATCTCCCGGGCAACGCGTGTTGCGAGGATGTTCGAGTTGTCGCCGCTGGACACCGCCGCGAAGGCATAGGCGTTCTCGATCTCGGCGTTCTTCAGCGTGTCGCGGTCGAAGCCGACGCCGGTCACCTTGCGTCCGCCGAACGATCCCCGCAGCCTGCGGAAAGCGCGCTCATCCTGGTCGATGATGGCCACGCTGTGGCCTGACTCATCCAGCGTGTGCGCCAGGCTGACGCCCACCCGGCCGCAGCCCATGATTACGAAATGCGCCACTGCGCCACCCCTGGTTGTCCTCGAGAGCTGCCCTGCACGAACTTTTGTTGCACGCTGTTCCTGCCGCCACTGAATACTCCACCAAGCCTAACGCGCTAGTCTGTGGGCTGTGCTGACATTCTTCGAGGCCGCCAAACGGGTGCTGGTGGGCAAGCCGTTCCGCAACGACCGGCTGCGGCACGAAACCCTGCCGAAGAAGATCGCCATGCCGCTGTTCTCGGCGAACGCGCTGTCCTCGACGGCGTACTCGCCGGACGAGATCCTGCTCACCCTCGCCCTTGCCGGTGTAGCCGCCGTCGCGGTGTCGCCGTGGGTCGGCCTGGCGGTGATCGTAGTGCTGCTGGTGGTCATTGCGTCCTATCGCCAGTCTGTCCATGCCTACCCTTCCGGCGGAGGCGACTACGAGATTGCCCGCCGCAACCTCGGCAACGGAGCGGGCGTGACCGTCGCGGCAGCGCTCATGGTTGACTACGTCCTCACTGTCGCTGTGTCGGTCTCCGCTGCGGCGCACTACCTGATTTCACTCGCGCCGGCGCTCGCGGGGACGCAGGCCACCCTGGCGGTCGGCGCCGTCGTCGTCCTGGTCCTGGTCAACCTGCGTGGATTCACCCGCGACGCACGGGTACTGGCAGTGCCCACCTACATCTTCATGGCAGCCATTGCTGCCCTATGCATCACGGGTATGGTCCAGCAACTGGCCGGCACGCTCGATGAGGCACCCAGCGCACGCTTCGAGATCATCCCGGATTCAGCGTTCGATTCCGGGCTCGTGGGCCTTGCCGGTGCCCTGCTCATCCTGCGCGCGTTCTCCGCCGGGGCCGCCGCGCTCACCGGCGTGGAGGCGCCGAGCGCCAATGTGCCGAGCTTCAAACCACCGCGGGCCAGGAACGCCGCAAGTACGCTGCTGATCCTGGGTGTTGTAGCGAGTCTGCTGACGGCGGGGATCATCTACCTGGCGAATGCAACCAGGGTCCACGTGGTCCAGAATCCGGCCGACCAGCTGCTGCTGGACGGCCGGCCGGTGCCCGATTCCTACGTTCAGAACCCGGTGATCAGCCAGCTGGCGGGGACCGTGTTCGACGGCGGAACCCTGCCCTTCGTCATCGTCGTCTTCGCTACTGCCCTCATTCTCCTGCTGGCCGGCCATGCGGCGTTCAATGGCTTCCCGGTCCTCGCGTCCATCCTGGCGAAGGACGGCTACCTCCCGCGCCAGCTCAGCACCCGCGGCGACCGTTTGACGTTCAGCAACGGGATCATGGCGCTTGGCGCAGGCGCGGTCTTGTTGATCCTTGTGTTCCGCGCCGATGTCACTCAGCTGGTGCAGCTCTACATCGTGGGTGTCTTCGTGTCCTTCACGGCCACCCAGCTTGCCCTGATCAAGCACTGGACCCGCGAGCTCCGGAGCGCAGTCGACAAGAAGCGGCGCTGGCAGATGAACAAGTCACGGGCCATCAACTCCATCGGGTTCGTCCTGACCGCGGCGGTACTCGCGGTGGTGCTGGTCACGAAGTTCGAGTTCGGTGCATGGATAGCGGTGCTGGCCATGGTGGTGCTCTTCGCGATCATGCTCAGCATCAAGGCCCACTATGACCAGGTTGCCCGGGAGCTGGCGATCGAGGACCCCTCGGCGGTCCGTGCCCTGCCTTCGAGGGTGCACGCGATCATTCTTGTGTCGCACGTGCGCAAGCCTGTGCTGCGCGCACTGGCCTTCGCCCGGGCATCACGCCCGTCGAAGCTGGACGCGATTGTGGTCGACGTGGATCCGGAGGAGACACGCCGTACCCTCGAAGACTGGGACAGGCTCGAGGTTCCGGTTCCCATCACTGTTCTCGCCTCGCCTTACCGGGATACCATCCAGCCGATCATGGACTACATCAAATCCATGCGCCGCGACTCCCCGCGGGACCTCATCGTGGTCTATATTCCCGAGTACGTGGTGGGGAAGTGGTGGGAACAGCTCGTCCACAACCAGACGGCGCTGCGCATCAAGACCAGGCTCCATTTCGAACCCGGTGTCATGGTGGCCAGCGTCCCATGGCAGCTCGCGTCGTCCGACGCCGCCCGCAAATTTCAGGACCTCAGGTGACTCAAACTCCAGAACTCGAACTGACCATCGGTCCACCCGCCCACGGCGGGCACTGCGTCGCCCGCCACGAGGGCCGCGTCATCTTCGTCCGGCATGCGCTGCCGGGCGAAGTGGTGAAGGTGCGCCTGACCGAGTACGACGACGACGCCCGCTTCTGGCGCGCGGACGCCACCGACATTCTGCGCCCTTCCGGTGATCGGGTGAACCACCCCTGGCCGCTGGCCGATGCGGTGTTGGCGGGAACGCGGGGAACCCGCCCGGTGGGCGGTGCGGAGTTCGGGCACATGGACCTCGCGGTGCAGCGAAGGGTGAAGGCAGATATCTTCGAGGAGCAGTTGGCCAGGCTCAGCAAGGTGGAGCGGAGCGTATCCGTGGAAGCGGTGCCGGATGAGTCCCCGGACGGTCTGGGATGGCGCACCCGGGTGGGATTCGCCGTGGATTCTTCCGGCCACCTGGCGATGCACGGACACCGTTCCACGGAGTTGGTGCCGGTTGCCGATATGCCCCTGGCCGTCCCGGCCATCAACGGGCTTGGGCTGTGGAACGTCGATTTCACCGGTGTGGACGCCGTAGAGGTAGCAGCAGGCTCAGGTGAGGGGGAGCCGCTGGTGCTCCTGACCGTATCCGGGGATACGTTGAGCCGTACCGTGCGGTCGCTCGCCGAGGGCATCCCGGGAGCCTCCGTGGCCGCCTGGAATCCGGAAAGCGGATCCCTCCAGCGGTTGCAGGGCCGCACCTGGGTCCAGGAGATCGTCGGTGAGAACCGGTTCCGGGTGACCGGGGAGGGTTTCTGGCAGATCCACCGCAGCGCCCCTCAAGTCCTCACCGACGCAGTCCTGGACGGACTCCAGCCGGAGCCCGGCCAACGGGTTGCCGATCTGTACGCCGGTGCCGGGTTGTTCACTGCGGCGCTGGCAGACCGGGTAGGGGAGTCAGGGATGGTGCTGTCCGTGGAAGGCTCTCCCGCGGCGAGCAAGGACGCCCGGCGCAACCTCCATGGCCGCGCCCACGTGGACATCGTCCAGGGCAAGGTCGAGAAGGTGCTGCGGGAACGCCGCCCGCACCTCGACGCGGTCGTCCTTGATCCGCCCAGGGCCGGGACCGGCAGGGAAGTCGTCCGGGCCATCACCGGAGCGGGCGCAAAGTGTGTTCTCTACGTGTCCTGTGACCCGGCGTCGTTCGCACGCGACGTCAGCTACTTCGCCGACGCGGGTTGGAGCCTGGACACGCTGAGGGTCTTCGACCTTTATCCGCACACACACCACATGGAGTCGGTGGCTGTGCTGCGCCCGCACACAGCGGCACCCGTCGGCCGGTAACGGATAGGATGAATCTGGTTGTTCCGCGTGGTCTACGCGCAGCCTTCGGCTCTGAGCCGATACCTGTGCCGCTGCCGGCTCTTGTCTTAGGTCTTCCTAACTAGCAGCTGGCGCCTGCCGGAACAAGGATAGAAGACGGCGAGAGGAGTCCTGACATGAGTGGTGTGGACAGCTTCGGTTCCAAAGGCGTACTAGATGTCGCCGGGGCCGAATACGAGATTTTCCGGTTGAATGCGGTTGAAGGTGCCATGAACCTTCCCTACAGCCTCAAAGTGTTGCTTGAAAACCTGCTGCGCACCGAGGACGGCGCGAACATCACCGCCGACCATGTGCGCGCCCTCGCCGGCTGGGACGCTGACGCGCAGCCGAGCACCGAAATCCAGTTCACGCCCGCCCGGGTGATCATGCAGGACTTCACCGGTGTGCCGTGCGTCGTGGACCTTGCGACCATGCGGGAGGCCGTGAAGGAACTGGGCGGAGACCCCTCACGGGTCAACCCCCTCGCGCCAGCCGAAATGGTGATCGACCACTCGGTGCAGATCGACGTCTTCGGTAACTCCGATGCGATCGAGCGCAACATGGAGATCGAATACGAGCGCAACGGCGAACGCTACCAGTTCCTGCGCTGGGGCCAGACGGCCTTCGATGACTTCAAGGTTGTTCCGCCGGGCACCGGCATTGTGCACCAGGTCAACATCGAATACCTGGCGCGGACCGTCATGACCCGTGAGGTCGAGGGCAAGCTGCGCGCCTACCCGGACACCTGTGTGGGCACTGACTCCCACACCACGATGGTTAACGGCCTTGGTGTTCTTGGCTGGGGCGTCGGCGGCATCGAGGCCGAGGCAGCGATGCTTGGCCAGCCCGTGTCGATGCTGATCCCGCGCGTTGTCGGCTTCAAGCTCACCGGTGAGATCCCCGCCGGCGCGACCGCAACCGACGTGGTTCTGACCATCACCGAACAGCTGCGCAAGCATGGCGTCGTGGGCAAGTTCGTCGAGTTCTACGGCGATGGTGTTGCAGCGGTGCCGCTGGCGAACCGCGCGACCATCGGCAACATGAGCCCCGAGTTCGGCTCCACCGCCGCCATGTTCCCCATCGACGCGGTAACCCTCGAGTACCTGCGCCTGACGGGTCGCTCCGAGGAGAACGTCGCACTCGTCGAGGCTTATGCCAAGGAACAGGGCCTCTGGCACGATCCGTCGCGGGAGATTCGCTTCTCCGAGTACCTCGAATTGGACCTGTCCACGGTGGTTCCCTCCATCGCCGGCCCCAAGCGGCCGCAGGACCGCATAGAACTGACCGACGCCAAGGAACACTTCCGCAAGGACATCCACAACTACGTCAGCAACGCCGACGAAGCTGCACTGGATGAAGCGCTCGAGGAGTCCTTCCCGGCCTCTGATGTCCCCGCAATGACCTCCACACTCACGGCGTCCGCCGCAGCATCGGCTGATGGCCGCCCCTCGCGTCCCGTCGAGGTGAAGATGCCGGATGGGCGCGAGTTCATCCTGGACCATGGTGCGGTCACGATCGCGTCGATCACCTCCTGCACCAACACTTCGAACCCGTCGGTGATGCTTGCCGCCGCGATCCTTGCCCGGAACGCGGT
Organism: Arthrobacter pigmenti; assembly: GCF_011927905.1. Classification (NCBI taxonomy): domain Bacteria; kingdom Bacillati; phylum Actinomycetota; class Actinomycetes; order Micrococcales; family Micrococcaceae; genus Arthrobacter; species Arthrobacter pigmenti. The sequence goes on from NZ_JAATJL010000001.1 coordinate 1,336,756, forward strand.
GGACAAGGGACTGGCGTCCAAGCCGTGGGTGAAGACTTCGGTAGCCCCAGGTTCCAAGGTCGTGACCGACTACTACGACAAGTCGGGGCTCACGCCGTACCTGGAGAAGCTCGGCTTCTTCATCGTCGGCTATGGCTGCGCCACCTGCATCGGAAACTCAGGGCCGCTCGAAGAGGAAATCTCCAGCGCGATCCAGAGCAACGACCTCTCCGTGGCTGCTGTGTTGTCCGGAAACCGCAACTTCGAAGGCCGGATCAACCCGGACGTGAAGATGAACTACCTCGCGTCGCCACCGCTCGTGATTGCGTACGCACTCGCCGGAACCATGGACTTCGACTTCGAGAATGATCCGCTGGGCCAGGACGAGTCCGGCGCCGATGTATTTCTGCGCGATATCTGGCCGAGCCCTTCAGAGGTCCAGCAGGTCATCGACTCCTCAATCGATGAGGCGATGTTCTCCAAGGGCTATGAGGGCGTTTTCGACGGCGACGATCGCTGGAAGGCTCTCGATACTCCTGAGGGCAACACCTTCGCCTGGAGTGAGGACTCCACCTACGTGCGGAAGCCGCCATACTTCGAGGGCATGCAGGCGCAGCCGGAGCCGGTTGCGGACATTGACGGTGCCCGCGTGCTCGCCAAGCTCGGCGATTCGGTGACCACCGACCACATCAGCCCGGCTGGTTCCTTCAAGTCGGACAGCCCGGCCGGTCGCTACCTGCTGGAGCATGGCGTCGCCCGAAAGGATTTCAACTCCTATGGCTCACGTCGTGGTAACCACGAGGTGATGATCCGCGGTACCTTTGCAAACATCCGTCTGCGCAACATGCTGCTCGACGGCGTGGAAGGCGGCTTCACTCGCGACTTCACCCAGACCGGCGGGCCGCAGACCTACATTTACGACGCCGCCATGAACTACCAGGCCTCAGGCACTCCGCTGGTTGTACTCGCAGGCAAGGAGTACGGATCCGGTTCGTCACGTGACTGGGCCGCCAAGGGAACCGCACTGCTTGGGGTGAAGGCGGTCATCGCCGAAAGCTACGAGCGTATCCACCGCTCCAACCTGATCGGAATGGGAGTCCTGCCGCTGCAGTACCCCGCCGGTGAGAGCGCCGCGACGCTGGGCCTGACCGGCACCGAAACCTTCTCCATCGAGGGCGTTACCGAACTGAATGACGGCAACACGCCGTCAACGGTGAAGGTAACGGCCACGCCGGAGGAGGGCGGTGAGCCCGTCTCCTTCGACGCGGTGCTCCGCATCGACACTCCTGGTGAGGCAGATTACTACCGTAACGGCGGTATCCTGCACTACGTTCTGCGCCAGTTGACGGCGGCTTCCTGACCACCTGAGCACTGTCACGAGCACGCCGCGTCCCTGCCATGGGGCGCGGCGTGCTTTTGTTCTGCCTCTCCCGGAACAGGACGAACCGGCACGGACTGAAGACCCGCCGCGTTAGAGTTAACAGCCAGTGACCATGCACCGGGCCGTTACACTTTGACGCCGGTGGCTCGAATCAAGAAGTATCAGAAGGAGGCACGATGGGACTCCTGGAGACCATCCACGGCCCACAGGACTTGAGCCGGTTATCGGGGCAGCAGCTCTCCCGACTGGCTGCCGAAATTCGCGCCTTCCTGATCAGCAATGTCTCCCGGACCGGCGGGCATCTGGGCCCGAACCTTGGCGTCGTGGAGCTGACCCTCGGGATTCACCGCGTATTCGACTCACCACGGGACAGCATAGTCTTCGATACCGGCCACCAGTCGTACGTCCACAAGCTCGTAACCGGCCGCCAGGACTTCGCTTCGCTGCGCCAGGAGGGCGGACTTTCCGGCTACCCCTCCCGGGCGGAATCAGTGCACGACGTCGTTGAAAGCTCGCATGCCTCGTCCTCGCTTTCCTGGGCAGACGGTATTTCCCGCGCGAGAGTCCTGAAGGGCGAGCCGGACCGCACCGCCGTCGTGGTTATCGGAGACGGCGCGCTGACGGGCGGAATGGCCTGGGAGGCCATCAATAACATCGCCGCTGACAAGCGGCGCCGCGTGGTGATTGTCGTGAATGACAACGGCCGTTCCTACGCGCCGACCATCGGCGGTGTTGCCGACTATCTGGCGTCGCTGCGGCCCACACTGGACACCGTACGAACCCACCGGGTCTATGAGCGGACACTCGACTGGCTGAAGGGGAAGCTGCAGAACGGCGGGCCGGTGGGGCAGTTCACCTACAAGAGCCTGCATGCGACGAAGAAGGGCATCAAGGACTGGTGGGCTCCCCAGGGTCTCTTCGAGGACCTTGGCATGAAGTACATCGGACCCATCAACGGCCACGACCTCACCGCCGTCGAGCATGCCCTGACGCAGGCGAAGAACTACGGCGGGCCGGTGATCGTCCACGCGATGACGGAGAAGGGTCATGGCTACGCGCCCGCGCGTGCCCATGAGGCCGACCAGTTCCACGCGGTGGGCATCATCGACCCGGAGACGGGTGAGCCGGTCGAGGCCGGGGGAGTGCAGTCCTGGACGTCCGTGTTCGCCGAGGAGATCGCGGACATAGCCGATGAGCGCGAAGACATCGTGGGCATCACCGGAGCCATGCTCATTCCGGTTGGCCTGCACCGGTTCGCTGCCAAGCACCCCGACCGTGTGTTCGACGTCGGCATCGCCGAGCAGCACGCGCTCACCAGCGCCGCAGGGATGGCATTCGGTGGACTGCATCCCGTTGTGGCGTTGTACGCCACCTTCCTGAACCGCGCCTTCGACCAGCTGCTGATGGACATCGCGCTCCATCGGGCGGGTGTGACCATTGTTTTGGACCGGTCCGGGGTGACAGGGCCCGACGGCGCGAGTCACCACGGCATGTGGGATCTGTCGATGCTGCAGATCGTGCCGGGGCTGCATCTGGCTGCGCCGCGGGATGCAACCCGTCTGCGCGAGGAGCTGCGTGAGGCCGTCGCGATCGACGCCGCTCCTTCCGTGGTGCGCTACTCGAAGGGGAACGTCGGTCCTGAAGTGGAAGCTGTCGAACGGCTAGTGGACGGCGTGGATGTCCTCTGCAGGCGCCCGGCAGGGTCACGTCAGAACGATGTCCTGATCGTCAGCGTTGGCGCCATGAGCGAGATGGCCCTGGACGTGTCCAACCGGCTCGGCGCCCAGGGCATCAGTTCAACGGTCATCGATCCCCGCTGGGTTCTCCCGGTTGCGCGCTCGGTCATCCGGATGGCGGCCGAACACCGGATCGTCGTCGTCATCGAGGACGGCGTGCGTGCCGGCGGTGTGGGCTCCCGGATCCGGCAGGAGATGCGCTCTGCCGGCGTTGATACCGCACTCAATGAAGTGGGGCTGCCGGTGGAGTTCCTCGACCACGGGTCGCGAAGCGAGGTCATGGAGCGGGTTGGGCTTACGGCACGCAAGGTGGCCCAGGACATCGTGGAACAGGTGCTGGGAACCAAGGTCCCGGTGGCGCGGCCGCTTCCGGGCCAGGTACCTACCGCGACGGGTCAACTGCCCAAACTCTGACGCTGAAGCGGGCTACCGCTTCCAGCGGACCCAGCGGTAGTTGCTCCCGTAGGCGAACTCATGGATATAGCCGCAGTCGGTGCAGATTGCGCCGTCCGAGGACTTGTTCGCCCAATCCATGTCAAAGGCGGTCAGGCCGGCCGTGTTCAGCAGGATGTCCCGCTGCGTGAATTCGGGGTTCTGGCATACCAGACACTTGAAGGTGTACCCCTTTACTTCCAGACCCAGGAAAGACTCTCCGCTCATCAGCCCAGCTTAGACCGCGGCGGGCGGGGAGATTGACGGGCGTGTGAGACAATGAACGTGGCTGGTTCGGGAACCACATTCCCGTATCGGTCCAGTGACACAGCTTCCGGTTCTGCCGGCGACGCTCCTGCGGATTTTGGCACTTGTATTGGTGAACGCCGCAGAATCCGCCGGGCAGACCCCGTACTGATTTCAGCGATCGGGCAGGAAAAGCGCCACTGGTCTTCGAGTGATGCCGCGCCCCATGGTTGGCGCGACCTCGAATGACACCATAAGGACTTCCGGTTGACGCGAGCACACGGGCCGCGTACAGCCGACCAAGCGCCTTGCGGGCGCCGGAATGTGGACGGTGCCCCGCGAGGGTGGAGCACAGCCGAATATGGATACAAACGCATCAGATACCTCAGAGGCAACCGAGGTAGGCAACGAGCAGGCAATCGTCGAGCGCAAGCCGGCACGAACCCGACGCAAGAAAGCGGAGGGCTCCGCGGCAGCGAATACGTCGGCATCGGAGACCAAGCCGGAAGCCGAAGCGGAGCCTCAGTCGGAAGCCGCCCCGGGTACCTTGTCGGAGCAGGGCAAAGCCGCAGCTTCCTCCCCGCGGCGGCGTACCACCCGCAGCAAGAAAGCCGACGCCCAGACTGAAATTTCACTCCCGGCCGCGCCTTCAGAGCAGCCGTCCATCGGCGCGGATGCCGCCGACGTTCCAGCCGCTGGTGTTCCTGCCACTGATCTTCCTGCCACCGGTGTTTCTGCCTCCGACCACGCCGATGTCGATGCTGCTGCCGGGCAGGAGAGCGCCGGGACGGGGACGGAACCCGTGACACGGAAGCCGGCACGTGCGCGCCGAACGGCCAAGACCGGAACGGCTTCCGCCCCGAGGGAGGACGCCGGGGAATCGGCAGTCCAGGCGCCGGAAACGGCGGGGACTCCGGAAACGTCGTACAGCGAACCGAAGGCACCTGTTCGCAGGCGCCGTGCAGGAACCAAGGTAGCGGCGCCCACAGCTGGGGACGCAGAGCCGGCCCAGGGCAAGGGCACTCAATCCGCGGACGCAGAGTCCGGCGAGGCTGCAACCGACGCCGGATCGTCCGGTTCAGAGACGGCGGCTGGACAGACACCCACCCCTGAGCAGGCGCCCGAGCAGCCACCGGCTGAGGAAGAGGCGCCCGCCAAGGCGCCCCGCCGCGCACGTGCAACGCGCTCAAGGAGCAAGAAGCCATCCGAAGACCCGGCCACGGCAGCCGAAACTCCAACGCCGGCCGATCCGACCGCCGTCGTTCCGACTGCAGGGGGTGCCCCTGCGGAGGAAACGACCGCCGAGTCCGGTGAACCCGCACCGGATGCCGGACTGGACCCGTTCGCGGTACCGGACTCACCGATGTCGCTGCTTTTCCATGCGCCGGACCTCACTACGGTCGTGCCTCGAAACACCGCCAAGGACGCGCCCCCCACCGAGACCGCCACTGATGACGAGGGCGACGACGAGAGCGGGCGTGGCCGGCGACGCAACCGTCGGAGCCGGAGCCGGAACCGTGCCGGGGATGGTGTCGCGGGAGAATCCGAGTCGAAATCACAGGGTCCGGATGAATCCGCTGACGCTTCCGAGGCGGTGACATCCCGCCGTCGTCGTCGCAGGCGGCGCGGTGAGGAAGATCTTGAGCTCACCGGCGGCCAGGATGACGATCCGCCCAACACCGTGACCCGCGTCCGGGCGCCGCGGCAGAGCTCTGATGCGCCGTCGGACCGCGTTACCAGCGTCAAGGGCTCAACCCGTCTGGAAGCCAAGAAGCAGCGCCGCCGTGAATCACGGGATTCGGGCCGGCGCCGCCATGTCATCACCGAGGCGGAGTTCCTCGCCCGCCGGGAGTCGGTCGACCGGCAGATGGTGGTGCGCCAGCGCGACGACAGGATCCAGATCGCCGTCATGGAGGACGGCGTGCTCGCCGAACACTTCGTTTCCAAGACGCAGCAGGACTCACTTATCGGCAACGTGTACCTCGGCAAGGTCCAGAACGTGCTACCCAGCATGGAAGCGGCGTTCATCGACATCGGACGCGGGCGCAACGCCGTGCTGTACGCAGGCGAGGTCAACTGGGATGCTGCAGGCCTTGACGGACAGCCACGGCGGATCGAGCTTGCGCTTAAGTCGGGGGATTCGGTGCTCGTTCAGGTCACCAAGGATCCCGTCGGTCATAAGGGTGCCCGTCTGACCAGCCAGATCTCGTTGCCGGGCAGGTACCTGGTCTATGTACCGGGAGGCTCGATGACGGGTATCTCGCGGAAACTCCCGGATGTCGAGCGCAATCGCCTCAAACGGATCCTGAAGGACCGGCTCCCGGAGAACGCCGGAGTCATTGTGCGGACCGCCGCCGAAGGTGCCAGCGAAGAGGAACTCACCCACGACATCAACCGGCTCAGGTCCCAGTGGGAGACGATCGAGGGTAAGGCATCGTCAACCAAGACGCTTGCCCCGGAACTGCTCTATGGGGAGCCGGACCTGACAATCAAGGTTGTCCGCGACGTCTTCAACGAGGACTTCTCGAAACTCATCGTTTCCGGTGAGGAAGCGTGGGACACCATAGAGGCATACGTCATGTACGTTGCCCCGGATCTGGTTGGCCGGCTTGAGAAGTGGACCCAGAACGAAGACATCTTCGCCGCACGCCGGATCGATGAGCAGATCCATAAGGCACTGGAGCGCAAGGTGTTCCTGCCCTCGGGCGGATCACTGGTCATCGACCGGACAGAAGCAATGACCGTTGTGGATGTGAACACCGGCAAGTTCACCGGGAGCGGCGGCAATCTGGAAGAGACAGTCACCAAGAACAACCTTGAGGCGGCCGAAGAAGTTGTCCGGCAGCTTCGTCTCCGGGACATCGGCGGCATCATCGTCATCGACTTCATCGATATGGTTCTCGAAGCGAACCGCGATCTGGTGCTGCGGCGACTGGTCGAATGCCTCGGCAGGGACCGCACCAAGCATCAGGTAGCCGAGGTTACCTCGCTCGGGCTCGTGCAGATGACGCGCAAGCGGATGGGCACAGGCCTCCTCGAGGTCTTCGGTGAGAACTGTGAGCACTGTGCCGGCCGCGGCGTCGTCACGCACGACGAGCCGGTGGAACACCGCCGTCACGCTGTGTCTTCCGAGAATCACCAGCAGCATCTGCGCCAGGAAAAGATGTCCCGCAGCGAACGCAAGCGGAACCGCGTCAAGAACCAGCCGCAGGAGGAGCAGCCGCAGGCTGCCGAGCCAAAGGCCGACGACGCCGAACGCCAGGCACGTGCCGAAGCAGCACGTGCCGCATTGGCGAACATTGCTGCTGCCACTCATGCCGCGCACGAACATGAGCACGAGCACGAGGGACACACCGAACAGGTGGCGGCATCGGGCGCCGTGCTCACGATCAACGGTGAGAAGGTAATCCTGCCACGGGCGGAATCGGCGCCTGTCTCCACCAGGGAAGAGCCGCGACTGACGCTGGAAAGCCTTACGGAAGCCTTCAACCGGTACCCGTCGGCCGAACCTGTGGCTCGGCCGGAGGCATCAGTCGAGGCTCCGCGTGGCCAGGAACAGTCCGTCGCTCCGGCACAGGAAGCACAACCTGGTTCCCGCGGACGCCGCGCAAGGCGCCACCGGTCCGCCAGCAGCGCTCAGGGCTCTGCCTCGGACGCCACGATCGAACGCAGGGCCGCAGAGTCCAACGCTGCAGCGGGCGCGCAGTACGTAGCCAAGGTGCACAGGGATGCGCCCAAAGAAACCCCTGCTGAGGAGCCGATGATCCTCGGGGTCGGTGTGCCGGCCTCCGACCTCTAAGTCCCACAGCGGCTACAGGGCGCGCCGTTCCGCGAGGGAAGGCGCGCCCTGCGCTGTGTAGGACGGTCAGCCCGTTGCCGCAGCCTCACGGCAGGCAGGTTCGCACGCCTCCGGCGCTGGGATAGGGTAGACGCAGTGACACGCGGTGCCGGCACCTGCCGGCTGAGATGAAACGCGTTGAACCTGATCTAGAGATGGCCGCCGTCCGGTGGTCCTTGGCCTAGCGGAGGGATGTCGCGAATGAGTATTCGCACGCTCATGCAGCACACAGTAGATTTCCAGTCCACCGTACCCGGGGTACGGACCGTTCCCCGCGTGCTCAGCATCGCAGGCACCGATCCCACCGGCGGTGCAGGGATCCAGGCGGACCTCAAAAGCATCGGCGCCCACGGCGGGTACGGCATGGCTGCCGTCACTTCCCTCGTGGCACAGAACACCCGGGGCGTGCGCAGCGTGCACACCCCGCCGTCCTCGTTCCTTCGTGAGCAGCTCACTGCGGTGAGTGACGACGTCGTGATCGATGCCGTCAAGATCGGCATGCTGGGGGACACACAAACCATTCAGACGGTCCGGGAGTGGCTGCCGCAAGCGGGCGGCGCCGTCGTCGTTCTTGACCCGGTGATGGTCGCTACCAGCGGTGACCGACTGTTGGCCACTGACGCGGAAGACGCCCTGCGGGCGTTGGTACCGCTTGCTGCGCTGGTAACGCCGAATGTTCCTGAACTCGCGGTTCTGCTGAACGAACCGGTCGCGACAACGTGGGAAGACGCGCTCGAGCAGGGAAAACGGCTCGCTGCCGCCACGGGCACGGTTGTGCTGGTGAAGGGTGGGCACCTTGGAGGTACGGGCTGTCCTGACGCACTGGTTGAGCCCTCGGACGGCACCCTGGTGGTGACTGAGGTCGGCGGTCCACGGGTGGCAACGCGAAATACCCATGGCACCGGCTGCTCCCTGTCCGCCGCGTTGGCGACCGTGCAGGTTCGTACCCACAACTGGCACAGGTCGCTGGTGCTGGTGAAGGACTGGCTACGTGGTGCCCTGGAACATGCGGACGAACTCGAAGTCGGCCAGGGCAACGGGCCGATTCACCACTTCCACGCAATGGGCATCTCCGACACAGCGAATTCCCGGCCCTTCAGCGAGCAGGCCTGGGAACTCACCGCGCAACACCGTGCGGCCATCGGCACCCTGGGGTTCGTGACATCGCTGGGAGATGGAACGCTGCCAGCGGACCAGTTCGCCTACTACCTCGCGCAGGACGCGCTGTATTTGCGGGACTATTCGCGGGTATTGGCCCGCGCAAGTTCCCTCGCTCCCACTGAGGCTGAACAATTGTTCTGGGCAAGCGGGGCGAAGAACTGCCTTGAAGTGGAATCCGAGTTGCACCGGACCTGGCTGTCCGGTCGCGAGACCATGCCCGAACAGGGCCCGGTCACCAAGGCCTATGTAGATCACCTCCTCGCGGCATCCGCCAACGGGAGCTACCCGGTTGTGGTTGCTGCTGTACTTCCCTGCTACTGGCTGTATGCGCACGTGGGCAACACGCTCCACGCGCAATGGACGGCGGCGGGAGCCGGGCGGGAGCACGCCTACGCAACCTGGATGGAAACCTACGCCGACCCGGCGTTTGCCGAGGCGACATCGCAGGCAATCGCCTACGCGGACGCGGCCTTTGCCGGTGCTTCCGGGCACGATCGGCGCGCCATGCTGGCCGCTTTCGAAGCGTCCGCCTGGTACGAACACGAGTTCTTCGACGCGCCGACTCGCCTTGATTTGCGGGAATCCGCGAAATTGCCGTAATCTTGATCTTCGGTGCAGGCGCCCTCGTATGACTAATTCCGGGCGCCGGGACACCGCAAGTGCACAAGCACCTCCGGCTACGCTCATTTTCAGCGTACGGTCCCGGAGACAGTATGCAAACAGTTTTGATCGTCGAGAGAAGTGAGTTCCCAAGTGGTGTACGCGATTGTCCGCGCAGGCGGCCGCCAAGAAAAGGTTTCCGTGGGAGACCTCGTTACCCTTGACCGCGTCCCCGGTGAGGCCGGCACCAGCTTCCAGCTGCCTGCTCTCCTTCTGGTCGACGGCGAAAAGGTAACGTCAGCAGCAAAAGACCTTGCGAAGGTCACTGTTACTGCCGAGATCGTGGAGAACCTCCGCGGTCCCAAGATTGTCATCCAGAAGTTCAAGAACAAGACCGGCTACAAGAAGCGCCAGGGCTACCGTTCAGAACTAACCAAGGTCAAGATCACGGGGATCAAGTAGCCGTTACCGGTTACTCATCCACTGGTTTTCAGTTTCAGTAGAAGGCAGGCATAACAGATGGCACACAAGAAGGGTGCGAGTTCCACTCGCAACGGTCGCGACTCCAACGCCCAGTACCTCGGCGTGAAGCGCTTCGGCGGTCAGGTCGTCAAGGCAGGCGAAATCATCGTCCGCCAGCGCGGAACCCACTTCCACCCCGGCGCCAACGTTGGACGTGGCGGAGATGACACGCTGTTCGCCCTCGAGGCCGGAGCCGTTGAGTTCGGTACCCGCCGCGGGCGCCGCGTCGTCAATATCGTGGGTGCGGCAGCGGAGTAGTACCCGCAACCGCACACCGCGCGTGAGCACCAGCTCAGATTTATCGGTGGGGTGAGCCAGCAAGGCTCGCCCCACCTTCTTTTAAGCCGGATAGAATCGGCATCGATGTGACATTTCCAAGAGGAGTACACCGTGGCAAGCTTCGTTGACCGGGTGGTTCTGCATGTCTCCGGCGGTACCGGCGGACATGGCTGCGTCTCGGTCAAGCGGGAGAAATTCAAGCCACTGGGCGGTCCCGACGGCGGTAACGGCGGCGACGGCGGTGGGGTGATCCTCCGCGTGAATCCGCAGACCACCACCCTCCTCGACTATCACCACGCACCGCACCGCCATGCCACCAACGGCGGCAACGGAATGGGTGACTGGCGCGAAGGCCGGAAGGGCGAAACGCTGATCCTTCCCGTGCCGGACGGCACCGTGGTCAAGACGCGCGACGGCAAAGTTCTCGCCGACCTGGTCGGGGCGGGGACCGAATACGTTGCAGCTGCCGGCGGCCAAGGGGGTCTCGGGAACTCTTCGCTTTCCTCCCAGAAGCGAAAGGCTCCGGGATTCGCGCTGCTTGGCATTCCCGGTGATGCACGGGACGTTGTCCTGGAGCTCAAATCCATCGCAGACATCGCCCTCGTTGGATTCCCGTCAGCCGGAAAATCGAGCCTGATCGCCGCCATGTCGGCTGCCCGTCCGAAGATCGCCGATTACCCCTTCACCACGCTTCGGCCGAATCTGGGTGTCGTTGAAGCCGGCGAGGTGCGGTTCACCATCGCGGACGTTCCCGGGCTGATCGAGGGCGCGAGTGAAGGCCGGGGGCTCGGCCACGACTTTCTCCGGCACGTGGAACGCTGCGCCGCCCTGGTGCACGTCCTCGACTGCGCCACGCTCGAATCGGAGCGGGATCCGCTCAGCGACCTGGAGATCATCGAACGCGAACTGGAGCGTTACGCGGTGGACATGAGCTACGCCGGACCCGGTGGCGAAGTCATCCCGTTGAACGAACGTCCGCGCCTCGTTGCCCTGAACAAGGTAGACGTCCCGGACGGGCGCGACATGGCACAGTTTGTGCGTCCGGAACTGGAATCCCGGGGTTACCGCGTGTTCGAGGTGTCAGCGTCCAGCCATGAGGGACTGCGCCAACTCGGCTTCGCCATGGCCGAGATCGTGCGCGACGCCCGGGAAAAGCTCGAAGCCTTGCCGCCCGTCGTCGTCCCTCCCGTCCTGCGTCCCCGCGCAGTCAACGAAAAGGGCTTCACCATCCGGCGTGAGGAAAAGAACCTGGAACCCCTTTTCCGTGTATTGGGCGAAAAGCCTGAACGTTGGGTGAAGCAGACCGACTTCACAAATGACGAAGCCGTTGGCTATCTTGCCGACCGGCTCGCTAAATTGGGTGTCGAGGAACAGCTCTTCAAGAGCGGAGCCAAGCCGGGGGACACGGTGGTGATCGGCGAGGGTGACGGCGTCGTCTTCGACTGGGAGCCAACCATGATGGGCGGGGCTGAACTCCTCGCTTCACCTCGCGGAACTGACCTCCGTCTCGCGGAGTTCGTGCGTCCAACACGTGAAGCGAAACGCGATGACTACCAGAGCCGCAAGGACGCGCGCGCAGCAGCCCGCGACGAACTCGAAGCCGAGCGGAAAGCCGGGATCTGGACCGAATCGGTGAACTACAAGAACTCCCGAGCAGCCGCAGCATCGGCTGACAAGGACGCTCCTGCCGACGAAGACTGACAGGCGCGCGAATCGGCCGAAACCTGAAAGCAAGACCCCGACAGAAGGAATAGATGACCGCAAAGCGCTCTCTCAAGACCCGATCCGGACTGGCCAAAGCCAAGAGAATTGTTGTCAAAGTAGGTTCATCCTCACTCACTTCACTCTCCGGAGGACTCTCCGACGAAGCGCTGTTTGCACTCTCTGATGTGCTTGCCGCGCGCCACAATGAAGGCACCGAAGTCATCCTCGTATCTTCCGGTGCGATTGCGGCAGGTCTGGCGCCCCTCGGCCTGGCCAGGCGGCCCAACCAGCTCTCGTCCCAGCAGGCCGCGGCCAGTGTTGGCCAGGGCCTCCTCATGGCCCGCTACACCCATGCGTTCGGTGCCCACGGCGTGACCGTGAGTCAGGTGCTCCTGACCCTGGATGACCTGATGCGGCGAAGCCACTACGCGAACGCCCACCGCGCCATGGAGCGGCTGCTGAATTTCGACGTCGTCCCCATTGTCAACGAGAACGACACCGTCGCCAGTTCGGAGATCCGGTTCGGCGACAATGACCGGTTAGCGGCGCTCGTTGCCCACCTGGTGAAGGCTGATGCGCTGGTTCTGCTGTCCGACGTCGACTCCCTGTATGACGGACCGCCCAAGGAAGGCGCCAAGCGGATCCCGGAGGTCCGCGGTCCAGAGGACCTGGAAGGGGTGAGCATCGGCCGGACGGGTAAAGCCGGGGTCGGTACCGGCGGCATGGTCACCAAGGTCGAGGCAGCAACCATCGCGGCCGCCTCCGGTATCCCGGCCCTGGTAACCTCGGCTGCGAACGCTGGGCCGGCGCTGGCAGGGGAAGACGTCGGCACCTGGTTCAGCACAGCCGGCCGCCGCCAGCCGATCCGGCTCCTGTGGCTTGCCCACCTGGCGCGCATCCAGGGGACGCTTACGCTCGACGACGGCGCCGCGAAGGCTGTGGGGGAGCGGCGGCGATCACTACTGCCAGCAGGCATCATCTCGGTCAGAGGCGAGTTCGAGGCGGGAGATCCGGTGGAGATGGTGGACCGTAGCGGCGCTCCGATCGCGCGCGGACTCGTCAATTACAGTTCCTTCGAACTGCCCCGGATGCTTGGCAGATCCACGCGTGAACTGGCCCGCGAACTGGGCAGGGAATACGAGCGGTCGGTAGTCCATGTGAACGACCTCGTGGTCCTGAATACTGTTGCGCCGTCCTGAGCCCGCTGGGGTTCCGGGGCGCCGCTCGATAGAATTGCCTGATGACTGACGTGACAACACAGCAGACTGCCCATCCGACCACCACCGACACCGCTTCAACGAAGCAGCCGGAACCAGCTGGAAACGTTGAGCAGGCTGTGCACGCCGTTGCGGATCGCGCCAGGACTGCCTCACGGCTGATAGCGCGGGCAAACCGTGCCCACAAGGACAAGGCATTGCAGGCAATCGGCGAAGCTTTGGTAGCCCGCCGGGACGTCATCCTCCGCGCAAACGAGGTGGACCTCGAGGCCGGAGAAGCGAATGGCACATCCAAGGCCCTGCTTGACCGGCTAAGCCTCACCGAGGAACGGATCGCGGGCCTCGCCGCTGCCCTGGAGAACCTTGCCGGCCTGCCGGATCCCGTAGGAACTGTTGCCCGTGGGCAGACCCTGCCCAACGGCGTGCGCCTGCGTCAGGTACACGTACCCCTCGGCGTCGTCGCGGCCATCTATGAGGCGCGCCCCAACGTCACAGTTGATATCGCCGGACTGGCGCTGAAGAGCGGCAACGCCGTAATCCTTCGGGGTGGAAGCGCTGCCGCGAATACCAACGCCGCGCTGCTTGGGATCATCCGTGATGCCCTTGACCGCACCGGACTGCCGGCCGACGCCGTGCAGACCGTCGACGAGTACGGGCGGGAGGGGGCCAACGTCCTTATGAAGGCACGCGGCCGCGTGGATGTCCTGATCCCGCGCGGTGGCCACGACCTCATCCAGACCGTGGTCACGAATGCCGCGGTTCCCGTCATCGAAACGGGTGAGGGCAACGTCCACATCTACCTCGATGAAGGCGCTGACGAGGAGATGGCAGTTGAGATCCTCCTCAACGCCAAGACGCAGCGTCCCAGTGTCTGCAACACGGTCGAGACGCTCCTGGTTCATAAGGACGCGCAGGCAGCGCCCGCAGTACTCAAGGCCCTGGCGGAAGCGGGGGTACGAATTCATGCAGACCCACGGATCCAGGAAGTCCTACCCAGCGGCGTGAGCGCGGAAACTGCCAACGACGACGACTGGGCGCGTGAATACATGGACCTCGATATCGCGGTGGCAATGGTCGATTCCGTGGATGATGCGCTTGAGCACATCAGGACCTGGAGCAGCGGCCACACTGAGGCCATCATCACCAACAACCTGGCCCGCTCGGAGCAATTCATTGCGGGGGTTGATTCAGCTGCGGTCATAGTGAACGCCTCTACACGCTTTACCGACGGCGGTGAGCTGGGACTCGGCGCCGAGGTGGGAATCTCCACACAGAAAATGCACGCACGCGGACCGATGGGCCTACGTGAATTGACCACCACCAAGTGGATCATCCAGGGCGACGGTCACATCCGCCGGTAGCCGCCGGCCTGCCGGGCGGGGCGTGGGCGGTTCGAGCGCCGGAAAGTTAGCGCGTACCATAGTAGGGAACCAAGCGCTGGCCCGCGCCCGGTAGGCGGGCCCATCTATGATTGTCAAGGGGAGAAGAATGCTGACCATCCTCAACGTCGCAGTCGTTGCAGGCGAGACCGCTGAACATCACACAGAGCTTCCCATGCCGGCCATCGCGTACGGCGGTATCATCATGGGTGCGCTTCTGCTGCTGATGTTCGCAACCATTGCCTTCACGAGTCTGGGCCACCGTCACGAGGCCGTAGAAGAACACGCCGACCCTCATCGCCAGCACCCGAACAAGCACGATCACGGCGAAGCCTCACAGCACTGATTTCCTTGACTGTTCCTTCCGAAACCACCGCCGGGCATGGGATCAGCCCGAACGCCCCGGCGCGCAAGGGGTCTTCCCGCTGGCGGTTGGGTGTCATGGGTGGAACGTTCGATCCCATTCACCACGGACACCTGGTCGCAGCAAGCGAAGTAGCGGCCGCGTTCAATCTGGATGAGGTTGTCTTCGTGCCTACCGGGCAGCCCTGGCAGAAGAACGCCAAGGAGGTCAGCCCGGCTGAGCACCGCTATCTCATGACGGTGGTCGCCACGGCTTCGAACCCGAGTTTCACAGTGAGCAGGGTGGACATCGATCGTCCGGGGCCAACCTACACGATCGATACTCTCCGGGACCTTAGGGCAACACGTCCGGATGCGGAGCTTTTCTTCATTACGGGAGCGGACGCCATGGCGCAGATCCTGTCCTGGAAGAATGTCGACGAGCTGTGGTCGCTGGCTCATTTCGTGGGGGTCACCAGGCCGGGTCACGAATTAACCAGTCGCGGCAAGGACGTAAGTCTCATGGAGGTGCCTGCAATGGCGATCTCCTCGACAGACTGCCGCCGACGGGTCTCCGCCGGAGAACCGGTGTGGTATTTGGTACCGGATGGTGTGGTCCAATACATCGCCAAGCACGGGCTCTACCGGAAAGAGGGATCCATCTCGGAGGATTCGTTCCAAATTGGCAAGTCCGTAACTACATGACAACCATCGGGTGAAGAAGTAATGAGCAATGGTCACGAGTCCGCACGAAGCCGGAGGTCCCTCCGGCAAGCGCGCGAGAGGCCTGCCGAGGATCAGTCGCAGTCCCCGGACGTGCGGGGACTGGAGCAACGCGGTTCTTCCGGTTCGGACAGCGCACCGGGACCGGTAGGCACAACAACCGAACGCCGAAGCCGTCGGGCAGCTAATGCGCCCGTGGACGCCCCGTCGCCAACGCAGCCGGGGGAACGTGTTTCCCAGGCGCGTGCCCGCAACCGCGAAACTCTTCGTAGCTACCGGGCCCTGGCCGACCAGCAGCAGGAACGGGAGCAGAACGTCCCCACCCGGCGTCAGCTTCGTCTCCAGCAGCAGGCGGCTGCCCGTGCACAAGATCAGCAAGCGTCTCCCTCCGAGGCTCCCACCGCTGCAGGTCCGCCGGACACCGATGCGGCTGAGCTCGGCGAGATGACGGTCGAACAGGCGCTTGCTGCGCGCCAGGCGATCATCGGGCAGGCTCAGAACCAGGTCGCGATGATGGAAGCGGCGGCGAAGGACGATCCGTTCTCCGTAGATCTGGAAATACTCGCGCAACAGAAGGCGCTTGCTGAACGCGCCGCGATCCTCAACACCCGTGCGCAGAAGATCCAGCAGCTTACGCAGGAGAACCGGCAGCGCAAGCCGGTGCTGAATGACCCCACAACGGCGCACAACCTTTCGATCGTTTCCCCGGTGGAGTTCGCGCGTGGTCCGCGGTCGGAGGATCCGTCCTCACCCGCACCGTCAACGTCGCACATCCCAGTGGTCACCGGTGCCATGCCGAAGCTTCACGAAGGGCCCGGCGGAACGGTGGCTCCCGCCGTCGTACCGAAGAGTCCTGCCCCGCATGAGCGGGTGGTCCAGCCGGTGGTCACCGCCCCGGCCGTGCCCAGCCAGGAGCCGCTGTCCGCACTGTCCCCCGATTCCGCAGGGCGGTCCCGTGTGCTTGCGCAGGCAGAGGCTATGGTCCGCGAGCAGCGTCGGCCAGGCTCCGACGGCGCAACACCCATCCGAGCCCGCAGCGCTTACGGACTCGAGCCGCTCGATGCAATGACCGCAGGGCTGGCCCGTGTGCAACGCATGCGGATAGTGCAGTATTCAGTTGTTGGTTTGGGCGCCCTGGCGCTCATTACCGGAATCATGATGATTGTTGGCGGCTTTGGCGGCTGACCACACTTTAGGAGATCAGTGAGCGCATCGGAATCGTCCATCGCGATTGCCCGCACCGCAGCACGCGCGGCGTCGGAGAAAATTGCCCAGGACATCGTGGCCATGGACGTCAGTGAGCGCCTGGCTATCACCGACGTATTTCTCGTTGCCTCGGCGCCGAGTGAGCGACAGGTAAACGCCATCGTTGACGGCATCGAGGAGGAGCTGGCCAAGCAGGACCTCAAACCGGTCCGTCGGGAAGGGCGAAGCGAAGGACGCTGGGTGCTGCTCGACTACGCCGAAGTGGTGATCCACGTGCAGCATCAGGAAGACCGCGTGTTCTATGCGCTTGAGCGCCTATGGGGCGACTGCCCGGCCGTGGATCTCCAGCTTGACGACGCCGTGCGTACCGGCGTCGGAGAGACTGAGTGAGTTCACAGACTGCCGACACGGCAGCCGGGGACTCACGGCCAACAGCACGGCGAATCATCTTCTGGCGGCACGGACGTACGGAATGGAACGCCCGGCGTCTGTTTCAGGGGCAGGAAGATATCCCGCTCGATGATCTCGGACGCAGGCAGGCTGCTGAGGCCGCCGCCGAGTTGAAGCATTTCTCCCCGTCACTCATCGTTTCTTCGGATTTGACCCGTGCCTACGACACGGCGGCCGAGTTGGGTGCGCTCACCGGGCTGTCCGTTGAGGCTGATGCCCGGTTCAGGGAAACGTATGCGGGCCGGTGGCAGGGACTAGCCTTCGATGAGATCAATAGACGATTTCCCGAGGAGCAGCAGCTCTGGCACGAGGGCGACCCCACGATTGGTGCAGGCGGTGGGGAGAGCCGGGTTGAGGTCGGCACGCGCATGACCGACGGCACTAACGACGCCGTGTCCCGCCTCGAATCCGGACAGACGGCGATCATCGTGAGCCACGGTGGTGCCATCCGTGCAGGGGTTGCCGCGCTCATGGGCATTGCACCGGAAATCTGGGGATCGCTCAGCGGGGTGGCGAACTGCCACTGGACCGTGCTTGAGGAGCTCAGTCCCGCGTACATCCGATCTTCAAGTTGGCAATTGACCGAGCACAATGTCGGGTTGGCGTCGATGCCTTCCACACCCCTGGAAGGCTAGGAAAGCGCCGTTGCCGATTTTGCGGGGGCTCGAAAATTTACTACACTGAACAAGTTGCTTCGGCCGCTTTCGGCTCAATGTGACAACTGATTTTGGGGCTGTGGCGCAGCTGGTAGCGCACCTGCATGGCATGCAGGGGGTCAGGGGTTCGAGTCCCCTCAGCTCCACCATATTGACCTTATTCGAACCATCGACATCATGGATACCGTCGAGTAGGTCTTCAACGTATACCAAAAGGGAATCACCAGATCTGGTGGTTCCCTTTTTGGTGGTACGCCCAGCATGGACATTTGCTTGGAGGTGAAAGTCCTCTGGAGGAGAAGGTGGTTTAACTCTAGCTGAAGGCAATTGCGTGATTGGATTCGACGCTTTCCAGCTGGTCGCGGACCCTGGTGCGCTGGCGCTCAATGTCGGTCAGCCGGATGCGGATTTTTTCTTTGGCGATGGTGCCGTCGGCGGCGAGATCGAGCAGGTTCTCTTCCTTGGAAGCGCATTCCTTCAGCGTCGCGGCAAGCTGCTTTTGGAGGAGCAGATTGGCCGCCTCCTTCTCGCGAAGGGCCTCCCGGATGCGTGTCCGGGCGAGGTCGAGGAAGTCTGGCGTGAACTGGAGTTTGCCATATTCACGTATCACGGCGTCTTCAAGCCGGGCGGTGCTGATGTGGCTGCTGGAGCAGTCTTTGACTGTTCGGCCGGCGCAGAAGAAATACAAGTATTCGTTGCCGCTGCGGCCGATCGAGCGTTGGATGACCATGCGATGGACGATGCCGCGCTTGTGGCAGTTGTCGCAGAACAGCGTGCCCTTGAGTTAGTGCTCGTGCACGCGTCGGCGTTCCCCGGCCACCCCGCGGGCTGTCCAGTAACCGCTGGACCTTATCGAAGAGTTCGTCGGAGACGAGGGCTTCGTGGCGTCCGGGATGTTCGGCTCCGTCCAAGGTGATGATTCCGCAGTAGTAGCGGTCTCGGAGCAGGCGCGAGAAGTATGTGGGAGCGATCGCCTTGGATGGACGCTTAGCAGTTGGTTTGGTGGTGAGCCACTGTCCTCCATCGTCTCGGACAGGTCGATAAAGGTGTAGTCGCCGGTGGCGTAGAGCTCAAAGGCTTGCCGGATGAGCGGGGCCCCGGATTTCGTCGACGGCCACCGAGCGGACCTCGCGTCCTTCGAAGTACTCCCTGACGTTGAGGTACCCGACGGGTGCCCGCCCGATCGTGCCACCTTTCTTCGCCTTTTGGGCCATCTTGTATTTGATGTCGGCGCCGTCTTCGGCGGAGCGGTATTCGTTGAAGGCGGCGAGGAGGCCGTGCATGAGCTGGCCGACAGGGCTGGCGTCAATCGACTCGGTGGCGCTGATCAGGGTGACTCCGCGCTTCTTGAGGTCGGCCATGACGATCGCGTCATCGGTGCGATTGCGTGCGAAGCGGGAAAGTTTATAGACGACGACGTAGTCTACGTCCCTGTCTGCGCGGACACGGCGCAGCATTTCCTGGAAGGCGACGCGTTTGGTCATCTCGGTGGCGCTTCGGCCAGGTTCGATGTATTCGGTGACGACCGTCAGGCCCATTTGCACGACTTTGCGCAGGCAGGCTTCCCGTTGGACGGGAATCGAGATGCCTTCCGGATCGTAGTCGGTGTTGACCTGCCCCTTTGACGAAACCCTAAGGTAGAGGACTGCCCTGGTCCCCGGCGGCGCGTCGTGGTTGAGCGCCATGAAGTCCAGATCTTCGGCGCCTGTCCGGTCGACGATGTCCTGGACCATGGTGTCAGTGTCGCGGTAGGCGCTCATTGGGGCTATTGAATTCATTGCAGATCTCCAGTTAGGCGTCTTAGACAATAGCTCGAATGGCCCGGGAATGGAACGAAGAATGTATATTCTGCAACGTTATTCCGATCCTTCGTGGGCAGGCATCGGGTAGTGCCGTGGATAACTAATTATTGAATACATGGACGGCACCATTTCTGGTCTCGATGATTTCCCATGCTTCCTTGTATCTTTCCCTGATACACGATCGATCGAATTCCAGTGGGCAATATCGTCAGCCAACTTTGCGTGCGAGGTCCCGCTGGGGGCCCGCCGGTGCATCGTTGCCGGGCGCCAGGAACGGGATCGCCGCGAGGTAATTCTCGACAAGGTACACGGCGTTGAGCGGCTGCCGGTCCTGAACGAGCAGATGCCCCGACAGCTCCAGCGTGGCGGCACCGTGTGCGAATGCGCGGATGGCGGCTGCGAGGACCCACGGGTCACCTTTGGGGAGGGAAGCCTCGTCCTGGCAGCGGACTATCAGCTCGACAAGCAGCTCGGCGGCCCGGTCGGCCGCTCGTCGAAGCTCATCGCTCTCGCTCTCCCAGGTGCTGAACACGAGCTTGAAACGTTCCGGTCTTTCTTGCGCCCACGAGACATAATGCCGAATCGCGTGCCACAGCATGTCCCATGCAGTGAGGGTTTCGCGGGGTAGGTCCTCCACTGTCCGCTCTAGAGCGCGCAGTTCCTGCGTCGCGATGGCTGCGAGCAGCGCAGATTTGCTGGCGAAGTATAGGTACGGCGCAGTGCGTGACACGCCCGCTATCCGGCCCACTTCACGGAGCGTCACGTTCTCGGGTCCACCCTTGTCGAGCAGCGTGATTGCAGCTTCCAAGAGTGGTTCACGTAGGTTCATGACTTCATCCGTTCCCGGAGCCGTGGTTCGGCCCCATTGCTCCACGGTACATCTCTTCGACTGATCCCGACCCACCACAAACGCTGCATTGAACTAGTTGCGTCGGTCTCAATCATGTTGACGCGGTCGCTGCGTCGACAGGGTGTGGCCGCGGCGAGGACGACCTCGTCACCTAGGTGAGCGATGCCCGATATCGCGGGTAGCCGAGCGTAGCGCACCTCGTACGTGTCGTCGGCTATGAGGCCGATCTCGGCGACTTCGAGGACGCCGGAGGCGACCACCAGCCCCGTCCTCAGTGTCTTCCCCGCGGCCTCTCGCGCTGTCCACACTATGAGGGCGGCGTCCGCGGGTGCGAGGTTGGCCGCGGTTGCAGCCTCCGTTTCGCGCGCGGACAGGGCCCGTATCAGCGCAGCCTGGGATGTTGACGGGCGCGGCTCTACATCGACCCCAATGGGGCGTCCGCATTCGGAGACAGCCGCGGCCGCCCATCCTGGACAGTGGGCGATTGATACGCGGGCGATTTCGCCACGATCCTGGCCATAGGAGCGCAGCGCGATTGGCCCACCAAGTGGCCCTCGCAGCACCTCGGTATGTGCCGCAGTTTCGCCGGGACGCCAGGCCTCAAGCGCGTGATGCGCGGCACCGCGACCCGACCGGTATGCAGCGTGCCGCTCGGCGCTCATCCGCTCGCGGAACTTAGTCTGCTCCTCGACCTCCTGTGCCCCCGATGGGATGTATTGGGCCGAAGCTGTGGCGTCTGAGAGGACGACGGCTCCTGCGATCCGCGGATGGACCGGGTCAGTCATCAGCGGCCGGGATCCTTGCCTGCTCGAGGCAAGTGTTCCAGATCTCGGCTCCGAGCCCCTCGCGATAGGACACCTCCGAGCTTCGGCATTCGCGCTGTCCTGAGACATAACCGCCCATCAGGGACTCTGCCTCCGGGGCGGTCGCGAGCCACGCGAGGTCGGCCGCCGACTCAGGCACAGTCTTGGCTCCAGGCATCCGCACCAGCAGAGGTGTGAGGGCTGTATAGATCGCGCGCGCGATCGGGTGATATTCCCGCGCGAGGCCGGTGGCAGGCATCATCCCGGGGTCGAAGCTCACTGCGCGCACCCCTCGGCCGCGGAGCCGACGGTCGAGTTCGTATGCCATCGCGATGCAAGCCAGCTTGGACGTTGAATAGCGCACCTGGCCTGCGTGCGAGGTCGTAGGTGTGCCCACATGTGGCTGAAGTAGCGTCGACATGTCCGACCACCGCGCTGCCGGGAATCCGAATGCCTTCATCCCGCCGCGGTGCGTCTCGCTGCCAAGCGTAATGATCCGGGTGCCCGGACGCAGGTGGTCCAGCAGCGGTGCGAGCAGCGCGACGTGTCCGAGCACGTTAGTGGCCATCGTAAGCTCGAAGCCGTCGATGGACCGTTGGATGCGGTCCACGACCTGAAGCCCGGCGTTGCAGATCACCGTGCGAGGGACAATCTCCTCCGCGACCAGACCCGAAGCCAGTGCGCTGACGCTCGAGAGGTCGGAGAGATCGGCGGCACGTATAACGACGGACGCTCTCGGCACCTCACTGAGGATTTCCTGGGCAAGATCCTTGCCGCGAGCTTGGTTGCGGGCCACGAGGATGAGAGGCACGCCCTGGCGTGCCAGCGCGAAGGATGTGGCGCGTCCGAGGCCACCTGTCGCTCCCGTTATGAGGACTGATTTGGTCATGTCAAAGTGTCCGAAATCTTGCTGTCTGTGTTCAGTGATCACGCTCCAAACTCTCCTTTCTGCAAAGCGATCGTGACGCATCGGTCGGCGAGGGCCGTGACCGTTAGCGCTGGTGGGACTCCGCCCGTCGAACCGGGGATGAGACTTGCGTCCATGACATAGAGGCCGTCGACGCCCTTGACTTCTCCTGAGTCGCTTGTGAGGTCGGAGAGGACCACGCCACCGAGCGAGTGCGAAGTCATCAACTGCGAGCTGAGCAACGCGGTACGGCCTGGGACTGCGTTTTCGATAGTAACGACGAGCTCGTTCATGGCCCGGGCCGCGGCGAGTACCCTGGTATTCCATACGGGCCAGATGGGGACGATTGCGCCAGAGACCGATTCCCGTAACAGGCTCCCGACAGCTGGTACGTGGCCAACAGCGAGCGCCTCGCGCGCGACGGCGTCGACCGTTGGCACCCCGAGCGGAAAGTTGAGCAGCGAGACCGGAAGGCCGCTCTGCGACCGGTAGCTTCCCACGATGTGTGCAGGGCCACCGATGGCTGGTTGCGGCGAGGGGGATCCCCGGAACAGAACAATCCCGTCGCCGCCTGTACCCCAGCCGGTGCCAAGTCCCGGCGGCAGCTGCGGGATCGAGCCTTCATCCCGTGCTTTCAACAGTAGCCTGGTCGTATTGAGTGATCCTGCGGCGAGGATCACTGAGCGAGCGCTGATCTTGTATTCCTTCAGCACACTGCCGTCTGTGGCCAACTCCTGCACCGAGATCTGGAAGCCTCCGACGGTTTTGCGGATGTTGCTGACCGATGAGAGTTGGCGGACCGTCGTTCGCCCTGTGGCCTCCGCATTGGCGAGGATCGTGTGATCGACGCTGCGCTTGGCACCGCTGTTTACGCCGAAGATGCATTGACCAGCGATCAGTGATGGGGTGGCCCTGCCAGCTATTTCGTCGCGCACGACCGACCAGTCCACGGCGATGTCGGGTCGGATCGCCGTGATGCCGGTAGCCTGCAGCTCGGCCTCGGTCTGCCGGGCGTTGGCGTACTCGGGACTCGCAAGGATGTCGTCCGGGATGGGGCTCGCGCCGTTGAGAGTTCGGGCGCGCGGATACCAGGTCGTCGCCATTTCCGCGTATGACAAACGGTCGCCGAATGACCGTTGGAAGTCTGCCTCCTGGGGTTGCATCATGACTGCGTTGTTGACCAGCGACCCGCCACCCACACCGGATCCGGCGAGGCACACGATCCCCGCGCCCACGACCGCTTCGAGGACGCCCGTGTAGCGGGGGACGCTGCGGTCCAGGAACGGCGCCGATGTGCCGAGCCAGAGTGCGCGACCGTCGGGGGCTGCTCCAGTGCAAAATGTGTTGCCAGCACTGGTGATTTCCCAGCGGCGGCCGCGCTCGAGCACGAGGTTTGAGACTCCGGCTTGGCTAAGGCGCAGGGCTGCCACTGCGCCGGCGTATCCGCTGCCAATGATCACCACGTCGGCGGCCTCGGCGGCCGATGCCGAACCCCCTGGAATCATTGCCGCGGCCGCTGATGCGGCCGCGGCGGACAGGAACCCGCGACGCGAGAAGGTGGCTCTCATACCGAGACCTCATCGGCAGTGGCGTGCGAGACAACGAAGGGCAGGTACGCGTAGCCGAAAGAGCCCTGCCGCTCACGCAGTCTGGGAGGGTCAGCGGGGTCGACATGGAGCCGGTCGAGGTGCGGCAGCCACTGCGCGAAGGTTTCCTCGGCCATCACCCGTGACAGCGCTGCACCGGGGCAGAAGTGTGGTCCGCCGCCGAAAGCGAGGTGCTTCTCCTCTGTGCTGCGACCGAGCTTGAACTCGTCCGGGTCGTGGAACACGGTTTCGTCGCGGTCGGCGGAGCCGAGCAGGACGTGTACGAGTGCCCCCTCGGGGATGTCGATTCCATGCAGGGTGTGGGACACAACGGCTCGGCGCGCGGTCCACTGGGTAGGGGAGTAAAGACGCAGGTACTCCTCGATGAAGTCGCCGAGCTGCGACGGGTCGTTCCTCAGGGCAGCGCGCAGATCATGACGTTGTGTGAGCAGCAGGATCCCACCGCCTAGTAGGTTCATCGTGGTCTCATGGCCAGCGGCGACAAACGACCAGCCTGTCGCGATCAGCTCGTCCTTGGTGAGCTCACCGGCGAGTTGTCCTTCGACGAGCTTGGAGAGCACATCGTCGGTGAGGTTGTTCTCGCGGGCCTGCGCTTGCTCCTCGATGTAGTTGCCGAACTCGACAAGGTCTTCGAAGAACCCTGGCACCTCGTCAGGATTGAGGCCAGCTGCGACCGAGAAGAAGTCCATTACTGCCTGCGACCAGCGCCGCAGGTCGCGCCGGCGGTCGAGGGGAACCCCGAGCAGTACGCTGATCACACGTAGCGGCAGCATCGTCGAATAGCCTTCGACGAACTCGACGCGGTCTGAGGAGAGCACCTCGCCGACCAGCTCGCCGACGAGCTCACGGATCCACGGAGCCATTGACGTGATGCGACGGGCGTTGAGAGCCTGGTTTGTGTAGTGGCGCATCCGGCGGTGATCGGGGGCATCGCGGTTCACCATCATCGGCAGGTCGAGGTAGTCGTCGCGGCGCACATGCGACGAATACATATTGGTGTTTTTTAGGGCGTTGTTCACGTCGTGATACCGGCTAAGCATGTACACGTCCTCGCCCTCAGAGGTGTATTCGGGGAGAAAGTGCACGGGATGCTCGGTGCGCAGCATGCGATAGGTTGGAAACGGATCCGTGCGGTAGGTCTTGTCGGCGAGGTCGAGCGAGCGGGTGTCCATGGGGATCCTCCAGGTCTGGGCAACTAAGCGGTGGGCGGGTTGATGAACCGTCCCGCGACGAAGCCGTCGAGGAACGTATGGACGAGCTGTTGGTCGAGCACTGGACACCACGGCCCATCGGCGCCTAAGGCCGCACGCGTCAACGGAGCGCAGAAGTCGGCGAGGTGCACGTCGTCGATCGTGCGGGTGAGGAAGGGTGCCAGGCCGAGCAGGGCAAGGGTGCCGGACCGCCGATTGGTGACGGCCGCGCGCCACTCCTCGAAAGGCAGCCGGGTCACCGGGTATCCGTACCTCTCGACGTGAGCGAAGAAGTCGGACCACGGCATGATCGCCTCGCCGACTAGATGGGAGGTGCTGCCTTCGAAGTCCGGGTCAAGCGCTAGCCGAACGTATGCCCGCGCGATGTGATCGATCGGCGCTGCCTGCACCGGGAACGGCCCATCGAGGGGTGCGAGGCCCGACTCGATACAGCCCTTCACGATCAGCGAGAGGTGATCGAGCCGATTGAATCCCGCCGAAGTGGTGGACGGGCCGCTGTTGATGCGGTGGATCGTGAACGGCAGCCCCAGCGCGCCGGCTCGGCGGATCATCATCTCAGACACCCATTTCGTCTGGGCATAGCCGACGACAAGCGCGTCGCTGTCGGTGAGTGGCACGGTCTCGTCTATCGTGCCGAGATCGATCCGGTCCGACGAGAACACTCCGACTGTGGACGTGAAGTGCACTGGGCGCGCGTTGCCTTTCGAGGCGAACTTCAGAACTTCAGCGGTGCCTGCAACGTTGTGCGGCGCGAGCTGGTCGTACGATGCCGTCCACTTCACCGCACCGGCGTTGTGGAACACATCGCCCACATGCTCATGTAGATCCTGGTACGCGGAGGTGTCAAGGCCGAAGCGCTCCTGCGCGAGGTCGCCGACAATAGCCGTCACGCGCTCATCGAAACCGTCGACGCGCAGTCCGTGCGCCGCGGCTGCTGTACGCAGCCGCATCTTGGCCTGCGCTTGATCGTCGGCACGGACGAGACAGAAGATGGGCCGGTCCGTAGTCGCGAGCAACTCGCGTAGCAGGAAGGAACCGACGAAGCCGGTCGCACCGGTCAGCAGAATCCCGTCCGGGAGGGCATCGCGTGGGGTACTTGTAACGCCGGGCAGGTCGTATTCGGCGGCGAGGGCGGTCATCGTCTCGACGGTAAGTTCACGTTTGCGGAGCGGGAGGTGAGCCGCGGAGCCGGAGGGAGATGCGGTGCTTGCCACGGGCACGGCCGGAACCGGCCCGCGGCTCTTGGAATAAGCGCCGAGCTCTTGCAGCCACGATGCGAGACCGTCGACGGTCTCGGCCTCCAGTAAGTCGGACACAGCGAGCTCGCGTTTAGCGTGAGGTGTGAGAGTCTCAGCGAGCTCCACTAGAAGGATCGAATCCATCAAGTCCTCGAGGCGGGCCCGTCCGTCGACTACGGCCTCGTCGATCCCGAGAGATGCGGCGACTGCACGGCGAGCCAGGACCTTCGGATCTTCGACGCCATCGATGTCAAGCTCAACGGACGAACGTGATCGCGTGCCAAGCGCTGCTGTCAGCTGCTCCGCGGTGACCGGTAGATTCGTAACGCCCACGATCATTGCGCGCGTGGGTCCACCAGGCGAAGAGACGATGAGGTCTGCACGCCCTTCGCTGGTTGCGATGGCATGGACTTCCGCGCCATCGGTGAAATCGATGCCATTACCCATCGTGAGCTCGGCAAATCCTGTGCCGAGAGTGACAATTCCATCCGCGCGGTCATGGCGCAACGCCCCGGCGACCTGGACCGCGGCGTCGAGCACGAGCAAGGCCGGCCGAATTCCGCTCGTGAGCGCGGCGCAACCTATGGGCGGGGCAGCGATCCGGCCCCGGAGTTCGCCGTCACTGAGGCGGTGTGCCGAATCCACTAGGGTCAGGCTGCGGCCGATGTGAAACTCGTTTGGCCATAGCTCCCCGTAGAACGTCTCGTGGTCAATCGATACGCCTGCGTCCTTGGCATCCGCGACCCCCGACATCAGAGGAGCGGTCACAGGCTCCGTTGTCAGGGAAGCAATCGCGTGCCGGAGCATTCCGTCATCGCGCATCGACGAGACCGTTATGGTGTGTGTGCCTGACACGACCAGGTCTGTCGACTCTTGCCACGCGACGACAAGCGATAAGGTTTCGTCGTCCGCTATCACGCACGGCCGGGAAATGTCGAGGGCGACAACCCTGGCCTCGGCGCCGATCGCCGCCTCGGCGAGCCTCAGGACTAGCTCCATGAATACTACGCCGGGTACGACGAGCTGACCGTGCACAATGTGCTCGGTCAACAGCGGTACCGAACGGGCGTTGAGCCTTGTGCGTCCTTCGGCGGAGGCATGGCCGGTGCGCAGCACACGAAGATGCAATCCGGACATCTGCGCAGCTGCCACGCTGCGAGTGCCCTGTGACGGGCGAAGGTTGGCGAGCTTCCACGGGTAGGTCGAGTGCACCGGTACGGCCTCAGACAGCGGAGCGGCTCCTGACCGCCGGACAATCGCGTGTGCGTTCGTTCCGCCGTAACCGAATGATGAGACGCCCGCAACGGGGTTCGACGCGGAGATCGTGAAGGTTTCTGTGGGTACAGTGAGGGGCAGTGCGTTCCAGTCGACACCCCTAGTGAGTGTCCCGTCCACGGGCTGGGCGGGAATCGTACCGTGGGCTACGACGAGCAGTGCCTTCAAGAATCCCACTAGACCGGCGGCGCCCTCGAGGTGACCGGTGATTGGTTTGGACGATCCCACGGGCAGGTTGGACGTACGTCCGGCGTGCACAGTAGCGAGCGCGCGCAACTCGATGGGGTCGCCGAGAGGTGTGCCTGTGCCGTGAGCCTCGACATAGTCGACATCGGTGGGGGCGATACCTGCATCCTTGAGCGCGCACCGGATCAGGTCAGCCTGCGCGCTGCCGTTCGGCACCGTGATACCTGAGGTTGGGCCGTCCTGATTGACGGCCGTCCCTAGCAGCGTGCCGAGCGGGGGCACAGCGTCGGCAGGCTGGTCAGCGGCACGACGGAGCACCACGACGACGCACCCTTCGCCGCGTGCATAGCCGTCGGCCTGATCCGAGAATGTGTGGCACCGGCCCGTCGGCGAGAGCATCCGACTCTGGCTGAGTGCGATCATTGCCTCGGCCGACAGCATTACATTCACGCCGGCGACGATCGCAAGGTCGCACTCGCCTTCGTTGAGTGCGTGACGTGCTTGGTGCAAGGCCACCAGCGATGATGAGCAGGCGGTGTCGAGGACGAGACTAGGGCCGTGCAGGCCGAGCGCATATGAGACGCGGTTCGCTGCGAAGTTCGCCGCGCTGCCGAGCGACGCGAGTCCGTCGATGTTCGCTCCGCCTGCCAGTCGGCTGCGCTCGAAGTCGTTCCCGCTCATCCCGACGAACACGCCCGTTCGGCTGCCACGCAGGGAGTCCGGAGCGATGCCGGCACGCTCGAGCGCCTCCCACGTGCACATCAGGATCAGCCGGTGGTGAGGGTCTGTCGACGCCGCCTCACGGGGTGACATTCTGAACGGCTCTGGATCGAATGCGAACGGGTTTTCGATGAACGATCCATCTGTCACGTAGGACCGTCCGGGCGAACCCGGGTGAGGAGAGAACACAGCATCGTTGTCCCAGCGATCCGCAGGGATCGGGGCAGTGGTTGCGTTTCCGGCGTTCAGGAGGTCCCAGAACGCTTCCGGTGTGACGGCACCTGGCAGGCGGCAGGCTGCCGAGGTGACTGTGATCTCCGTGCGTGCGGGAGGGCGGCCGGCGAGTTCGGCGCGCAGCGAGCGGATCTCCTTCAGCGCGTTCGTGATCGTCGTACGCGTGGTGTCGGCCTCGGCCAGCGAAATTACATCAGACATATCGAGGTCCTTTCGTGGAACCCAGTTCCTGCTCCAGCAGGCGGATTAGCTCGTCCGTGGCCAGGTCGTCGAGGGCATTGACGTCGTTTTTGTTGGCGGTGCGCGGTGCGGCTGCAACGGTATCCCCGGTCTCGACCGGCTCAAGGAGCTTGGATGCTAACGCGTCGGTAAGTTCGCTCAGTCGCGGGTGCTCAAAGAGGAACGTGTCGTCGAGGCACAGTCCGGTCCATCGCTCGATGTTGCGCTTCAGTTCGAGCGTCATAATCGAGTCGACGCCCATGTCGAAGAAGCCTCGTTGCGGATCGATCGGGTTGTCGGTATGCAGGACGCCCTGCAGTGACGACTCGGCGCGGGCTGCGATCTCGTGGCGTGTCCACGGGCTCGTGCGCTCGACGGTATGAGACGTGTCGCCGACAGCAACGGCAGACATCGCGTCGAACAATGGTCGCGGGCGACGGGCCGTCATGACCGGCCGGAACGCGGCCCAATCGATCGGTGCGACGACCACGCCAGTCTCACCTCCGCCGATGATCCGGTCCATCGCCGACCATCCGCTCGTTTCATCGACCGGGCCGAGTCCCATCCGTGTGAAGTACTCGTGTACGCCTTCCGCCATGGCGGTGTCGGGCCACCAACTCCAGTTCGCTGACACGAACGGCAGGCCCTGGCGTCCGGCGCGCTCTGCGATGACGTCGAGTGCGTAGTTAGCCGCGACGTAGGCGGTGGCGAGCGCTGATCCCCAGACTGAGGATGCAGAGGAGAACAGGGCGACGAAGTCGAGCGGATACTGCTTGGCGATCTCCTCCAAGGCGACTGCGCCGGCGGCCTTCGCCGCCCACGAGGTGCGGATGTCGTCGGGCGTGGTGTCGGCGAATGGCGCTGATGTCATGTGACCGGCGAGATGCAGCACGCCTCGAACTGGAGGCCAGGGGTGTGCGCTGCCTGCGAAGATCTGCTCAAGGTCGGCATGCCGTCCTACATCGGCCTGCACGAACGATACCGTGATGCCCTTGCCGGTGATCTCTTTCACAAGCCCGGCCATCCGTTCGCGCTGTGCGGTCACGTCAGATCGTGATGCCACGACGATATGGCGTGCCCCACGCGCGACCAGCCAGCGCACCATGCGCTGCCCAAGTGTGCCGGATCCACCTGTCACGAGATAGGAGGCGTCGCTGTCAAGTGTGATCGGCATCGCCGTGTCAGAGCCTGCGGGGGTCAGCCGCGGCACCCGGCGAGCGCCGCCGCGGTAGGCGACCTGATCCTCGACCCCACCTTGCAGTACCTCTTGGACGATGCGCGCCGCCTGAGATGCGAGTGGGGCGCTGTGGTCAAGATCAATGGCTCCGCCCCACCAGTCGGGGTGCTCGGCGCTGACGGCCCGCGCGATACCCCAGACGGCCGCACCGCCGAGACCCACCGGTCCGCCTGCGGTGGTTGCGCTGCGGGTGACGACCCATACCTCTGTACCTGCGGCACCGAGGGTCTGTACCAGCGTCAGCAGCCGCGCGTGCCACTCCGGGTCTGTTGCCGGGTCGGGCGCACCGGTCGCGTCGATGATGGCACCACGCCGAGCATCTTGCGATCCTGTGGGCCGCAACCGATCCACGGCGGTGTTCCAGCCGCTGACCGCGACGTCGTCGCCGTGCGCCGCAAGGGCGTCAGCTAGGGCGGTTGCGGAAGCCCGATCGCCTGATATCGCCGTCCACGAGAGCGGCACCGCGGCCACTCTCTGGGGTGGTCGTGCGGCAGTTGTCCAGCGCAGCCGGTACCGGTTTGAGGAGCTGCTAGGGGGGATCTTGGCATCGGCGTCTTCATCCCACCAATAGCGCTGTGCGCCTGGCCGTGACGGCGCCGAGCTGTTGGTCTCGCAGCCGGATTCCGGCTGAGACGCCCACAGCGTCGCGGCTGCGCGAAGCAGCTGCCGTGCCGGTGCCCGGCCGGGTACTGCGACGGAAATATGAGTGAGTTGAGAGTTATCGGCATTCTCGCACATAGCGGTGCCGAGGGACGGCCGAGGAGCAATCTCGACCACCGTTCGGGCTTGATTGGCCGACATTACTAGGGTGCGCGTGGCGGCGAGATCCATCGGCAACCAGAGCTCGGCTAGTAGGTTTTGTGGGTCGGATGTGAGAGATTCGACCGGTGTACCGCTGGCGAGGTACACCGGGATGCCGTCGCCCGCGTGCCAGCTGATCTGCGGCGGCGCAGAAACGGCGCCACCGCTTCCCGGTGCGAGTAGGTCGCGCAGCCGCGGGTGGTGGAACGGGATCCGGTTGGAGACTGGGACCCACCACTTGCCTGTGGACTGGCAGAATTCCCTGAGTCGTGCCAGCTGTTCTTCGTCCCCGCTTACCGTGCTGTTGGCGGGACCTGTGATGCTCGCGATCACAAGGTCGTCGAGACCGAGTTGCAGGAAGGACTCCAGAGCCGCGTTGGGAGACAGCCCGCACGCCGCGGTTGCCCCGTGACCGACAGCGGCGTCGACTGCTCGGCCGCGCCAGGCACCGATCCGCAGGCCCATCTCTAGGTCGAGCCGGCCTGTATCTATGAGGGCTGCAATGGTACCGGCGCTGTAGCCGATCACGTCGGCGCGGCGAGCGCCGTGCGCACGAAGTTCCGCCGCGAGGGCAACCTGTATGGCCGTCAAGGCAGGGTGTAGGTGCTCTTGGCGGTCGTTCGCGCTCCATATGTCGCCGAACAGGCCGGGATGGTCCATGGCACGCAGCAGGTCGTCCGCCTCGTTTAGGCGTGAGCGGAGCCCGGGGGCCGCGGCAAGGTGGGTCACCATGCCGCTCCATTCCGACCCGACACCCGAGAACAGCCACGTGGCACGTCGGCCGGGGCGTGTTGATCCAATCTGAGCGTCCCGTCTGTCGGGATCCTTCTGTTCCTGCGCGTGGTCATCCGCGCGCAGCATGCGGACCGCTTCCTCAGCGTCGTCCGCGACCATCGCGAGGCGGTGTGCTCCATGTCCTGGGGATACGGAGGTACGGGATGCAATGTCGAGGCGGTTCGCGGGGTCACTCAGGCGTTCGGCTAGAGCCATGCGTGCTCGGCATAGCTCAGAATCGGAGTCGCCCGAGACGAGCAGCAGGTGCGGACCGGGGGCGGGGGCGTCGTGGGGGTGATCTATTTCGGACGGACGCGGTTCGCAGGTCACGGCACCGGAACTGGCAGTGACCACATGTGCGTTAGTCCCGGAAAAGCCGAAAGAGCTTACGCCACCAATGCGCGCGGCGCCGACGAGCGGGCGCGGACGTGTCGTTAGCTCGAGACGGCTTGATCTCCAGTCGAACCGACTTGTGGGCTCAATGTCGTGTGGGTGCGGGGGGAAGACGCCGCGGGCGGCAACGAGCACCGATTTGATCAGCGCGGCTATGCCGGCGGCGGCCTCGAGATGACCGATTTGCGCCTTCACGGATCCAACAGGGAGGGGGCGGTCCCGACCGTGGTCGAACACGCGCGCCAGTGCTTCCAGTTCGATTGGGTCTCCGAGTGGGGTGCCGGTGCCATGGGCCTCGATGTAGTCGACTTCCTCTGATCCGATGCCGGCGGCGAGCAGGGCCGCCATGATGAGGCGGGTCTGCGCTTGCCCATTCGGCACAGTTAGCCCGGCCGAGATGCCGTCATGGTTCACTGCACTGCCGAGCAGGTCTGCGTGGATCCGCTCCCCACGGGCATGGGCGTCTGCACTGCGACGCAACACAATGACGCCACCACCCTCACCGCGAGCGTAGCCGTCGGCATTCTCGCCGAAGGTCGCGCAGCGGCCCGCGGAGGATAGCGCGCCCATGTCACCCAGAGCAGCGGTGGTGCGGGCGGAGAGCATGAGATTCACACCGCCGACCAGCGCGAGATCTACAGATCCGTCCCGCAGGGCGCGGATCGCCTCATGGCACGCGACGAGCGATGACGAGCAGGCAGTGTCGATTGTGACGGCTGGTCCCTCAACGCCGAGGTAGTGCGCGATGCGCCCAGACGCGAGTGCGGGTGAGTTGCCCGTCACTGCGTACGCATCGGCCGTCGTGCTGCGGGGCCGCAGACTGGCATAGTCCGTGGTCGACAGTCCCATCCATACTCCAGCGCGCATACCCCGCAGCTCACCGCGTGGCACGCCGGCGTCAGTCAGGGCGTCGTCGGCGAGTTCAAGCAGAAGCCGGTGCTGGGGGTCCATGCTACGTGCCTCGCGCGGCGAAATCCCGAACCGCTCCGCTTCGAACATGGCTGGATCGGAAGCGAGGAAGCCTGCGCGAGGGGACCATGCAGCGCCTGCACTTGATGTCGCCGGATCTGGCCAGCGTCCCGCAGGGGGCTCGCCCATCGCAGGTGAGCCTGAAGTGATCAGTGACCAAAACTCCGTCAAGCTCTCGGCGCCGGGCAGACGACATGACATGCCGATGACCGAAACGGGTCCCGCGCCTGGCGATTCCGCAGTATGCTGGCGCGAGTGTGCCTTGTCGTTGTCGTCCGGGCTGACAGTGGATGCGCTGGTCGCAGGTGCTTTTGTAATACCCGTGGTTGCGGACGCTACGGTCGCGAGGTGACTAGCGAGATGGGTGATGGTCGGGTAGTCGAACACGATCGTCGACGAGAGGGGGCGACCGACGATCGCTGTGATGTCTTCGCGCAGTTCGTTTGCGATCACCGACGTGAGACCGAGGTCGAACAGACCAGCGTTCCGAGAGATGTTCGCGGGGGAAACGCCGAGCGGGACGGAAAGTCGGTCACAGAGGTAGTCCTCCCACAGTACTGCAGAAGTCCTTACTGCGTGCTCGTCGGCATCCACCGAGGCGGCCACTGCGACGCGATCCGGCGCTACCGTGCACGCCGCGACGCCAGGCCAGGTGACCGTGCCGCCGATGGGGGCGTCCACGTCGGTCGGCGCAAGTGGGAAGGTATGCGTCGCGAAGACCGACCGGGCTAGTCGGGGTACCGGCCCCGACCACTCGGTGATCGATCCGACATCGGCCCCCGCCGCCCAGGCGTCGCCGGTGCCCTCGAGTAGCGAGGTGATCCCGTTAGCGCCGCTCAGCGCGGCGACGGTCGCAGGCATCCGGCCGTTGACGTCGCTCGAAACGAGCGGCAACAGATAGTTGGGACCTAGCTCGATAACGAGGTCGCACTGGGCGATCTGCCGCGCCGCGGCGCCGAAGTCGATGGCCGCGCACGCGTGGCGTACCCAGTATGCTGGATCATCGACCGGGGCGGAGAGGGAGCCATCGATGTCCGAGACGAACAGGCCATCCACGGCCCGTACCGGGCATGCAGCTGCGACTGCAGCGTTGAGATCGGCCTCGATGTCACGCATGAGCCGCGAGTGGAAGCCACGGGTTACAGGAAGCCGAGACGTGCGCACTCCGCGGCCTTCGGCGAGCCGCTCCGCTCGCTCGAGCGCGTCGAGCGAGCCCGACAGCACGGTACGGCTCCGGGAATTCGAGACCGCTACGTCAAGCCCTGCGTCGGTGGCGATCGCGCGCGCGGTCTCGAGATCGGCCTGACAATTTATCATCCCACCCTCAGGACTAGCCTGCATCAGCGCGCCGCGACGCGAGATAAGCGCGAACCCCTCTCGTACCCCGAACACCCCCGCCAGCGTCGCTGCGGCGAACGCGCCGACGCTGTGTCCGGCAATTGCGACCGGCTCGACGCCCCATTTCCGGAGTCGCTCTCCGAGCGCGACCGCGACGGCGAAGTGGGCGGGCTGAGCCACAGCCGTGTCACGCATCGCCTTCCTTGACTTGTCGTCGTCTACTACGAGCGCCCGCAAGGGCAACTCCCGAACACCGCCTAGTTCGTCGAGCACAGCTGTTACCACCGGGTCGACGCCGTAGATACCGGCGAGGACGCCGGCGACTGGTGCGCCGTGGCCAGCGGCGAGGAACGCGACGCTCCGGTGGACGGTCGCGATACCAATTGCTGGCACGGACGCAACGGGGGCCGATGCCAGCCGGTCGAGCGTCGCCGCCGCAGGTGCCGAACCCTCTGCGACTACCCAGGCGCGTGTGGAGGCTGTAACACGGGATTGCTCGGTCGCTGCGGCCAAAGCCGCGGTGGGCTCAGTGCTCTCGTGAACTCGAACCGCTTGGATCTGCTGCTTCAGATCCATCTCGGACTCGGCTGCGATCCGGACCAGGACTGGTCCATCACCGGCCGATCCAGTCGTGCCCATGGTGACGGATTCGATTACCACGTGCGCGTTGGTTCCACCAAACCCAAAGGACGAGACGCCCGCGGTGCGACGGGCTTCATCCCACTCCGTCGACGTCGTCGGCACGCGCAGCCGGGACCCGGCCCAATCGATGCGCCCCGAGGGTGTGTCGAACTCGGCCTGCGGTGGTATGACGCCGTTTCGGACGATCAGCGCGGCGCGCAGCAGGCCCGCGACGCCCGCTCCTGCCTCAAGGTGGCCGATCTGAGGCTTCGTTGATCCGATCCAGAGCGGCCGGGCCCCTGGCTCGGAGGCGTCGCCGAATACCTGGTGCAGGGCGTGCACCTCGACAGGGTCACCCAGCGGAGTCCCGGTGCCGTGCGCCTCGATGTACCCGACATCCTGTGGGGTACGGCGCGCGGCGGCGAGTGCCTTCCGCACGACATCCTGCTGCGCGGGACCCGACGGCGCGGTGAGCCCATTGCTGCGACCGTCCTGCCCGACTGCCGATCCGCGCACGACGCAGTAGGGCTCGGGCTCGTTGCGGTCGCTCGCGAGCACGTCGTCGCGGGTGAGGAACAGTACCACTCCACCTTCGCCGCGCACGTATCCGTCGGCCCCGTCGTCGAACGTGCGGCAAGCGCCGCTGGGCGAGAGCATCCCCGCCTGAGCGAGAGTCTCGCTGACACGGCCGTCGAGCAGCGCGTTGACGCCTCCCACGAGCGCGCCGTCGATTTCGCCCGAGCGCAGCGCCTGCAGTGCGA
Source organism: Arthrobacter pigmenti (assembly GCF_011927905.1). Lineage (NCBI taxonomy): Bacteria > Bacillati > Actinomycetota > Actinomycetes > Micrococcales > Micrococcaceae > Arthrobacter > Arthrobacter pigmenti. The sequence goes on from NZ_JAATJL010000001.1 coordinate 1,372,553, forward strand.
GGTGTACCGCGACGAGGGACGATGAACATGCTGAGTCGACAACCAGTGACGGGCCACTTAGGCCGAGCACGTAAGAGATGCGGTTCGCGATAAGGGCGGCGGCCGCTCCGGTCGTACGATACCCGGCCGGAGCCGCTGCGTCTCCGATCATCTCACTGTCTGACGCGCCCATGAACACGCCGATGCTCGCGCCGCGTAGGCGCCGCGGGTCCCGGCCCGAGTCTTCGAGAGCCTCCCACGCGAGCGTCAGGGCGAGCCGCTGCCGAGGATCCATCGCGGCAGCCTCTTCGTCGCCGATCCCGAAGCGAGCCGGCGAGAACTCCGCAAGAGACGGCGTGAGCCCGGAACGGATCCCGCTCGTGCGCCGCTCACCGCCTGCGATGCCGGATCGGCGCGGGCCAGCGTTCAGTAGCTCTGCATACGACATGGACTCCGTGACGCCGCCCGGCAATCGGCATGCCGCACCGCGCAGGATCGCGACGCTGTCGGACATGGCAGGTTCAGGGGCGGCGCGTTCGGTCGGTTCGGCCGAACGCGTGACCGCGGCGGCGAACGACGCGACGGTGTCGACCTCCCACGCGAGTGACAGCGGGACAGTGATCCCGGTGCGGTCTTCGATCGCGGTGGCGACGGAGGCGACTTTCACGGAGTCGAGGCCGAGTTCGGCGAGGGGAGTGGTACCGGCGAGCGTCCCCGGGCGTCCGGCCGCGCGCGCAAGCTCTGCTACGACGACGTCGCGCACTTGGTTCCTTTCCGCGGAGGTGGTCTCAAGAGGCTCGAAAAGGTTGCTGCTCACCGTCGGATCCGACTGGGCTGGCGCGTCCTGAACCACGACGTCCGCGTCCGATCGCGCGATTGTCCGGTCCGCGTGGCCGTCGCCGCTGAATGTCGCCTTCGCAGCCGACCGTTGGATCTTGCCGCTCGACGTGGTAGTCAGCGTGCCGCGGCGCAGCACAATCACAGTCGGCGCTGCAATCTCGAACGTCCGGGCCAGCTGGAAGGCGGCTGCGCGCGCTTCATCGGCGAGCTCCGCTATGGTCGCCTCCCGGCCAGGCACCGCTTCAACGGTCACGATCACGCGCTTGTCGATCTCGAACGCCGCAGACTCTCGCCCGCGGAATGCGGCGTGGACACTGCGCACCGCGTCCTCGAGATCTTGAGGATAAATGTTGCGTCCGTTGATGATCAGGACGTCCTTGATCCGGCCGGTGACGAATAGCTCCCCGTCGTCAAGGAAACCGAGGTCGCCGGTGCGCAGGAACGGACCCGTGCCGTCCACCATGGTCGCTTCGAAAGTATCTCGGGTCACGTCCGAGCGGTTCCAGTACCCCTGTGCGACTGAGGGCGAGCTCACCCAGATTTCTCCTTCTCGCCCATCGGTGGCAGGGACCCGCGTGGCTGGATCGACGATGCGCACGACGGCGTTCGGCTCAACCGTGCCGCACGAGACGAACATGCCCGCGTCGGTTCCACCCGTCTCGCGGACCGGGGTGGCAGTGCGTGGCGGCTGGGTCGCGTCATGCCCGCCGGATATCAGCAATGTTGCCTCGGCCATGCCGTAACACGGGCGGTATGAGGTCGCGAGGAAGCCCGTGCTTGCGTAGGCCTGCGCGAACGCGTTCAAAGCCTGCACGCTTACCGGCTCCGCGCCGTTCATTGCCTTGGTCCAACTCGACAGGTCGAGCGCGGTGAGGTCAGCTTGATCGACGCGCTCGGCACACAGCCGGTAGGCGAAGTTCGGCGCCGTGCTATCGGTGGCGCGTAGCTCGGAGATCGTCTCCAGCCATTTCAACGGGCGGCGCAGAAACGTAGACGGTGACATTAGATGGGTCGGGAACCCAACGACCAGTGGCGTGATGATGCAGCCGATGAGGCCCATGTCGTGGAACGGAGGCAGCCAGCTGACCATGATCGATTCGGGTCGGAAGCCAAACGTCGCTGCGGCTGACTCCGCATTGTGCAGCAGATTTGCATGGCTCACCATCACGCCCTTGGGCGATCCGGTGGAGCCTGACGTGTATTGCAGGAACGCGAGCGCGTCATCGGGCAGGTCCGGGTGCACAAATGGGGATTCCGGGACGGTAGTACCCGAGGAAAGGACTGCTTGTGTGAGATCGATCCAGCGGCAGGTAAGCGGGAGCCCGAGATCGCCGTCGCCCAGGGGTGCTGGCGCGTCGGCAACGACCAGCGCAGGGTTGCAGTCTTCGATGATGCGGCGGACACGATCCGAGTGCCGCGTCGCCGAGACCGGATAAGCCGGCACCGCCACCAGGCCGGCAGCGACAATTGCGCAGAATGACTTGATGTAGCCGAGGGAAGGGTCACACAGGAGCAAGACGCGGTCACCTGGAGTTGTGTCCGCCTGTAGCTCGGCGGCCATCGCTCGAACCTCACTCCAAAGCTGTGCATAGGTCAGACTTGTGCGAACCCCGAGGGAGTCCGAGAACGAGTACGCGACCCGCATGGGCTGCTGCGCCGCGCGCTCAGCCAGAACTTCTCCTAATAGCACTGTTGCTCCCCCAAAAAAACGTGCAAATCACAACTTGACGTTGTCAACCTAGCAGTATCAAACCCGCTAGATCAAACCCGCTAGGTCTAGTGGATGCGGAGACTAAACGCATTATTCGCGGACGTCGACCACTGTTCGCAGAAAAGTTACACTCCGTTCACACTTACGCAACACCGCAACACCGCAACACCGCAGCGCGCAGTTCGGTGGTTCAATGATTGGTTGTTCGGGGGACGTTGGGTTCCGCTCTGAATCGACATTGCCGTTCCCGTCTTTAGTAGCCCAGATATCGAAAGTCGCTATTTGGTCACTGGTTGTGCTGATCATAATCGAGACTTGACCCGCTACGCTTTCGAGGCTATTTAATGCGAGTAATTGTCGTTTCCGCGCGCCGGGTGCTCTCTTCTCACAAACTTCCCTATCCAGGACACGAGCTCGACAAGGCGCGACGCGGCAAGAACAATTTTGAGGTCCTCAAGGGAGCGATCGATAAGAAGATCAAGGGCGCATCCCCAAGTGGCGCAACGAAGCGTGCGGAACTCTCCAATCACGATCTGGATATCTTGATCTCCGGTCTGAATAAGCTAATCGAGCAAGTGGAAGCTGAGTACTTCAATGGGTAGTCAGAAGTCACTCTTAAAAAGCATGTCGGTGCGCGAGTCTGGCAAGCAGCACTCATGCAGGAGCAATAAGAAGCATTCTTTGGCTAAGCGCGAAATCATGCTCGTGATAAAAGAAGGACAGGATGAGCGTCACTATTGCCGCGAATGCAGTCAGTAAGCGAACTCCGCATTTAACCTCTACTTTGGTCGGCCTCGGCCATAGCGGCCATAGCGGCTATGGCGAAGCGCAGGGTTCATGCTGCACGATGCGTAAGACCTAGAAAGGAAACTATGAATGAATAGACGCGCAACAGTCATCGATCATGCAATGCGGGCGGACGCCGAGTTTGTCGGGCGTGTCATTAGTGCGTTTCGCCGGCCGGAGCTGGCTGGGATTGCTCCTGTGGTTTCGTTTTGCCTCGGTAGGTATTTCTCACTTTTCGTGCATGAAGGTTATGCGCGCCTGCCTGAAGTGGCGCCCCAACTTTTCGCGCCCTTGTCCCGGTAGCAAAAAGTGTGACTGCCCGGTCACGGCATAGTTTGAAGTTCTTCGAAGATACTCGTCGGGGCATCGACGGCCAGATTGACTACTTCGAGGACGAGATTTTTCCTGCGCATGCCCGGCGGTCTCTCGGCAATACTTAGTTGCCGCTTGCGCGTCGCTGGGAGACGGATCTCGGCTTCTACCGTTATGCGGGTCGGCTTGTGTCAACGACACATGCGGCGACTTTCGGTCTGAGGCTTGATCCGCAGACGATGTTTAACGAGGACGCAGGTCCCGAGATTGTTCGAATCATGACGGAATACGGTCAGTATTTCGGTGCACTTGGCGCCACGCTCGACGCCAAGGCAAGCTGGTTCCTGGATGAAGTTGATGTGTCGCAGTTCGGAGAACTGGGCGATGACGTCCACAGCGAACCCTACTACCAGCAAGTCTTCAATGGTGAGGCAACGCCGGGTATCAACGCCATGATTGCGGTCTTTCAGGCCAGTTGAACTTCGTTGATGTGCTCGTGCCATCAAGCCTGGAATACAGCCTTTTCAAGATCCGCTTCCTCACGGTCTACCAAGTGCTGCGCAGTCTTCAGATGCTGCGGGCCGAACGATCCTCTGACTTGAGTGCTGAATCCCTCGCGGCTATAGCTGGCATTGTAGATACCACCGAGGCGCAGATGAATGTCGATCCATCGGCTAAGCCGTTTCGCAACACACTCATGCATTATGGTCCGGACCGACGTATCAATCTCTCGCAAGTCGATGAAGATGATCTCATCGGCAGCTTGGTGCCGCTCTGCTACAACGGCCTGGCTGCAGGGGATCTCGCTGCGAAACTGGATGTCTGCATCACACAGACGGCCGCTGGGCTGAACACTTGGGCGCAGAGTCAACTACGACAGTAGATGATCATACGAACTTCTCATCTTCACCCCGGCTTCAATCAGCCGCTTGCGCACCGTGTTGGCGCTGACATCCATGTGTCGGCCAATTGCCTCCAGCGAACAGCCTTGCTCGTAGAGTCGGATATCTTCTTCGACCAGACCTTCCGGCATCCCGCGTTGCCGCACCGGGATACCTTTGTCTCGCAGATGCTGACTGGCGCTGCCGCGGTGGATCCGATACTTCCCTGCAAGCACCTGGACCGGCACCCCTTCTTGGTACTCAGCTATGAGGTGCGTGGACTGCTCGGCAGTGATCCTACTAAAGCGAAGCGGAATGGGTGTCTCGATCCGCCCAGTGCCTGGATTTTCCCGCACACGTTCAATGAATTTTCGTAGTCTCGACAGAGACAAACTGTTGTCCTTTTAAAATAGGCATGTAGGACCCCCACCCAAACAAAAGCACCCCGGTTCAAGGAACCGGAGTGCTTTTGGCCGGTCTAAATACCGGCCTGGACAGCGGCGACGGCGAGCTGTACCCGGTTCTCGACACCAAGCTGGTGCATCACTCGAGTGAGCCTGGCTTTGATGGCGGTCTCGCTCAGATGCACTTCGCGCGAGATCTGGGCATTCGTCCGGCCCTTCGCAATCGCCCGCACAATACGCTGGTCCCGGGTATTGAGCAGCTGTAGCCGGGCCAGCACGGCGGAATCGGCCCCGCTAGCGGCTTCTGCCTCCCTCCGGCGGGGAAATACTCCCGCGACGAAGCCGCCACGGTGGGCGATACGCAACGCGGCCGCAATGTCCTCCAGAGTGAAGTCCCGGACCAGGAAGCTGCATGCGCCGGCCAGGAGCGCGGCTTCCATCTGCTCGACCGTTCGGTCCGAGCGCGGCGCCAACACGACAACCTTGACGGACGGGGCAACCCGTCGAATCTCCGGAATGGCCTCTAGTGCCCCGTGGTCAGTGATTTGCGAGTCGAGAAGAAGAATGTCCGGACTCTCTTCGCGCGCGCTGGCCACCGCGTCGCGGCCGCGGCTGCTGTAGCCGGTCAGCTCGACGAAGGTGGACGTGCTGAGCAATTGAACCAGCCCGAGCCCGCTCAGGTAGTCCCCGCCAGCAACATGGACAGTCAATCGGCTCGCGTCCGAGCTATTAAGATTCACGGCGATGTGCCCCCATATGCCTCATTGGTCACCCCCCAGTGACTTTCAGCCAATCTACAGGACTTTGTAAGCATGCTTTGTAACGAAAGGATCACCATTCACGGACCCATCGGGCCTTCCAAGAGTCCGATCGGCCGTGTGACATGGGCTACAGGAGGCGCAACATACTAGGGAACTGCGCACCCCCTGGGGGACCAGGGTCTTTTTATGAGGTGGAGTTGGACATGAATACTCGCAAAAGATTGCTCGCTGTCGGTGCCACGGCCGCGCTTACGTCAGGGAGCTTTTTCCTGGCCGCTGCCCCGGCACAGGCGGACGTCGATTCGCCTGAATGCCTCTCAGCGCAGGCACAGTTCGAGGCCGCACTTGCCGACGCTGACCTGAGCGCTGAAGTTGTCGCACAGCTTGGCATAGCGCTCCAGGCGGTTCTGGATGCACAGGCCGTGCTGGACGGGCTTGAGCTGGAAGTTGACCTTGCAGTAGAGGAGGCACGGGCCAACCTTGATGCCGCGTTGCAGCTTCTCGCGGACGCGCAGCTGACTGTCGATGACCTGGAAGCCGATGTTCAGGTGATCCTTGACGGATTGCTGGCGGATCTCTTGATTGATCTCGACGCTGCAATTTCCGACCGGGAAGATGCGGAAGGGCTCGTGGACGGACTGGAAGCGCAAATCCAAGCCCTCCTTGATCTTGGGATACTCCCCGGAGACCCTGATCTGCTTGCACTTGAAACTCAGCTCGACCTAGCACTTGATCTCCTTGACGAGGCAGAAGGCGAGGTCCTCGACATTCAAGCCGTGGTTTCGCTCCTGCAGGGCGGTGATCTGGACGCCATCCTCGCAGCAGACCTCAGCGCGCTGTTGACCGCTGACGAGCTGCAGGCGCTGCTTGATCTCGATGCCGCCTTGGACGTTTTGGCCCAGCTCGAGCTCGACATCCTGGATCTCCAGGCTGCTTTGGACGCCGCTCTGAACCTCAACCTCGACGAGATCCTTGCAGCACAGCTGGACCTGGACATCGCACTAGGCCTGCTGGATGACCTTCGGATCATCGTCGGGGACATCGACGTTGACGACGCCGAACTCGAAGCACTCTTCGCCGCGGCGATCGCTGCGTGCAGCGGAGCGGACGCCGGCATCGATATTGACATCATCGTCGATGTCAACGTAGACGGCTCTGATGTCAACGTGAACGGATCGGATGACGATGACGATGACGATGACCACGATGGAGGTGGAGCCGGTGGCGGAGGGTCCTCCTACGATGATGACGATGACAAAGCCACCGCTGCGGGCGGAACCTACCGGTCAAGCAACCGCGGGATGAACATCCAGACGGCGGCTGCTTCCACAACCGCTGAGCCTGCAAACCTCGCCGGGCTTGCAGGCGTAGCCGGCGTCGGAGTCCTACTGACGGCTGCAGCACTCCGGCTGCACTCCCGGAAGTCCTCCAACCAGGCATAACGGGTGGGGTGCGGACGCAGTAACCTGCGCCCGCACCCTCCTTTTGTTTTGCGGATCGACCAGCGAAGAGGCACGCATGGATCAGGAAGACACCATAGTGAGTAGAATTTCCGCGCGGAAGGGCGCGCGGGTGATTGTCGTCGTCGTTGCCTTCCTGGTGGCGGCGCTCAGCCTTTCGGTGCTGTTCCTCGGACTGCCAACCGAACGCGCTGCGGACGCACTATCACCAGACGATCCAACCGGCGTCGCCTCACTTGAGGCGAGCGAGCAATCTGGCGAGCCTGGCCTTGCGGCGCAGGCTCCCGCGCCATCAGCCACGCCGACAGCCGTATCCTCCGACCAGCCGGACACCGAGGCGCCGGCGAGCGCACCGACCTGGTTGACCTACCCGGCAGCAGGAATCGACATGGCCATCACGCCCCTGACTCCAACACCGGCCGAGGTCGAGAGCCAGTCGCTTGTCCCTCCGCTCACCAAGGACCTCTATTGGCTCACACCGTTCGGTGCGCCGGGGGAGGGCTCGGACGACACCACCTACCTCACCGGGCACAGCTGGGATGATCAGGCTGCGCCGATGAACAGTTTGAGCACGCAGGCGGCCGTCGGTGACACCATCACTGTGCGCACTGAGGCCGGGACGGTTGAATACACGGTGGATTCGGTCACCACCCATGACAAGGACACACTGCGCACCAGCGACATCTGGGCGATCTCACCGCATCGGCTGGTCCTGATCAGCTGCTACACCGAGGATCTATGGGGTCGGAACATTGTTGTCACGGCGATGCCGAGCCAATGAACGCTCAGGTAGAGGGCGCTTCCTTTGGATCGTTCCCGTAGGCCTTCAGGACACGGTCAGCCGCGCCGCCGAGGTTCCACTCGACGGCTAGCCGCTTAAGCTCGCCGTGAGCGGACGCATCAAGGGGTTGGATGCGGGACTCGAAGGGCCCAAGGTCCAGGTCCCTTACGACCCCGACGACGACGGGGGCCACAGCGAGGTAGTCCGCCGCTGCGCTGAGCTTCTGCCGGATGGACGCGGACATGGACGCGGACTCATCAACACTTGCCTCGATGATCCCGTCCAGGTCAACAAACTCCTTCAGCAGGCTTGCCGCAGTCTTCTCGCCAATTCCGGAGACGCCGGGCAGCCCGTCGGACGTATCACCCCGCAGTGCAGCGAAATCCGCATACTGTCCGGGCAGAACACCGTACTTCCCAACGACCGTCACATCCGTCACTGACTCAAGCTTGCTCATCCCGCGTGCCGTGTAGAGCACGCGCACGCCACTGTCATCATCGACCAGTTGGAAGAGGTCCCTGTCTCCGGTGACTATGTCAACGGGAATTTCCGCCTGGCTCGCGAGGCTGCCGATGACGTCGTCGGCCTCGTGGTCGGCAGCGCCGATCACCGGGATCCTGAGGGCGGCCAGCACTTCCCGGATCAGTGGGAGCTGACTGATCAGCCCGGGCGGGGTCTCCTCCACGTCGACGCCGCCATCCACGACTTTCGCGACGCGGTGCTCCTTGTAACTGGGAATCAGGTCGACGCGCCACCCCGGCCGCCAATTGTTGTCCCAGCAAGCCACCAGGTGCGTTGGTTCGTAGTCGGTGACGAGGCGGGCGATCATGTCGAGCAGGCCGCGCGCAGCGTTCACGGGCGTACCGTCTGGCGCCTTCAGGCTGTCCGGCAGCCCGTAGAACGCGCGGAAGTAGAGGGAGGGAGTATCCAGAAGCATCAATCGGTCGGCCACACCTAGATCCTGCCATGACAGGCGCGAAGCGTCGCACCTCAATTTATCCACTCGATTGAAAAAAACTCTTGAACCTTCGAGCATTTCGGTACAAACTAGTGATCGGGCAACTCACACCTAAACGAATGTTGGGGAAATCATGAGTGGAATGATGCGGTGCCGCCACTGCCAGAGGACCTGGATTGTGGAGAGCAAAACCGCTGAAACGGTCACCTCGCAGAACCACGCCTTCCTTAATCCGGGCCACAAGACTGTGACCGTCTGGAAGCCGTCCGCGGAGCCTGCCGGCGCTTACGCCTGATTCCCCATTCGAACAAGCGGGAGAGCCCACGTGCCGGCGGCGATACCCGGCCGTGAAAGACTATTTGCATGGCAACCGAAAGCTCACCCGCCCCGTCTCCCAAGGAAGGTGTGCGGGAACGCACCCACCTCGGCCTTCTGATCGGCGATACCTGGCATTCACTCCAAACCCGCGTGGCCGAGCACCGCGGACGTGTCGAAACGATCATCCCCTACACCGGCTACGGAACCACCCAGTGGATCCGGGTCCTCGGCCGCGTGGTGCTGTCCAACCCCCGCGACTTGAAGCCGATAGCCGGCAAGGAAATGATGAAGCCGCTGAAGGAAGGGCTGCGGGGCTGGCGGAACTTCACCAGCGCTCCGGTCCGCTATGCGGAGGTGACGCTGGAATTTAACGGCTCCAGCGCCGTCGTGCATGCTGATCGCGGCGGAGTGATAGACGTCCACATTGAAGCCGATCTGGAGCCCGGGTGGCACAACGTCCGCCTGCGGTCGGGCGACTCCGTGGTGGCGGACGCACCGGTCCGCGTCGTCGAGGACAATGTGACCTTCGGTGTTGTGTCCGACATTGATGACACCGTCATGGTCACCGCGCTCCCGCGGCCGTTCCTCGCCGCCTGGAACACCTTCGTGCTGGACGAACATGCCCGCACACCCACTCCGGGGATGTCGGTCCTGATGGAGCGGATTGTCCGCAAGAACCCAGATGCACCGGTCCTGTATCTGTCCACCGGCGCCTGGAATGTAGCCCCTGCGCTGACCCGCTTCCTGTCCCGGAACCTGTACCCGGCCGGACCCAAACTGCTGACGGACTGGGGGCCTACCCGTGACAGGTGGTTCCGTAGCGGGCAGGAGCACAAACGCTCATCGCTGGAGCGGCTGGCGAAGGAGTTCCCCGAGGTCAAATGGCTCCTGATCGGCGACGACGGCCAGCATGATGAAGCGATCTACGCCGAGTTCGCCAGTAATCACCCGGACAACGTCGCGGCGATCGCGATCCGCCAGCTTTCGGCCGGTGAGGCGGTTCTCGCCGGTGGACGGTCGAAGTCACACCCGACGGAGTCCACGCCCGGGGTTCCATGGATCTACGCGCGGGATGGAGCCGGGATGTCGGAGCAGCTGAGCGCCCTGGGCATCGTGGAGGACGTTGTGCGCATTGATCCCGAAGACGAAGCCTAAGGTAGCCGAATAGGGCTCAGGGTGACCGGACGACGCCGTCGCTTGCCTTCGCTGCCTTCGCGGGGGCAACAGGCGGCAGGGGTTTGTAGACCCAGGCCACGAGCACCACGGAAGTGATCATGAGCAGGAACCACGAACCCAGCTTGTCCGGTGAGACGGGATGCCAGCCGTCCACCTGATCCGGGTACAGCCAGGCACCGGACAAGGTTCCGATGTTCTCTGCCAGCCAGATGAAGGCGGCAACAAGCAGGAAGGCCAGGATCAGCGGCATTCGATAGTGCCTGCGGAACACGCGGAAGTGCATGATGCACGGACCGTAGATGACCAACACCGCGGCGAGCAGGATCCAACGGGCGTCGAAGATGAAGTGGTGGGTGAAGAAGTTCGTGTAGATGGCGGCCGCAACGACCGCAGTGATCCAGCGGCGTGGATACCGGGCGAACTTCAGGTCGAACAGCCGGTACACGCGCACCATATAAGAACCCACCGCCGCGTACATGAAACCGCTGAATAGGGGCACGGCTCCCAGGCGCAGAACGCCGTCCGCCTCGTAGGACCAGGACCCCACGTCTGTCTTGAAGAGTTCCATGACGGTCCCGACAAGGTGAAACAGGATGATGACGCGTAGCTCGCGGGCCGTCTCCAGCCTGGTGGTGATCATCAAAACCTGGATGATGATCGCGGCGATGGTCAGGAAGTCGTTGCGGGCGAGCACCGCGTCCGCCGGGTACCAGAGCCGCGCACCCACAATTACGATGAGGAGCGCGGCTCCGAAGATGCAGGCCCAGCCCTGCTTGAGTCCGAAGACGAGGAACTCCGCGAGCCTGGCGCGGCCGCCGTTGGCCGGGGCGCGGTCCAGGAACCCGTGCGCCCAGTCATCGATCCCCTGCTCGAGGGCGGTGAACTTCTTCACGCCGTCGCCTTGGCGTCCAACTGGGTGAGGCAGTAGTTCCTGAAGCCGTGCCGCATCCGTTCCGGCAGCCGCGGGTAGACGACGGCGGTCATTCGCATCAGGACTTCGAAGCGCCGCTCGCGGCGGTTACTCCATTCGAGCCGGAACTCTTCCCGTACACGAGGGGGCAGGAGCCCGGCGGTGAGGAAACGGGCCAACGGCATGCTGAAGCGCAACCAGCCCGGCCCGTTCTCGGGGTAAAGCAGGTCCTGCGCCAGTTTCCGCGCGGCCGGGTCCACGCTCAGCCGGGTAAGGCCCGCCTCAAAGTAGTCCTCGAATGCGGACCGGTCCGGTGGCCACTGGTCCGCAGGCAACTGCAGGGCGGTGCCGATGGCCGCGTAGTCGGAATAGACGCGGTCCGCGGCGTCCTCATCGAGGGGACCGTATACCCGTTCATGCACGGTGACAGCAGTGTCATACAGTGTGGCAACCACCCAGAGCTGCAGGTCCGGGTCGTAGGCACTGTAGCCAGGGGTGCTGGCGGTGGCTGCGGTTCGCACCGGAGCATGCGCCCGATTCACCCGCCTCCGGACTTCGGCCCGCTGGGCATCGGTTCCGTACACGACGGCGTACACGTAGGTCATGGTGCCGCGCAGCCGGTCCAGTGGACGAGCGGCGAAGTCGCTGTGGGCTGCAATGCCGCGGCCGATAGCTGGGTTCGCCAACTGCAGCAGTATTGCGCGGCCCGCACCCGCGAGCAGCACCCCCTCTGCGCCGATATCGGCGAGTCCCCGAACCATCACCTCACCCTACTGGTTGGACTTGGACGCGCTGTGAGCGGCTTCGCCGGCCCTGCCCGATTCGGCCCGCACCGTGAGGAGGATGCGGCGCAGGCTCATCCCCAAACTGGCTGTCGCCTGCACGCGGCTCTGGGCGCTGGCCTCAGTGTCGATGCTGCGCATCAATTCCTCGAGCGTTGCCTCGGCGTCCGTCATCGCCTGCCCCTCCGGGTCCCAGTCCTCGATGGCTTTGGCAGTGCGGCTCATCGCGTCCCCAAGCGGCTTGACCAGGGCAGGTGCCAGGGGAGTGGCCTCGGGGCTGCGCCAGATGGCACCGGCCAGAACTTCGGTCATGTCCTGCAGGTGGAAAGCGATGCGTTCCATCGCCTGAAGCGAATGATAGTCGGCGTTGAGGTCGCGGTCGTGGCGCCGTCGTCGTACGTTGCCACGCTTGCTCGAGTCCGCAAGCTGTACAGCGGAGCGCACCTGCTGCCCAAGCTCCGTCAGCCGGCTTTCACGCTGTGCCCACTCCTCGTGTTCGGGCGGCCAGGTCTCGTTCAGGGCCGTCGCCATGTCGGACAACTGACGCGAAAGCATCCCACGGAAGTTCTCCAAACCGCGGATGGCGCCATTGAGGTGCAGGGGTGGGAACACGAGCATGTTGACCGCAAGGCCCACAACCACACCCACCAGCATCTGGATGAGGTAGCCGAAAGAGTACGCCTCGGGATCGTCGCCGCCGAGGAGCAGGACAAAGAGGGAGGCGATGGGGATCCAGTCCCTGCCCGCACCGAGTTTCGGTAGTCCGGCTGCAATCACGCCCACACCGACGACGACGGCGACGCTCAGCACGGATACGCTCCAGAGCAGAATGACCGGAATCGCCAGGGCGAACCCCACTGCGAGTCCGAGCAGCGTCTGCATTCCCTGACGGGCTGAACCGGCCACCGTCGGATACATACAGGCCACTGCTCCCAGCGGCGCGTAGTACGGGTACTGCGCAGCGACGCCCGGGACGCGCAGCGCGATCCACCAGGCGATGGCGGCCGCAAGGGCCGTCTTGACAGCCAGAAGCAGACGTTCGTGTGTGATGAGGTGCTGTGCACGAGTGCGCACGGTAGAACTCCTAAGCATGCTTGGCATCCGCCCAGTATTACAACCGAAAATGAGAGTTCAGTGTGTTCTCGTTCGTCGGCGTCGGAATTGTTGCGGACGGGCGCAACAATTCTTGATGGGCCGCGTGGCAGTGCCGTAACGTGAGCGCCAAGTTACTTCCGTAACGGGTCAGCGACTCCCCTCAAGGGGAGTGTGGGTGCCCCCATGTGGGCCTGACATTTGTTTCGCAGGAGTTCCCTGGCGCAATTACGCGCTGATAGGGCTATTTTTGCGTTCCCCTTCCTTATTACATACCTGTGCAGCCGCCGTCGAAGCGGCGTGCACGGATGTCCTATCGACCGAGGATACGAATGTCCCCACCGTCCAAGTCCGCACATTCCGTCGGCCCCCCGTCGCTTGAGCCCTACCATGCGCTGTCCTACGAGCTCTGGCCGCCGCGCACCCCCAACGCCGCAGAGACGCTCTGGCGCACCATCCGCGAGCTCGAGCAGACCAGCCCCGATTACGTGTCAGTCACCTACGGCGCGTCCGGCTCCAACCGGGATACCGCCTTCGAACTCCTCGGCCGGCTGCTGGGGGAAACCTCGCTCCGTCCGCTCGCGCACCTCACGTGCGTGGGCCACTCCCGTGAAAATCTGGAAAACCTGGTCGACGAACTCATCACCCGGGGGATACGGGGGATCCTCGCGCTGCGCGGCGATGCCCCGAAAGATACAACCCTCCCACCGGGCGACCTCTCCTATGCCAGCGACCTCGTGCGGTTGGTGCGCGAAACCGAACGCAGACGGACGGCGCACCTGTGTGCGGGCCGTCTCGCCGTAGGGGTCGCTGCCTATGCCACGAAGCACCCCGAGTCGCCGAGCTTCGACCACGACGTCGAAGCCCTCCTTGCCAAGCAGGCGGCCGGCGCTGACTTCGCCATCACCCAGTTGTTCTTCTTCCCCGACCAGTTCCAGCGCCTGGTTGCCGCAGCGAGGCGCGCCGGCGTCGAAATCCCTATCATTCCGGGCCTCATGCCACCCACCAGCGTCCGTCGCCTGGACCGCGCAAGCGAACTGGCCGGCCTCGAGATGGATCACCGGCTGCGGGACCGGCTAGCAGCCGCCGACGACGACGCCGCCCGCCGCCGCATCGGCGTGCAGGCCACGGTGGACCTCGCCAATGCAGCGCTCGACGCCGGTGCCCCCGGCATCCACCTCTACACCTTCAACGAGCACGCTGCCGCGCTGGACGTGCTCGAACACCTTGACCTGCGCCGACCGCCCGTCCGGGGCGGGCTCGGCCGCACCGCTTGATAAAACCTCACGAATGAACAGAACAGGAACTAAGAAATGAGCACTGAATTCCCCAAGGCAACCATCGTCGGTTACCCTCGCATCGGCCGCCGCCGCGAGTTGAAGAAAGCGGTAGAAGCATACTGGGCCGGCCGGATAACCGCCGCTGAACTTGAAGCGACCGCCCGCGAGCTGCGCACAACAACCTATGGGCGCCTGTCCGCGCTCGGCCTCGACGCAGGCAACTACTCGATCCCGGCGTCGTTCTCGCTCTATGACCAGGTTCTGGATACTGCCGTCACCTTCGGTGCCGTCTCGGACCGTTTCAAGGACCTGTACGACGCCGAGGGCTCGCTCGGTCTCGACGCCTACTTCACGCTGGCCCGCGGCGACAAGGAACGCCAGCCGCTTGAGATGACGAAGTGGTTCGACACCAACTACCACTACCTGGTTCCAGAAATCGGGCCCGACACCGCGCTCTCGCTGGCCAACGACTGGATCCTCCGCGACGTCGCTGAGGCCGCCGAGGCCGGGTACAGCGTGCGTCCCACCCTGATTGGCCCGGTCACGTTCCTGCTGCTCAGCAAGGCCGCCGACGAGGCGCCGGCCGGCTTCAACCCGCTGACCCGCCTCGAGGACATCCTCCCGCTCTACGTCGAGCTGCTCGGCAAGCTCGCAGATGCGGGTGTGAAGTGGGTCCAGCTGGAAGAGCCCTCGCTCGTGGCAGACCAGGCGATCGACGAGGCGGAGGTGGCTGCCGCCGTCGAGCGTTCCTACGCGGTGCTGGCCACAGAAACCTCCAAGCGTCCGGCAATCCTGGTCACGACGCAGTACGGCTCCCTCGGATCGCTGCTGCCCGTGCTGGCCGGAACAGAGATCGACGCCCTGCACATCGACGCCTTCAAGGGCAGCGTGCCGACTGCTTCGGAGCTCGCCAAGCTGGGCAATACCACCTTGGTTGCAGGTGTGGTTGACGGTCACAACATCTGGAAAGCGGATCTCGGCGTAGCCGCACAGAAGCTGACCGAGCTTGAGGCAACTGTTGGCTCGCTCGCGGTTTCCACCTCCACCTCGCTGCAGCACGTGCCACACGACGTCGAGGACGAGCAGCAGCTCGATGCCCAGCTCCGCAGCTGGCTCGCCTTCGCGGAACAGAAGGTCGTTGAGGTTGTCACCCTCTCGAAGCTGATCGGCAACCCGGGTGCGATCGACGCGGAAATCACCTCCGCCGCCGAGGTCCTGTCCTCACGGGCCGGCGCCGCCGGAGTGAACCGCAAGGAGGTCCGGGACCGCGCCGCCGCGCTCTCGTCGTCGGACTTCTCCCGTGGAGACTACAACGCACGGCTTGCTGCACAGGACGAGGCTCTCGGGCTGCCGGCACTGCCGACCACCACGATCGGTTCCTTCCCGCAGACGGCCGAGGTGCGCTCGGCCCGTGCCCGCGCCAACAAGGGTGACCTTACGGCCGAGCAGTACGAGCAGCTGATGAAGGACGAGATCAAGCGCGTCATCGACCTGCAGGAGGACCTCGGCTTCGACGTCCTGGTTCATGGTGAGCCCGAGCGCAACGACATGGTCCAGTACTTCGCCGAGAACCTCGATGGCTTCGACGTCACGGTGCACGGTTGGGTCCAGTCCTACGGTTCGCGCTGCACCCGCCCCTCAATCCTGTGGGGTGATGTCAGCCGCCCGGCGCCGATCACGGTGCCGTGGGCCCAGTTCGCTCAGTCGCTGACCGAGAAGCCCGTGAAGGGCATGCTGACAGGGCCGGTGACCATCCTCGCGTGGTCCTTCGTCCGTGACGACCTTCCGTTGGGTGAAACCGCCAACCAGGTTGCGCTCGCCCTCCGCGACGAGGTCTCCGACCTCGAAGCCGCCGGCATCAAGGTTATTCAGGTGGATGAGCCGGCTCTGCGCGAGCTGCTGCCGCTGCGGAAGGCGGACCAGCCCGAGTACCTTGTATGGTCCGTTGACTCGTTCAAGCTCTCCACCGCATCCGCGGCGCCCTCCACACAGATTCACACGCACCTGTGCTACTCCGAGTTCGGTGCCATCATCGATGCCATCGACGGCCTGGATGCTGACGTCACCTCGATCGAGGCTGCCCGGTCCCGGATGGAGGTTGTGCATGACCTTGAGTCCCATGGCTTCAAGCGCGGCGTCGGCCCGGGCGTCTACGACATCCACTCACCGCGGGTTCCCGGTCAGGACGAGGTTTCCGAGCTGCTCGAGAAGGCCGTCCAGCACGTACCGGCCCGTCAACTGTGGGTCAACCCGGACTGCGGCCTGAAGACCCGCGGTTACGCAGAGACCGAGGAGTCGCTGCGGAACCTGGTGAACGCCACAGTTGCTGTGCGTGCGCAGCTTGAGGCGCCGGTTTCCTAGTTCCGCTGCCCGCTGAGTGCGCGGATCACCACCTTTCGCTTCGGCGAAGCGGTGATGATCTGCGCGCTCAGCGTCGTTTAACGGGCCTCAGGCCGGACGGCGGGTGATCCGCGGGGCAATGCTGCGGTCCTTCAGGATGTCCGCCAGCTGATCCATGAACAGTCGCACCGGCGTGGTCTGCTTTCCGGCGATCTGCAGGGCGAAGATACTGCGGGCGAGGCGGATCTCCGGCACGTCGAGGGCCACGATGCCCTGCGGTGCGTGCAGCATCGCCAGTTCGGGGACCAGCGCCGCACCCAATCCTGCGGCGCTCATCTCCAGGCTGGCGTTGAAGTCGTCGCAGTACGCAGCGATGCGGGGGTGCAGGTTGCAGCTCGCGAAGAGCCGCTCGATCACTGTGGCATCGGCCGTGCCGGGATGATGCATGATCCAGGGCATGTCAGCCAGCTGCTCCGCGGATACGGCCGAGCCTTCGGGGATTCCCCACGCGGCGGGAAGCACCACCCGGAAGTTGTCGTCCCCGATCCACTGCCGGTTCACGGTCGACGGCCACGCCAAGCCGCCCTGCCCCACCTGGAACACCAGCGCGAGGTCCAGTTCCCCGCCCGTCCGCAGTCCGTGGATGGTCTGCGCCGGTTCCCCGACGAAGACCTTCAGGCTGATCCCGAGTTGCTGCCACTGTGGCGTGCGCAGGAGCCGCGGCAGGGCGAAGGTGGCGAGGCTGGGGAAGATCCCAAGCCGCAGTTCCTGTGACGTCGCAGCCCCGGCTTTGGCCGTGGAGGCCATCAGCGTATCGATGTCCGTGAGCACTTTGGTGGCATGCCGGGACATCACGACGGCGGCTTCCGTAGGCACGGCGCTCCGTGCGGACCGCGTGAACAACGTGACACCGGTATCCCGTTCCAGGGCGGACATCTGCTGCGACACAGCTGACGCCGTGTATCCCAGGCGTGCGGCGGCCGAGGCGAAGGAGCCGTGCCGGATGACTTCAAGCAGCGTTCGAAGGTGAACAGGATTGACCACGTCCCCATCCTTCCACTGCACCAGGCCGGTAAGAGTCACCTGACCAATCCGGGTTCGTTTCGTCTCCGAACAATATCCGAACTATCTCAAGCAGCAGGGCTAGCTTCGCACGACATGTCGTCGGCTCCTGCTGCCCGCGAAAGAGGAGCTTAGATGACAGGCAGTGCCCACGACACCCAGATTCCCGGACGGCGTCGTATCGCGGTTGTGGGGAGCGGTGTCGCAGGGCTTACCGCCGCCTGGATCCTCAAACGTGACCACTCGGTGACCCTGTACGAGTCGGACAACCGTGCCGGCGGACATGCCCACACCCACCCGATGGAACTCGCGGACGGCAGCATCACAGGCGTCGACACAGGATTCATCGTCCACAACGACCGCACCTATCCCACCCTCACGCGCCTGTTCGAAGAGCTCGGTGTCCAAACGCAGGAATCGGACATGACCATGTCGGTGCGCTGCGACGGGTGCGGGCTGGAGTACGCCGGCGCCAAGGGCGGACAGGGCGTGTTCGCGCAGCCGCGGTCCTTCACCCGCGGACGCTACCTGCGCATGCTGGTGGAGATCCTGCGCTTCCAGGCAAGCGCCCGGGCGCTGCTGCGGGAAACAGAAACGGCCGACGACGACGGCGCCACGCTGGGCGAGTTCCTCAGCAGGGGGAAGTTCAGCGACTACTTCACCGCCCACTTCATGACACCCGTCGTCTCGGCGGTCTGGTCCTGTGACCCGCGGACAGCGCTTCAGTATCCCGCGCGTTACCTGTTCACCTTCCTTGACCACCACGGCATGCTCACCATCCGGAATTCGCCGCAGTGGCGGACCGTGACAGGGGGGTCCGGCGAGTACGTGCGGAAGATCACCGACAGCCTCGACGAGGTCCTGCTCGGCACCCCGGTGACGGGCGTCCGGAAGGTGGCTGACGGCGTCGTCGTGACCGCGGACGGTGAATCGCGGCTCTTTGACGGTGCGGTGATTGCCGCCCACCCCGAACAGGCGCTGGCGATGCTGGGAGAACCTACCCCGCTCGAGGAAGCGGTCCTCGGTTTCCTGCCGTATTCGCGTAACCACGCACTCTTCCACACCGACGAATCCGTGCTGCCGCGCAGCGAAAACGCACGCTCCTCCTGGAACTACCGCCTGCCCTCCTGCCACACGCCGCCCGACCGCGTCCTGGTCACCTACGACCTGAGCCGGCTGCAGCGCCTTGACGCCAGCGCAGGTCGGCGGTTCCTCGTCAGCCTCGGCGAGGACCGGATCGATCAGTCAAAGGTGATCGAAACCATGACCTACGACCACCCCCAGTACACACCCACCTCGTTTGCGGCCCAGGGCAGGTTGGCAGAGTTGAGCGATGACCTTGTTGCCTTCGCGGGCGCCTACCATGGGTGGGGATTCCACGAGGATGGTGCGCTCTCAGGGCGCCGGGCCGCTGAACGCCTCGGCGGATCGTGGCTCCTCGATGCCGATGCCGACTACGGTGACCTCGTGGACTCGCCGGTATGAAACCAAGCCTCTATGCGACCAGCATCCGCCACGTCCGGCGAAGTCCGCTCCGCAACGAATTCACGTACCGCAGCTTCAGCTGGTTCGTGGACCTCGACGAGCTGCCGCAGTTGCCCCGGTGGTTGCGTCCATTCGCGGTATTTTCAGCGGCGGACCATCTGGGGGACCCGGCGTCGTCGCTCCGGTCCAATGTGTTGGCCTTCCTTGCCTCCCAGGGAATCGACGACGGCGGCACCGTCACCATGCTGGGCAGCGCCCGGGTGCTCGGCCACGTCTTCAACCCGTTGACCCTCTTCTGGTGCCACGGCAGAAACGGTGAGCCAAGCGTCGTCATCGCCGAAGTGCACAACACCTACGGTGAGCGGCACTGCTACCTCCTCCAGCCTGACCACGCCGGCCGCGCCGAGGTGGCCAAGGAGTTCTACGTATCACCTTTCAACGACGTCTCCGGCACCTACGACATGCGCGTGCCGCAACCGGACGAGCAACTGGCCATCGCCATCACCCTCCACCGGCCGGACCACTCGCCCTTCATCGCCACCATGACCGGACGCCGGATGCCCGCCACAACGTGGAACATCATCCGCATGACCGCCGCCATACCGATGGCGCCGCTCCGGGCGGCCGTGCAGATACGGTGGCAGGGAATTAGACTCTGGCTGCGCCGACTTCCCGTCCACGCCAGAGAACACCATGAACAACAGGAGCCAGTGAGATGAGCACCACCGTCACCCGGTCCCGCGCCAACGTCGATCCGCAGATCTGGCCGGGGATCGCATACGTTCCCTCCGGCCCGCGGACCCGCATAGCCGCGGCGCTCGCCGAGAAGATCTTCACCGCGGCCGTGAACCGGCTGCCGCTGCGGGTGGTGTACGACGACGGGACCGTGCTGGGCGGCGCGCGCCGCCGCACCCTGGAAGACAACACCCCTGAAATGCGGATCCACCGGCAGGGGGACTTCTTCGCGAGGTTGGGAGACAACGGGCTCATCGGGTTGGGCGAGTCATTCATGGCGCAGGACTGGACGGCGTCGGACCTCACATCCGTCATGGAGGTGTTTGCGGCGCAGGCGGCGCACCTCGTTCCCGTTCCCCTCCAGAAGCTGCGCGGGCTCTACCTGCCGAAGCCGCCGCGGAAGGAACGCAACAGCACAGCCAACACCCGGTCAAACATCTCACGGCATTACGACCTCTCCAATGAGCTCTTCGCGCTGTTCCTGGACAACACCATGTCCTATTCAAGCGCCCTGTTTGACGCCTCTGGTCCGCGGCTCCTCGACGTCCGGTGGCAGGACTTCGCCGAGGCACAGCAGCGCAAGATCGACCGCCTGCTGGATCAGGCTTCGGTCGGTGCGGGGACACGCGTGCTCGAGATCGGTACGGGCTGGGGAGAGCTGGCCATCAGGGCAGCCCGCCGCGGAGCGCACGTCGTCTCAGTGACCCTGTCCAGTGAACAGAAGCAACTGGCGGAAGAGCGCATCGCAGAGGCCGGGTTCTCCGGGCAGGTCAGGGTGGAACTGAAGGACTACCGGGCGGTGGAGGGAGAGTACGACGCCATCGTGTCGGTGGAGATGATCGAAGCCGTCGGGCACGAGTACTGGGGTGTCTACTTCCAGACGATCGACCGGCTTCTCGCTCCCGGAGGGCGCGTAGCCATCCAGGCAATCACGATGCCGCACGAGCGGATGATGGCTACCCGCCGTTCCTACACCTGGATCCACAAGTACATCTTCCCGGGCGGTTTCATACCCTCCGTGCGCGCTATCGAGGACATCACGGACCGCTCCACCAGCCTGCGCGTGCGCGAGCGGCTGTCGATGGGAGACCACTACGCACAGACCCTCCGGCTGTGGGAGGAGCGGTTCCTGGCCAACAGCCCGGAGGTTGAGGATCTGGGTTTCGACGAGGTATTCCAGCGCATGTGGTTGTTCTACCTTTGCTACTCGCGCGCCGGTTTCCAGGCCGGCTACCTCGATGTCCAACAGCTGATCTTCGACCGCCGTCCCTCATGAGGAGTTCCCAGTGACCAATACCCAGCAGGTACAGCAGCAGGACCGGCAGTCCGCAGGCATCAACCGGAACGTGGCGCCGGCCATCGCACGCATCCTGGAACCGATAGTGGGCGGAGAGCTTCCCGTACGCCTGAGCGCATGGGACGGGAGCGTTGCAGGTCCGGCTGGAGCGCCCGAAGTCCAGCTGAACAGCGCCAACGCACTGCGACGCATCCTCTGGAGCCCGGGAGAACTTGGGGCGTCCCAGGCTTACGTCACGGGAGAACTCGACGTTCCGGGCTCACTTGAGGGCGCCCTCACCCACCTGTGGACAGTGGTGGGAAACCGCGGCCTCTCAATGCCGAAGCTGACTCCCCAGCTGCTGCTCCAACTCGGGAAGCTCGCCCGGGACCTCGGCGTCCTGGCCGGACCCCTTCCCGCCCCGCGATCGCAGGCGAAGATCACGGGGAAACTGCACAGCCTGCTGCGCGACCGCGAGGCCATCAGCCACCACTATGACCTCTCCAACGACTTCTACCAGTTGATCCTGGACCGCCACATGGCATACTCCTGCGCCTACTGGCGCTCCGAGGCACCCGACTACACGCTGGAAGACGCACAGCGGGACAAGCTGGACCTCGTGTGCCGCAAGGTGGGCCTCGACACAATGTCCAACCAGCGATTCCTCGACGTGGGTTGCGGCTGGGGCTCACTCAGCCTGTACGCTGCGGAGCATTTCGGCGCGAAGGTCACGGGGGTGACCATCGCGAAGGAGCAGAAGGCCTTCATTGACCGGCGCATCGCTGAGCGGGGACTCGAGGACCGTGTGGAGATCCGCTTGCAGGACTACCGCGACGTGGCAGACGGTCCGTACGACGCCGTCGCGTCCCTGGAGATGGGGGAGCACGTGGGGGAGTCGAACTACGGCGTCTACACGTCCACGCTTTTCCGGAACGTGAGGCCGGGCGGGAAGGTACTGATCCAGCAGATGTCGCGCTCCGGCCGGCATCCCGGCGGGGGACCGTTCATTGAGTCCTTCATCGCACCGGACATGCACATGCGCCCGATCGGGGACACCGTCAACCTGATCGAAGGAGCCGGGTTCGAAATCCGGGGCGTCGAGGCTATGCGGGAACACTACGTCCGCACCATCGCCGCCTGGTTGGACACCTTTGAATCCAACTGGGATGAGGCCGTCACGATGATGGGCGAGGAAGTGGCCCGGGTGTGGCGGCTCTACCTGGTGGGTGGAATGATGACCTTCCGGGACGGGCGCATGGGCGTTGACCAGATCCTTGCCCAGCGCCCGGAGTAGACAGTCCGGGCCTTCGATTCCCCAGATCAGCCGCGGAGTGCGGCGGCTTCGCCGAGCCAGCGGGCGTAGCGTGCCCACGGGTCGTCAACGCCCGCCGCGAGCTCGGCGATGTGCTCTTCAAGGACCGGCGTAGAGCTGAACCATTCAGAGCGTTCCAGCCGCAATTGCGCAAACTGCTGATGCCGCCGTCGTTCCACCAGCCTGTCCCCGCGCTCGAACGCGAGTACGTCATCGTGCCACAGCCTGGCGAGCCGCTGGCGAGGGTTGGCGGTAGTGCCGATCTTGATCCGGTTCCGGAAGCGGATGTAGTAGACCACATCCACCCTGGGAGGAGGCAGCCCTTCGTCAAGGACATCGCCCAGCTTCCACTCGCAGGTCCCACAGACCCAGGCCGAGGGATAGCGCACACCGATCCGCGATCCGCATGCAGGACAAGCGGACGGCAGTGAGTCTGCCGTGCCCACCTCGGCACCCGCCCATTCAACGACGACGGCGACATGCGCCGCGCACAATGCGAACCGCGAATCGACCGCTGTCCGGCCGCAGGGATGCCCGCCGTCGTCGGGAATAACGCAGGTGGCCTGCTCCTTATCGTGTTCGAACACAGGTTCGATTCTGCCCTACACTTGGCGGACCTCGCAATGGGTGCCGCGGGCTGGACTCCATCCTCGCGACACGCCGAAGTTGCGCGACACGCTCACAAAGTTTCTGTGCACTGAACGCTCCACAGGCTGTGGACCGGGATGGGTGGAACCGCGGATTTGAGCGCTTCTGCAGGCCTGGAAGGTGTGGATTACCTGTGGACTAACAGCGAGGTAAATGACATACTTGTAATACATCATCTTGGGGTCGGCGCCACTGCGTTGCACTAGATGTAGTATCTAGATATCGAAAACTTGCTGGCGAGGCAGTCTGGCGCATCACCTGAAAATCTTCGGAAGATGCGCGGCTTGAAGCCCACCAACATTGGCCGAATAGCAGCACTTCACAAGGGGAGTTAGGGACATGACCGTCACGGTTTACACCAAGCCAGCATGCGTACAGTGCAACGCCACCTACCGGGCTCTGGACAAGAAGGGCATCGCCTACCAGAGCGTCGACATCTCGCAGGATCCGGCGGCGCTGGAGCGGGTTCGCTCACTCGGGTACATGCAGGCTCCCGTCGTCATCACTGACAAGGACCACTGGTCCGGATTCCGCCCTGACAAGATCAGCGAGATCGCCCAGGGCGCTGTTACTTCAGTCGCCTAGAGCCCACTGAAGCCACACCTACTCGCGAGGGGCGGATGCGGTCGGTATGACAACGTCAACCATCGATCGAGGCACAAGCGCACAGGCAACTGGGGGCGCGGTGGACACTGACGCAGCGTTGATCTATTTCTCGTCGACGTCGGATAACACGCATCGATTCGTCAGCAGACTGCCTGTCCGGTCGGCCCGCATTCCGCTCCTCACCAAAGATGACACGCTGTGCGCACACAGCCCGTACGTCCTGATCCTGCCGACCTACGGTGGGGTCAACGGAAACGGTGCGGTGCCCAAGCAGGTCATCAAATTCCTCAACGTCGAGGAGAACCGCGCGCTGCTTCGAGGCGTCATCGGCGCCGGAAACACCAACTTCGGGGACACCTACTGCCTGGCTGCGGACATCGTTGCTGCCAAGTGCGGTGTTCCCGTTTTGTATCGATTTGAGCTCATGGGAACGTCCGAGGACGTTGACCGGGTAACCCAAGGATTGGAAGAGTTTTGGACATGACCGTCGCTGAAACAGAAGCCCCCGCACTTCCCGAGCGTTTCAACGGGCTCGGCTACCACGAGCTGAACGCGATGCTCAACCTGTACGGACCGAACGGGGAGATCCAGTTCGAGGCGGACAGGGAAGCGGCGCACCAGTACTTCCTGCAGCACGTCAACCAGAACACAGTGTTCTTCCACGACCTCGAGGAACGCCTCGATTACCTCGTGAAGAACGAGTACTACGAGCGCGAAACGCTCGACCAGTACACGATGAACTTCATCCGTGGGCTCTTCGACCGCGCCTACTCCAAGAAGTTCCGGTTCGAGACGTTCCTCGGCGCGTTCAAGTTCTACACCTCGTACACACTGAAGACCTTCGACGGCAAGCGCTACCTGGAGCGCTACGAGGACCGCGTGTGCATGGTCGCCATGCACCTTGCGCGGGGCAACGAGGAACTTGCCGGCCGCATGGTGGACGAGATCATCGAGGGCCGTTTCCAGCCGGCCACCCCGACGTTCCTCAACGCCGGCAAGCGTCAGCGCGGCGAATTGGTTTCCTGCTTCCTGCTTCGCATCGAGGACAACATGGAGTCGATCGGGCGCTCCATCAACTCGGCGCTCCAGCTGTCCAAGCGCGGCGGCGGTGTGGCTTTCGCACTGACCAACATCCGTGAGGTCGGAGCACCGATCAAGCAGATCGAGAACCAGTCCTCCGGTGTCATCCCGGTGATGAAGCTCCTCGAAGACAGCTTCTCCTACGCCAACCAGCTCGGTGCCCGCCAGGGTGCCGGGGCTGTCTACCTGCACGCTCACCACCCGGACATCAACCGCTTCCTCGACACCAAGCGTGAGAACGCGGACGAGAAGATCCGTATCAAGACGCTGTCCCTTGGCGTTGTGATCCCGGATATCACGTTCGAGCTGGCGAAGAAGGATGAGGACATGTACCTGTTCTCGCCCTACGACGTAGAGCGCGTGTACGGTATGCCGTTCTCGGATGTCTCGGTCACCGAGAAGTACTACGAGATGGTGGACGATTCGCGGATCAAGAAGACCAAGATCAAGGCCCGCGAGTTCTTCCAGACCCTCGCGGAAATCCAGTTCGAATCCGGCTACCCGTACATCATGTTCGAGGACACCGTGAACCGGGCCAACCCGATTGACGGCAAGATCATCATGTCCAATCTATGCTCGGAGATCCTGCAGGTCTCTCAGCCCACAACGTACAACGATGATCTTTCCTATGCAGATACCGGCAAGGACATCTCCTGCAATCTGGGCTCGCTGAACATCGCGAAGACCATGGACTCGCCTGACTTCGGCAATACCATCGAGACGGCCATCCGTGCCCTGTCGGCAGTTTCCGACATGTCCCACATCAGCTCGGTGCCGTCCATTGCCAAGGGCAATGATTCCTCGCACGCCATCGGGCTTGGCCAGATGAACCTGCACGGCTACCTCGCCCGGGAGCGCGTCCACTACGGCTCCGAAGAGGGCCTGGACTTCACCAATATCTACTTCTACTCGGTGGTCTACCACGCCGTGCGGGCCTCGAACCTGCTGGCTAAGGAGACCGGGCAGACGTTCGGCGGCTTCGAGAAGTCCAAGTACGCCAGTGGTGAGTTCTTCGACAAGTACACCGAGCAGGAATGGGTTCCGCAGACTGAGCGGGTCGAGGAGTTGTTCGCCAAGGTCCACATCCCCACGCAGGAGGACTGGCGTGAACTGAAGGCCTCCGTCATGGAGCACGGCATCTACAACCAGAACCTGCAGGCCGTGCCGCCCACGGGGTCGATCAGTTACATCAACAACTCGACATCCTCGATCCACCCGGTGGCCGCGAAGGTCGAGATCCGCAAGGAAGGCAAGATCGGGCGCGTCTACTACCCGGCCCCCTACCTGACGAACGACAACCTGGACTACTACCAGGACGCGTACGAGATCGGCTTTGAGAAGATCATCGACACCTACGCCGCTGCCACCCAGCATGTGGACCAGGGGCTGTCGCTGACGCTGTTCTTCAAGGACACCGCCACCACCCGTGACATCAACAAGGCTCAGATCTACGCCTGGCGCAAGGGCATCAAGACGCTCTACTACATCCGTCTCCGCCAGCTCGCGCTGGAGGGCACGGAGGTGGAAAACTGCGTCAGCTGCATGCTGTGACTTACTAACACAGTTTCAACCTCTGAAAGGCGTTTTGATGCAGACGACGACGGCGGCGGCTGGCTGGGTATATGGGATTCGGCTCGCTGGCGACTCCGAGTATCGCTATGTCGGAATCACCACTAAGTCTGTGCAGCATCGGTTCCGTCAGCACTTGAAAGTTGCCTCTGAGGGCAGGAAGACGCCTTTCTATGATTGGCTGAGAAAGCAGCAATCCTCAGCCCTGACTGTCGACGAGTTGGAGCATGTCGGTGGCGCCCGAAATCTCGGCCATGCCGAGATGGATTGGATCAGCTATTTTCGGGGGGAAGGCTACCGCCTCCTGAACCTGTCCGACGGGGGATTGGGGCCCACCGGGGTCACCTGGACAGAGGGAATGCGCGAAGCGGCACGAGTTCGAAGCACCGGTAGGAAAGGTGTGAGTCGACCGGGTGCCGCTAATCCCTTCTACGCGAAGAAACACAGCGCAGAGCAAAGAGCGAAATGGTCAGCCGAGCGGAAAGGCACCTTCAGCGGGACGGCTAATCCTAACTTCGGCAAGTTCGGCGAAGCGCACCCAAGCTTCGGCCGCTCAATGGACGATGAATCCCGCCGAGCGCTGTCAGAGGCAAGGAGAGGCCCCGGGAACCCGAATTACGGGAAGCAGGCTAGCGCGGAAACGCGTGCGAAGATGTCTGCGGTACGAAAAGGGCAGCCGATGCCGTCTAGTCGTCGTAGCGCACATACCAGGCATCACACGAATAAGGGCATCGAGAAAGTCGACTGCAAATACTGCGTCGAAGATTCAGCCAAACCAGATCTCTTCTTAGAAAGCGAGTCGGAGTGATGACAGAAAAGGTCAAGTTGTTGAGTCACGTTGAGGCGATCAACTGGAACCGTATCCAGGACGACAAGGATGTCGAGGTCTGGAACCGGCTGGTCAACAACTTCTGGCTGCCCGAAAAGGTGCCGCTGTCCAATGACGTGCAGTCGTGGAACACGCTGACGCATGACGAGCAGCAGCTCACCATGCGCGTGTTTACGGGTCTGACCCTGCTGGATACGATCCAGGGCACCGTGGGCGCCGTCTCGCTGATTCCCGACGCCGTGACGCCGCATGAGGAAGCGGTGTACACCAACATCGCGTTCATGGAGGCGGTGCACGCAAAGAGCTACTCGTCCATCTTCTCGACGCTGTGCTCCACCAAGGAGATCGACGACGCGTTCCGGTGGTCCACCGAGAATGAGTACCTTCAGAAGAAGGCTCAGATTGTCATGGATTACTACCGCGGTGACGATCCGCTGAAGCGCAAGGTCGCCTCGACGCTGCTGGAGAGCTTCCTGTTCTACTCCGGTTTCTACCTGCCGATGTACTGGTCCTCGCGGGCCAAGCTGACGAACACCGCAGACCTGATTCGTCTGATCATCCGCGACGAGGCGGTGCATGGCTATTACATCGGGTATAAGTTCCAGCGCGGGCTGGAGAAGGTCTCGGCCGAGAAGCGCGAGGAAATCAAGGACTACACGTTCGAGCTCTTGTTCGAGCTGTATGAGAACGAAGTCCAGTACACGCACGACCTGTACGACGGCGTCGGCCTGGCCGAGGACGTTAAGAAGTTCCTGCACTACAACGCCAACAAAGCACTGATGAACCTGGGCTACGAGGCGATGTTCCCGTCCTCGGTCACCGATGTGAATCCGGCCATCCTGTCGGCACTGTCACCGAACGCGGATGAGAACCATGACTTCTTCTCGGGCTCGGGCTCGTCCTACGTGATCGGCAAAGCCGTCAACACCGAGGATGAGGACTGGAACTTCTAGGGACTGCAGGTCCGGTCTCAGAACAATGGCCAGGGCACCGCTGACATCCGTCCACTCGGTGCCGGGAACCGTCCAACTGAGCGCAACCTGGCGCAGCGCGCGGCGAGCGCAGCAATTTCGTCGACGGTGAGCAAATCCGCAAGGTCTTGGCCCAGTTCACGCTGCAATGCCTCGCTCACACGTTTGACGCCGTCGAGCTCTTCGGTGGTCAGCGGGTCTCCCAGCCAACCCCACAGCACCGTGCGCAGTTTGGGCTCGCTGTGGAAAGTGAGCCCGTGGTCAACTCCGTGCCGGTGTCCGTCGCTCATGGGAAGGACGTGGTCGCCTTTGCGGTCGGCGTTGTTGACGATCACGTCGAACACGGCCATGCGTCGCAGCGCCGGAGTATCCTCGTGGACGAGGGCGACCATCCGGCCCTGCTCGTCCTGACCTTCCAGGACCTGCTTCCATCCGGTCTCCGGTACCTCGTCTGCCGCGACGAGGTCCACCGCGTTCTGGCCAGGGTCCGTCTCCTGCCAAAGCTGCACCATTCCCTCGCCGAACGGGCCGTCACGCAGCCAGGTGCGCGGCACTACGTTCCAGCCGAAAGCCTCCGAGACGAGATAAGCGGCAACCTCCCGATGAGCCAGGGCGCCATCGGGAAAATCCCAGAGCGGGCGTTCGCCTGCAATCGGCTTGTAGACGACGTTCGTGTCACCGATACTGCCCAGGAACGTGGCGTTCGACGCCGTCGTGATGCGGCCGGTAAGCGTCAGCTCGGCAGTCGCGAGGTCGGGCGCCGGCATCAGGCCTCGGGGATGGCGCAGGTGTGACCGTCGGCGTCGATGGGCTCACCGCAGAGCGCGCAGATCGGACGCCCGGCGCCCACAACTTCCCGCGTGCGCTTGGCGAAGGCACGGGCGGTACCGACCGGCATCCGCACCCGCAGCACCTCGGACGCATCAGTATCGTCCTCGACAAGCGCGTCGCCCTCAGCATCGACGTCGGGAAGCGGGTAGGCCTCGATGACGAGCTGAGCCGTCGTTGGATCCCACCCCAGGCTCATCACGCCGGTGCGGAACTGCTCCTCGACCGCCTCGAGCTGGTCATTGTCGACCAACTCGATCGGTGTGCTCGTGGGAACGCTGAAAGGGTTGCCCTCGAGGGTGATGAGCTGATCGAGGATCTCGTCGATCTTCTCGGCAAGCTGAGCCGACTGCTGCTTCTCCAGCGCGATACTTACGATCTGCTTTCCGGTGCGCACCTGCAAGTAGAACGTACGCTGCCCCGGAACACCGATGGTGCCAACAACGACGCGGTCAGGCCAGGCGAACTCATAAACAGTTGTAGGCATAGGACTATTTTAGGCTGATCGGGCTGATGACGGCGTGTGCCCTGCACCACCGCCCACCGGCGCATCGTCGGAGCTGACAGTGTTCGCCAGCCACGACAGATCCCCGGCTTCGGTGTTGGTTGCGTGGACAGTCGGCCGATTCGTGCCGTAGTGCACGATTGAGACCGAAGCCGGACCCACGCTGATGCGCTGGAACAGGTCGAGGTGCATCCCGAGCGCGTCGGCGAGAATGGACTTGATGATGTCGCCGTGACTCACCGCCACCCACACCGCCCCTGGCCCATGCTCCGCCTCGATGGCCGCATCGTGGCGTCGGATCGCCGCTACCGACCGGGCCTGCATCGCAGCCATCGACTCGCCGTCGGGAAAAGTGACGGCGGACGGTTGCGACTGCACGACCGACCACAAATTTTCCATGGCGAGATCACTGAGAGTGCGGCCCTGCCACTGGCCGTAATCACACTCAGTGAGATCCGAATCGAGGGTGATGTGAGGCGGCGCGTGCCGGGCGCCCGTCTGGCGTTCGAGGATGAACTGGGCGGTTTCCTGGCAACGCTCCAGGGGGCTCGACACTACGTCAACGATCGGTACTGCCGCGAGCCGGTCAGCCGCTGCGGCCGCCTGTTCACGGCCGGTCTGATCCAGGGTGATGCCGTCGGCCCGACCGGCCAGCAGACCGGAAGCATTCGCTGTGGTGCGGCCATGCCGCACAAGGATCGCTGTTGCCATCCACCCAGCCTAGCGATGCTCACCCGCCCAGCCCGACGGCAGGAGTCACCTCCGGCGGTAGTGAGGCGGGTGGCCGCCGGTCGTCGTCGTCGTGTTGGATCTTTACAGCCCTTGAAGCCACGATGCGTTGAGCAGTGGGCTGCGACTGGCCTACCGTGAGGTCCATGTACCTGGAGAATTTGGTCTTCGACGCCCTTGACCCGCAACGCGTCGGCCGGTTCTGGGAAGCAGCGGTCGGCGGAGAGAGGCTCACAGACGAACATGCCGGGTTCGAGACCAGGCTCGCGATACCGGACGGACCAACACTGGACCTGTGTTTCCAGCGAGTACCCGAGCCACCGTCAGCCGAACCGCGAATCCACCTCGACCTCTATGGCGGGCAGCGCCAAGAAAACGAAGTTGAACGGCTCATCGGATTGGGTGCGCGCCGGTTCGACATCGGGCAGGGCGAGGTTCCCTGGGTGGTGCTGGCAGATCCGGAAGGGAATCCCTGCTGCATGATGGGGGAGCGGGCAGCCTATGAGGACACCGGTCCGATCGCGGGGATTCCGCTCGACTCCGCTGATCCTGACCGGGACGCAACCTTCTGGTCGTGGCTGACTGGGTGGACGCCCTCCACCCAAGCACCGCGTTCCCTCCGGCATTCTTCCCGGCGGGGTCCGGTCCTCGAGCTGTGTGACGAACTGAGCCCGAAGGGAAGCGTGAAGAACCGGATGCACCTCGACGTTCGGCTCGATCCCGGGGAAGACCCCGATGACATCGCGGTGGCCATCGCAAAGCGCGGCGGCCGAGAAGTGACTGCGCAGCCGAACGGGCTGCCGTGGCGGACCTACGCGGACCCGTCCGGCAACGAGTTTTGCGTGCTGCCGGCTAGCCCGTAATTGCGACCCGCTACTCGCTGACACAGCTTGGGGCGGCTTGTGAATTAGGCAAATATCCGACGCTAAGCCAGCGCTTTGTGGTGGCCGCGTCAGCTGGTGATACCGATGACATGGGTGCTCTGGCGGTTTTGAGGGTAAGCGTGGTCCGGGGCCGTGGTGTTCACCTGGGTGGGCAGGATCGTTGTTACGGTGCTCCGGTGAGCTCAGCGGTCTTCGAAGAGCAGTACCTGTCCGGTGTCGGCGTCGCAGGTCCAGTAGTGGCCCTGCTCGTCGGCACCCAGGCAGTGTCCGACTTTGGGCACCTGAACCTTTCGGATGAGTTCCAGGCCCTGGGGTGAGTCCGTCAGTGTGGCGATCGTGGTGCCGGGGTCGCTTCGGACGTAGAAGTGGTCGGGGCCTGGAGAATACGCTGGCAGGGATTCCCCGCCGCCGACCTCGTACTCATCGATTATGTGGCCGTCCTTCACATCCAGCAGCGTGACCTTGCCGTTTTCCGTGCAACTAGCCAGCAGGACACCGTCATCCTCATCGACCCGCGGGAATCCATGGGTCGCCTTGCAACCACTGGCCCAGCGCGCGGCGACAGTGCGCGCTTTGACGTCGATCTTGGCGACTTCGTTCCCGGCGTGGGTGTAGGCCGTGGCCCCGTCGGAGGTCAGGGTGAGACCCTCTGTTCCGCCGGGTACTCTAGTTTATGGGTAACCGTGGTTACATGTACGTATCCACCCCGCCCCGCGGACCGCACCGGATGTTTCGCAAAATGCAGAGGGCAGGTATTGGCCTGCCATTAGCTCTTTTCAGGGCAAGTTTGGGATGTTCTCTGGTCTTCTAGAGCTGGAGGGTCTTGGCGGTTTCGGACAGGATTTCTCGGGCCAGCTGTGGATTCTCGTTTAGCTTCACGCCGTAGCCGGGGATCATTTCCTTGATCTTTTGTTGCCATGCGGTGGCCTGCTGCGGGAAACAACGTTCCAGCATTTCGAACATGATCGGTGCGGCGGTGGAAGCTCCGGGGGAAGCCCCGAGCAAGGCGCCGATGGATCCATCGGATGAGGTGATCATTTCCGTGCCGAACTGCAGGATGCCTCCCTTCGTGGGGTGCTTCTTGATGACCTGCACGCGCTGGCCGGCGGTGATCAGTTCCCAGGCGTGGCCGTCGGCCTGCGGGTAGTACTCGCGTAGGCCTTCGTTCTTGGACTCGCGGCTCTTGAGCACCTCGGTGATCAGATACTTGGCCAGGTCCATGTTGTCCTTTCCGACGGCGAGCATCGGAATCAGGTTGCTGGGCCGCAAGGACAACGGAAGGTCCAGCAGGGAACCGCGTTTGAGGAACTTCGTAGAGAACCCGGCGTAGGGACCAAAGAGCAGGGATCGCTTGCCGTTGACGAACCGGGTGTCCAGGTGTGGAACGGACATTGGCGGTGCCCCGACGGAGGCCTGGCCGTAGACCTTCGCATTATGCTGGTCGACGACTTCCTCATTGCCGCAGCGCAGAAACTGCCCGCCGACCGGGAATCCGCCGAAACCTTTGCCCTCGGGAATGCCGGTCCGCTGCAACAGGTGCAGCGCACCGCCGCCGGCGCCGATGAAGACGAAACGCGCCCGGACGGTCGCTTCCTCGCCGGTCGCCCGGTCCTTGACCGAGACTTCCCAGCGGCCATCACTGCCGCGCACGACGTTGGTGACCTCCATGCCGAAGTTGAGGTCGACGTCGTTTTTCTCCATGAATTCGGTGAGCTCACGGGTCAGGGAGCCGAAGTCGATGTCGGTGCCGCCTTCCACCCGGGAAGCGGCGACGCGCTGCTTCGGGTCACGGCCCCCCATCACCAGCGGGGCCCATTCAGACAGCGTGGCGTGGTCTTCGGTGTGTTCCATGGTCTCGAACAGCGGCTGTGGCTTCAGGGCCTCGTACCGGCGGCGCAGGTAATCCGCCGGGCCGTCACCCCAGACGAAGCTCATGTGCGGAATCGGGTTGATGAATTTGCGGGGCGCGCCGATGTGGCCGGCAACGACCATGTGTGACCAGAACTGCCGTGAGACCTGGAACTGCTCGTTGATTTTGATGGCCTTGGTGGGCTCGACTGAGCCGTCCGCCGATGCAGGACTGTAGTTCAACTCGCAGAGGGCGGAGTGGCCGGTGCCGGCGTTGTTCCAGGAATCCGAGGCTTCCATCCCTGCCCGGTCCAGGCGCTCATACAGGCAAATGTCCCAGCCCGGTTCCAGTTGCAGGATGATGGAGCCTAGCGTGGCACTCATGATGCCGCCGCCGATGAGAACAACATCGGCCGTTTTATGCGAATAAACGGCATGGGTTCGGGCGGTCAAAGTTCTCCCTCTGTTGTCTCGAATGGTGTGGGGTCGGTCAGTTAGGGCAGGAGCGTTAGCAGCAGGCTTGCGGCGGCGCAGACACCAAGCGTTCGTAGCACGCTCCAGCGCAGTTTGAAGATCATCACCATTGCCGCGATCGTTAGCAGCAGCGCCCAGGGCTGCAGGCTGGCGAGGACCGGTATCTCCATGCTGACGGGCCCCCATTTGATGGGGCTGGATTCGGCGAAGAGGGTATGGATGGCGAAGTACACGCCCAGGTTCGCGATCACCCCGACGACAGCTGCGGTGATCCCGGTCAGAGCAGCCGAGAGGGAGCGGTTCCCGCGCAGGCGTTCGACGTAGGGGGCGCCGAGGAAGATGAACAGGAAACTCGGGACGAATGTCACCCAGGTGGCCAGCAGTGAGGCAAGTATGGCTGCCGTCCACGGGTCAAGAGAGCCGGGATCGCGGAAGGCCCCGAGGAAGGCTACGAACTGCACCACCATGATCAGCGGTCCGGGGGTGGTCTCGGCAAGAGCGAGACCACGGACCATCTCACCTGGCGCCAACCATCCGTAGGTGGTTACGGCCTGCTGCGCCACATAGGCCAGCACCGCGTAGGCTCCGCCGAAAGTGACCAGGGCGGAGCCGGAAAAGAACAGTCCCTGCTGGGTGTAAACGCTTTGGGAACCAGTCAGGGCGAAAGCTACCCCGACCGGCGCCAGCCACAAAAGGACTCCGAGACCCAGGACCAGGGTTCCCCTCCGCCAGGAGGGTTGGGCGTGGTGCAAGGCGTCGTCGGAAATCAACGGTTCGGTCCCGTCCGTGGCGATCTTCCTCGCGGGCGCGGCCATCAGGCCGGGACGAGCTCGCCCCAGCGCCCATCCGGTGAGCGCGGCTGCCGCGACGACTACCGGGAACGGCACACCGAAGATGGTCAGGGCTGCGAAGGCGGCCACGGCCATGGCCACGAGGGCGGGGTGGTGCAGGGCCCGTTTGGCGACCTTGATGACGGCTTGGGCGACAATGGCCAATACCGCTGCAGCCAGCCCGACAAACAGTGCCGAGATCAGCGTGGTCTCCCCGAACGTGACGTAGACCGCGGACAGCGCCAGTAGAGCCACTGCACCGGGGAGCACGAAGAGCACGCCGGCGATCAGCCCGCCCCGCGCACCGTTGAGCAGCCATCCGACGTAGACCGCCAACTGTTGGGCCTCCGGTCCTGGCAGCAGCATGCAGTAGGACAGGGCGTGCAGGAACCGGCGTTCACCGATCCAGCGGTGCTCGTCAACCAGGCTGCGCTGCATGACCGCGATCTGCCCGGCTGGGCCGCCGAAGGTTTGCAGGGATATTTTGAACCACGCTTTGGTGGCTTCCCTCAGGGGCACCATGTCGTGGATACGGGGTGTGGCGCTCATGCGGGGGTTCCTCCAGCGATGACGCTGCGGCGGATGTAAGCGTAGACGGCGTCGAAGATCGGGGTTGTCATGGACAGGACTTCCTCATCAGTGTGTGCCAGCGCCAGCGCGCGCAGGATCAGGTCGAAACCGGCTGCCTCCGGTGCGTCGTAGTGATCATCTTCCAGGTCTGCCTCGTGCACGATCGCGGCAATCCGCCACAGCACCGGATCGGCCAGGTCATAGCGACGCAGGATCGTCTCGAATGTGCAATCACTTCCGTGATGCCCAAGATCTACTCCGCGCATATCGAAGGCCGTGGCATTGTCGGGGACCTCATCAGGCCCGGAGACAAAGACGAACTGCGCCTGCGGGTCGACATGGCGCAGGATCAGCCACGCACACGCCGACCGGTCAATATGCACTCCAGCGCGGGTCGCCCATTTCATAATGAAACCTCCGGTCGAACCGTTGTTTTTTGGCCGGCAAGGTCTTTGAGTGCCTGGCGGGCCTGCTCACGCTGGGGTGGGCGGAAAAAATCGCGGCGTTCGACCCGGCGCATCTGCGCCCGCAGTCTCCGCAGGCCGCGCGTCCGTTCAGCTTCAGGGGCATCACGCGCTAACTGAACCTGCCTGGCAATGTCGGCATACTCACCCGCCCGGGCCGCATTCATCGGCTCAATAACTGAACGCTCCAACGTTCGCGTCAAGGGACGTGCGACCCACACCCCCGCTGTTCCGCCAGCTTCCTCGATTTCTTCAGCCGCCCACTCCAAATGCTCCTGGGTGCGTACATCGGCAGGAAGCGCCACCAACCCGTCAGCCAGCTGCGCCACACCCAACCGCTTGAACTTGCGCCACAACGCCAGCCGCGGAGCCGAGGGCTCACGCGGCAACCGATAAGTCAGAAACACCCACTCGCCCGGGGCAGGCACACCATCAACCATAAAACCATGTAACCACGGTTACAGCACCACTGCAAAACAAGGCGTCCTGTCCCGTCATGGATCAGAGGCCGGAGGTCGATCTTTGTCTTTTGACAAAGGCGGATTGCGGATGTTTAGAGTGTAACCATGGTTACTATCGAGACGCGGGAAATGAAGTGGGTAGCTGTTTCTCTGGCGAGCAGCATGGTGCTGTTGACGGGCTGCACAGTAAGCCAAGACGCAGGGCCAGCGGCGACTGCCAGCAGCGGCGTTCACTCCGAACAAGCAAATCAGCCCGACGCCGCCGCAGCGCCCCCGGAAATGACGACCGAGACGGATTGGGAAGCCGTCGCCGACACACTCGAGTCTGAAGGAAAGCTATCCGGTGAGACGGTCTACCGCGTCACTTTTCCCCGGCGCGACCTCAACGTGATATCCGAGGGTGTGGCGATCGAGCCCGGGCTGGCGCTTGGGTCGTACGCGGCGTTCAGCCGCTACCCTGATGGGACCACGATGGTGATGGGCGACCTGGTGGTCACCGAGGACGAATTGCCGAAGGTGACCGATGCACTGCAACGCAACGGGCTGGGTCAAACAGCGGTGCATAAGCACCTGCTGGAGCACAGCCCAGCAGTGTGGTGGGTACACTTCCACGGCACCAACGAGGACGCTGCACAGTTGGCCACCGGCGTGCGTGCTGCTTTGGATGAGACCGGCACGCCGCCCGCGAAACCGGCGGCGGCGGCACCTGGAATGGACCTCGACACGGCCGGAATCGATGCAGCCTTGGGCACCGAGGGGCGCAACGATGGCGGCATTTACAAGTTCTCCTTCGCCCGCGCCGATGAAGTGACGATGGACGACCGGGTGCTGGAACCGGCGATGGGCGTCACCACCGCCATCAACTTCCAGCCCACCGGCGGAGGCAAGGCAGCGATCAACGGTGACTTCGCGATGACCCAGGAAGAAGTCCAGCCGGTCATCCAGGCATTGCGCGCCGGAGGGATCGAAATCGTTGAGCTGCACAACCACGCCCTGGAAGACGAACCACGGTTGTTCTACCTGCACTTCTGGGCCAACGATGACGCCGTCCAGCTCGCGCAAGCGCTCAGCGAAGCGGTCAAAGCCCACAACGTCAAGCCGGCCGACTGACCGGAACAGAAAGGAGTACCCATGAAACCGCGCAACGCATTGGACTGGATTGCTTTCGTGCTCTTACTGGTGGGCGCGTTCTCCTGGGGTGCGTTCGTCACCGACGTCAACATCCTCGACCGTGCCCTTGAACCCATCGCCGATCCACTGGATGACGTAGCGTTCGTGCTGATCGCTGTCGCCGGTCTTTACTGGATCATCCGAGTCCTCGGCGCGGGCCCGAAAGAGCCCGACCGCTAAGATTTCAAGATGACGGCAGCCGACGGTCGCGGCAGCCCACCGGAAGCCCAAATCCAAGTTGTGCGAGGCGTCAATGAGCCGCCTGCTGGCACCGGAGGCTTTCCGCTTCTGTTCCCCCTGGTTTTCTCGACGAAATCCGGCTGGGATCCGGCGTCACCTGGGCGGGGCTGGCCGCACACGCACAGGTGCAAGCATGCCGATGACCATGACTGCGGTGATTGAACCGGCAGCCAAGATCGCTGCAAGCACAACGACCTGGAAACGCCCCGCCTCTAACGGAGAAATGCCTCCGAAGATGGCGCCGACGAAGGCTCCCGGCAATGCGACCAAACCGGTGGTCTTGGTCTGATCAGTCGAGGGGATCAGAGCGGAATAAACAGCGACGCGCGCGAGATCCAGAGTTGCTCGCCGCGGCGAAGCACCAAGGGCGAGCCAGCCCTCGACCTGTTCCCATCGCTCATTCAGCAACTCACTGAACCGTCGACCGGCCAAGACCGCGATCATCATCGAGTTGCCGATCACTATGCCGCCGATAGCCAGCGCATAACGGGGAGTAAGGGCGATCGAACCGGTGATGAAAATAATGACGAGGGTTACTGTAATACCCGCAGCCATGGAGCCGCCGACCAGCGCGAGACGGCTCCAGCTCCAGCCGATACGATGTGCTGCAGTCATTGCCGCGACAGCAAACATGACCAACAGGGCAAGAGTGACCCAAGCCGGGCTAGTGATCACTCCGCTCAAAATCAAGCTAATCGCGGCAAGCTGCGTCGCCCCGCGGAGGATAGCCAGCATCGGCGCGACCCCGTGTGGTGCACCAAAAACCGATAGAGTCGCTACCGTCAACGCCATTAACAGCCCCACACCAAGCAGAGTGGGAACCAGGTCAGCAAGCTCAACCATCAGGCCACTCTAGCGGCCGGGTCCGAACGACAGAACGCAGCTGAACAGCGGGCCCGACACAAATCCTGGTAAGAAATCCCTCGTCATCCTGAAACTCAACTAGCGTGGCTAATGCTCAGAGCATTACGCATTCCAAAGAAGCCACAGAAGATTCCGGGGCAGCAACTGGCGGCCCCAAACCGTTGAAGCGGCACCGGCCAGCGAGAACCAAGGAACCAGCATCGGCATGATCATCGGCGCCGCTGCCCTGGCTGTGGCAGAGCCTGCAAACTCACCATCGAGCAGCTGGTTCTGTCAACGAACTGATTGCCATCGGGGCGCCTAAGGCTTAAGAAGGAGGACACCCGATGCCTCAATGTCGACTGATCAACCCTGTACCGATCGCTTGCCCCCGATGCCTGAGGCAACGAGTGCAGTGGACTACGGAAATCTGTGCCAGTCGACTTCGGAAAGTGACATCCCGTCGGCGTCTGAAAAACGTTCGTTCGCGAGACTCTCCCAGGGGTCTATGCAGAGTGGCGGAAGCTTGGGACTCATTCTGTAATGTTTCCCGTGTACTCTTCTATGTAACGAGTACCCGGTTTGATGATACGTTTTGGTGATGCGAGTCGGATACGGACGGGTCTCCACCCGCGATCAGCACCCCGAAGCCCAGCACGACGCCCTGACTGCGGCCGGCTGCGAGCAGATCTTCCTCGACATGGCCTCAGGGAAACTGGCACGCAGGCCTGAACTGGACAAGGCACTGCTCTCGGCCAACAGGGCGGGTGATCAGCTTGTCGTCACCAAGCTAGACCGGCTCGGCCGGTCGCTGGAGAACCTCATCGACCTGTCCAAGACGCTGCAGGAACGCGGTGTGGACTTGGTCGTTCTGGATCAGGGCATCGATACCTCCACAGCCATCGGTCGGATGTTCTTCCAGATCCTCGGCTCGATCGCCGAGTTCGAACACGCCCTCATGTCCGAACGGACCCGTGACGGGCTGGCCGCGGCCCGTGCGCGGGGCCGGACCGGCGGGCAGAAGCCAAAACTCGGTCCGCGCCAGGTCAAGCTGGCCCGCGAAATGTATGAAGAGAAGGGCCCAGATGGGAAGCGGACCCACACGGTAGAGCACATTGCCCAGGAATTCGGTGTCACCCGGCCCACCATCTACCGGCATCTGGCGAAACCATGAGCGGTGCCCGTCCGCTGCAGGTAGAGATGGTGGCCCCGTGGGGCGGCAACGTAGCGGCACAGGAGATCTGAGGTGGCCTTGCGTTCCTTGCTCACGGTGGCCGAGCGCGGCCAGATCCTGGCAATGCCCACCGGGCCGGAGGACCTTGAAGCCCACTACACCCCCAGCGATGGGGATATGTCGCTGATTAGGCAACGCCGTGGGGACGCGAACAGGTTGGGCTTTGCCATCCAACTGTGCCTGCTGCGCCACCCGGGAATCGCGCTGGCCGAGGACACTGAGGTGGCTCCTGAGCTGGTTTCATGGATGGCCTCCCGTCTGGCCGTTTCCATTGATGCGTGGGACGAGTACGGAACACGTGAGGAAACGCGGCAGGAGCACGGACGTGAGATCCGCGCGTATCTGGGCATATCTGCGTTCGGCATCGCGGACTTCCGCCGGCTCGTGGAGCACGTCAGTGATGTGGCCGCGCACACGGACAAGGGCCTGCTCCTGGTCGAAAGCGCCATGGACTTCCTACAGGCACAGAAGATCGCGTTGCCCGGGATCGGGATTATTGAAAGGGCCTGTGCACAGGCGCTGACCAGGGCGAATCGGCGAATCTATGCCACCTTGGGTGAGCAACTGTCCGTGGGCCACCGGCAACGGCTCGACGGGCTGCTGCGCCGCCGCCCCGATCGTTCCGTGACGGAAATCGGCTGGCTGCGGCAGGCGCCGCTGCGACCGAACGCGCGGGCGATGAATGAGCACATCG
The DNA here is from genome assembly GCF_011927905.1 of Arthrobacter pigmenti. Classification (NCBI taxonomy): domain Bacteria; kingdom Bacillati; phylum Actinomycetota; class Actinomycetes; order Micrococcales; family Micrococcaceae; genus Arthrobacter; species Arthrobacter pigmenti. Next base: position 1,412,671 of record NZ_JAATJL010000001.1, read on the forward strand.
ACCGGCTCACTACCTGGCGTGCGCTGGAACTGCCCTGGGCGGCGGGCCGGCTGGTGCACCGGAACAGGCTGTTGAAGCTTGCCCGTGAAGGTGCCTCCATGACCGCGGCCGATCTGGCCAAATTTGAACCCGCACGCCGGTACGCGACCCTCTTCGCCATGGCCACCGAAAGCATGGCAACCGTCACCGACGAAATCATCGATCTGCACGACCGGATCATTGGCCGGCTCATCCGGACCGCGCAGAACAAGCAAAACCAGGCCACCCTGGCGTCCCGTTCCACCGTCGCCGCCATGATGCGCATGCACTCCAGGCTCGGTGATGCCCTCTTTGAGGCCAAGGAAAACGGCGAAGATCCCTTCGCCGCGATCGAAACGGCCATCGGCTGGGAATCCCTGGCGACAAGCATCGCCCACGCCAAGGAACTGACCCGGCCAGGCCTTGAAGACCACTTGGCTCTCGTCAGCACCCACTTCACCACCCTGCGCCGCTACACGCCGGCGTTTCTTGCCGTCCTTGACCTCCACGCAGCGCCCGCAGCACAGGACCTGCTGGCCGCGATCAATGTCATCCGATCCCTGAACAGCACCGGCGCCAGGAGGCTCCCGGACGATGCACCCACCTCGTTCATCCGGCCCCGATGGAAACCACTGGTCTTCACCGACACCGGCCTGGACCGGGGCTTCTACGAGTTCTGCGCCCTCACGGAACTAAAGAACGCGCTGCGCTCCGGAGACATGTGGGTCACCGGATCCCGCCAGTTCCGCGACTTCGATGACTACCTTCTCGCCAGCGTTGACTACACCGGCATGAAAACCACCGGGAAACTGCCCCTGGTCACGACCGACGGAAATACCCGATACCTCGACGACCGGCTGGCCCTCCTTCAGGAACGACTGAAGGAAGTCAACGACCTGGCGTCCCGCGATGAACTCCCCGGGGTGCTGATCACCGGCAAGGGCGTGAAAATCACCCCGCTGGAGACGATCGTTCCCCAACACGCCCAGCCCCTGATCGACCAGGCAAGCGCCATGTTCCCACGCATCCGGATCACCGACCTGCTGATGGAAGTCGATACCTGGACCGGATTCACCCGCCACTTCACCAACCTCAAATCCGGCCAGCCGTCCAAGGACAAACAACTTCTCCTCACCGCTATCCTGGCCGACGGAATCAACCTGGGCCTGACGAAAATGTCCGAGTCCTGCACCGGCGTCAGCTATGCCCAGCTGGACCGCCACCAAGCCTCGTACATTCGTGACGAAACATATAGTGCCGCCCTGGCGGAGCTGGTGAACACCCAGCACGTCCACCCCTTCGCCACGCACTGGGGTGATGGCACCACCTCGTCCTCGGACGGGCAGCGGTTCCGTGCCGGCAGCAAAGCCGAATCCACCGGGCACGTGAACCCCAAATACGGTGCCGAGCCCGGACGGCTGATCTACACGCATGTCTCGGACCAGTACTCGCCCTTCCACAGCAAGCTCATCAACGTCGGGGACCGCGACGCGACCTATGTCCTGGACGGGCTGCTGTACCACGAGTCTGACCTCGCGATTCAGGAGCATTACACGGATACGGCCGGATTCACCGATCATCTCTTCGCTCTCATGCACCTGCTCGGATACCGGTTCGCACCCCGGATCCGCAACATCGGCGATACCCGCCTCTACACACCCACCAACGGTCCGGGCCATGCCACGTTGGCGCCGCTGATCGGCGGGAGCCTCAACACCAAAACGATAGCCGCGCACTGGGATGAAATCCTCCGCCTCGCCGCGTCCATCAAGACCGGCACCGTGACCGCGTCCCTGATGATGCGAAAACTCGGCGCCTACCCGCGCCAAAACGGGCTCGCCACCGCTCTGCGAGAACTGGGCAGACTGGAACGGACCCTCTTTCTGCTGGACTGGCTCCAAAACCCCGGCCTGCGCCGCAAAGTCACCGCCGGCCTGAACAAGGGCGAAGCCCGGAACACCCTAGCCCGGGCCGTCTTCTTCAACCGGCTCGGCGAAATCCGCGACCGGTCCTTCGAGCAGCAGCGCTACCGCGCCAGCGGGCTGAACCTCCTCACGGCCGCCATCGTGCTATGGAACACGGTCTACCTCGACCGCACCATCACCACCCTCAACAAGGACGAGAACGCCACAGACCCTGAGCTACTGCGGTTCCTCTCACCCCTGGGATGGGAACACATCAACCTGACCGGCGACTACACCTGGCCCCGCGCCAACCAGATCAAACCCGGCAAATACAGGCCGCTACGGCGCCCGGCAAAACCTTAGCGTCTGATATTTCACTTTTTCACAAGCCACCCCAGCTTGTCCGCAAGGGTTGCTAAGGGGCTATCCGGGGAAGGGCATGAAGGGTACGTCCGGCTTGCCGTCGCCGTCCTTGTCCCCGTAAGCCCTCATCGCCAATTCGTCGGCCTTCTTCTCGCTTCCCTGGATGTGGACGTACCCCTCCCGGAAGTCTTTTTGTTGGGCAGATGCAGCAGCGGCTTGCTTGCGCTCGAACGTGCTGTTCTTGCGCCGGAAAATGGACATACCTGGCTCCTTTCGGTCCCGCAGTTCCAACGGCGCCAGGCGGAAGGCCCATCGCCGACATAAATCAAAAATACGCTCGGCTGGGGGAGGAAAGCGATAGATGGCGGATGGCGTTGACGCATGAGTTGAGGTGATCACCATCTTGGTACGACATGCTTGACATATACCCCTAGGGGGTATATGTTTCAAACACCGGAGCGGGAAGTCCGAGCCCTTCCAATGGGCCGCTTACTCCTTGAAGGTCACCTCATACGGCAATCAAGTCGACCTCCGGAGGAGATTGACCATGAAACATCCCTCGAATGACCAACCGGCATCCGTCGAAGCGGATCACCACGTCCATGGCAATACCAGCACGACAAGCCGGACAGCTCCCGGCGCAGACAAGCAGGGTGGGCATGACGCGCACGCCGATCATGAAGTGCATAGCCACGGTGAACACGCAGGGCACTCAACGGCAATGTTCAGGAACAAGTTCTGGATCAGCCTGATACTGGCCATCCCTGTCGTCCTGTTCAGCCACATGTTCGCCATGATTGTCGGCTACACCCTGCCCGAGTTCCCCGGCTCACTGTGGATCTCACCGATCCTCGGCACTGTCATCTTCATCTACGGCGGTGCACCCTTCCTCAAAGGCGGCATCGCGGAACTGAAATCCCGTCAGCCAGGAATGATGCTCCTGATCGCGATGGCAATCAGCGTGGCCTTCATCGCCTCCTGGATCACCACCCTTGGGATCGGCAGCTTCAACCTCGACTTTTGGTGGGAACTCGCGCTGCTGGTGGTGATCATGCTGCTGGGTCACTGGATGGAGATGCGCGCCCTCGGCTCGGCCGCCGGCGCCCTGGACGCCCTGGCCGCTCTGCTGCCGGATGAAGCGGAGAAAGTTACCGGGGACGGAACCGAATCCGTCCCCGTGAGCACCCTCGCTACCGGTGATATTGTGCTCATCCGCTCCGGCGCCCGGGTGCCGGCAGACGGCACCATCATCGACGGTGCGGCCGAATTCGATGAATCCATGATCACCGGCGAATCCCGCACGGTCTCCCGCGGAACCGGCGAGGCGGTGGTTGCTGGAACGGTAGCAACCGATAACGCGGTACGGGTGAAGGTCACGGCAGTCGGATCGGATACCACGCTGGCAGGCATCCAGCGATTGGTTGCGGAAGCGCAGGCATCATCATCCAGGGCGCAGGCCCTTGCTGATCGAGCCGCAGCACTGCTCTTCTACTTCGCGCTCATCGCGGGCATTCTCACCTTCGGAGCATGGCTTCTGCTCGGCAGCCCGGATGACGCCGTCATCCGTACCGTCACGGTCCTGGTCATAGCGTGCCCCCACGCACTGGGCCTTGCAATTCCATTGGTCATTGCCATTTCCACGGAGCGGGCGGCGAAAGCCGGTGTGCTGATCAAGAACCGGATGGCTTTGGAGCGGATGCGCACCATCGACGTCGTGCTGTTCGACAAGACCGGCACCCTCACCGAAGGACGCCCGGCCGTCACCGCCGTCACCTCAGCGGGAGGCGTCAGCGAGGCGGAGCTTTTGGCCCTCGCGGCAGCAGCAGAAGCGGACAGCGAACACCCTGTTGCCAGGGCGATCGTCAAGGCTGCGGCCGAGAACCGGGATGCGGGAGCGCTCGGATACCGGGGGAGCGGGTTCTCCTCAATGACCGGACGCGGCATACAGGCAATCGTGAACGGTTCTGCGGTGATTGTCGGTGGCCCCAACATGCTCAAGCACCTTGACCAACAGACGCCCACGGAGATGAGCGCCACGGTCACCGAATGGGTGGGCAGGGGAGCATCCGTTCTGCATGTCGTGCGCGATGGGACCGTCGTCGGGGCGCTCCGCCTTGAGGATCGTGTCCGTGAGGAGTCCCGGGCAGCGGTCAAAGCGCTGCAGGGCCGGGGCGTGAAGGTTGCGATGATCACCGGAGACGCGCGCCAGGTCGCCGAAGCCGTCGGTGCGGAGCTCGGTATTGACGAAGTCTTCGCTGACGTCCTGCCGCAGGACAAGGACTCGAAGGTCGCTGAACTGCAGTCCCGCGGACTCAAGGTAGCAATGGTGGGCGACGGCGTGAACGACGCCCCGGCGCTGGCCCGCTCGGAGGTGGGAATCGCCATCGGTGCGGGCACCGACGTCGCTATGGAATCGGCCGGCGTCGTGCTGGCAGGAAATGACCCGCGGTCAGTCCTTGCGCTGATCGACCTGTCCAGGGCCAGCTACCGGAAGATGATCCAGAACCTCATCTGGGCGACGGGCTACAACGTCCTGGCCGTCCCACTGGCGGCCGGGGTGCTTGCTTTCGCAGGTATCGTTCTATCACCTGCGGCGGGCGCAGTTCTCATGAGCGTGTCGACGATCGTAGTGGCGCTGAACGCGCAACTGCTCCGAAGGATGAACCTCGACCCGAATCGCATCACCACTTCGACAGCGCAGTAACCATACGACGGCGGCGACCTCCTTCCGGATTGGTGGAGGTCACCGTCCGTTCGAACCTTGAAGCCAGGGAAGGGAGGCCGGCCATGTTGAGCGGCAGTTATAAGACGACGCGGCTTCCAGAGCTCCCGCGCTTTGCCCTGACTTTCGTTGGCCTCACCGCCGTGATCGTCGGGATCCTTGCAATGCACGTCTGGATGGGCGGACACGGTCCGACGGCGGCCCATGGGTCTAGCGCTGCTTCGACGTCGGTCATGACCGGGCTCCCCACCTCCAGTAGCGGCTCGCACGACGACGGCCATCTACACCACGAGGACGCCGGCTTCGCAAGCATCGACACCACCACCGCCGCCGTCGCAGACCCACCTGACAGCGGTATAGCGCACAGCTGCACAGGCCCCTGCGTGGACGGCATGGCGGTGGGAATGTGCGTGCTGGCGCTCCTCGTCGTAACCCTGCTGTCCTTCCTGCTCCCGGCGTCCAGACCGCTTCCCGGCGCTGTCCTGCTGCGAGTCGACCGGCGCGTCCGCATACTGCCGCTCGCAATCCCGGCTCCGTCCCTGATTCGACTCTGTATCAGCCGCACCTGACGTCGGCCTGAGCGCGCCCACGGCCCCGGCCGGCGCGCATCACGACAGACACCCGACGTAGAACAGAAGGATCAGATCACCATGAAGCAATACCTTTCCCTCTCAGCCCTGACTCTCGCGGCCGCCATCACGCTTAGCGGCTGCGGTAGCGACACCGGCACCTCCGCGCCCGAAGGCGATGGTTCATCGTTCAGCCAGGAGACGCCCGTAACCGACTCCGAAACCGCAACCGAGCACAACGACGCGGATGTCATGTTCGCGCAGATGATGATCCCGCACCACCAGCAGGCAGTGGAGATGAGCGAGCTCATGCTGGCCAAGCAAGACATCAGCGCTGAGGTAACTGTCCTCGCCACCCGGATCAAGGACGCACAGGCGCCGGAGATCGAGACCATGACGGAATGGCTGCAGGCCTGGGGCGAACCAGCCCAACCTGAAGACATGGATGCCGCCGATGACCACAGCATGGAGGGCCACGACATGGATTCCGCGGATGGAGCAGATGGAGCAGATGGAGCGGACGGAATGGCCGGGATGTTGAGCGAAGACCAGCTGGCCGAGCTTGAGGCTGCGACAGGCAACGAAGCAGTCCGGATCTTCCTCGAATCGATGATTGCACACCATAACGGCGCCGTCGACATGGCGCAGAATGAGATCGAAAATGGTAAGAACCCTGAAGCGATCGCCCTCGCGGAGGCGATCGTGGAAACGCAACAGGCGGAGATCCAGCAGATGGATGAGATGCTCGCCGACCTTTAGGATCACCACTGCCGTGGAGGGGAGACAGCCCCTTCCCTCCACGGCGCAGTAGGGGAACGGCGAAGTGTCAGGGAACAAAGGGTGTGGCCGCGGCTGTTATTCAAGGCGTGAGCGCATCAACAGCACCTACCTTGGTCTTCGGCAACAGCTTCGCCCGCGAACTCCCCGAGTTGGGAGCTTCCTGGCGGGCCGCGGAGTGCAGCGACCCACAGCTGCTTCTCCTCAACGAACAGCTCTCAGCCGAGCTTGGCTTGGACGCGGATTTCCTGCGCAGCGCGGACGGTGTGCGCCTGCTGGTCGGCGAAGTGGTTCCGGAGGGCTCCACACCGGTCGCGCAAGCCTACGCAGGACACCAGTTCGGCGGCTACAGTCCGCGCCTCGGCGACGGGCGGGCGCTGCTGTTGGGCGAGGTGACCCACGCTGATGGCCGCCTCCGGGACATTCACCTCAAGGGCTCAGGCCGTACACCCTTCGCGCGGGGTGGAGACGGGCTGGCCGCGCTCGGCCCGATGCTGCGCGAGTACATCGTCAGCGAAGCGATGCACGCCCTTGGGATTCCGACCACGCGCTCCCTCGCCGTCGTCGGTACCGGCAATTCAGTGCGCCGCGAGACACTGCTTCCCGGAGCGGTCCTGGTCCGGGTGGCCGACAGCCACCTGCGGGTGGGTACCTTCCAGTATGCAAACGCCACCGGCCAATCTGACCTGCTCCGGCGTGCTGCCGACTATGCCATCAACCGTCACTACCCGGATGCAGCACAGGCGGCGAACCCATACCTCGCGCTGCTCGATTCCGTCATCGCAGCCCAGGCCTCCCTGGTGGCACAGTGGATGCTGGTGGGCTTCGTACACGGGGTAATGAACACCGACAATATGACGATCTCCGGCGAGACCATCGATTACGGGCCGTGCGCATTCATGGAGGGGTTCGATCCATCCGCCGTCTACAGTTCCATCGACGACGCTGGACGCTACGCCTACGCCAATCAACCGGTCGCAGCCCACTGGAATCTCGCACGGTTCGCTGAAGCGCTCCTGCCCCTGCTCGACGAAGACCAGGATCAGGCGATCAGGCTCGCCGAAGAATCGCTGACCAGATTCCCCGGGTTGTACAGTGCGGCCTGGACGGCGGGCATGCGTGCCAAGCTTGGCTTGACGGGCCATAGCGACGCAGCCGTATCCGCGGACCTGCCCGGTGAACTCCTTGCCCTGCTTGACGAGAGTCGGGCTGACTTCACGTCCTTCTTCCGTGCACTCAACGCAGCGGCGCGGGGCGACGCTGCGCCGGCCCGGGCGTTCTTCCCGGATCCGGCCGCCTTCGATGCCTGGGCCAACCGTTGGCTTGCGCTGTCGCCCGACGCCGATGCCATGGATCGCGTGAATCCCGCCTACATTCCGCGGAACCATCTCGTGGAGGAAGCCCTGGCCGCCGCTGGACGAGGCGACCTCGGTCCCGTTGGCGGGTTGCTCAAGGCCGTGACAGCGCCCTTCGACGAGCGGGAGGGTTTTGAGCGCTACGCCGAACCTGCGCCGCTGGACTTCGGGACCTATCGCACGTTCTGTGGCACCTGATCGCTAGACCGGCTTTACCAGAGCTCCGGCGAGCGAATCCAGGGCGCCTGGGACCAGGGAGTAGTAGGCCCACACGCCGCGCTTGTCGCGGTGAAGGATCCCGGCGTCGACCAGGATCTTCAGGTGGTGCGAAACAGTGGGCTGACCAAGGCCAAGGGGTTCGGTCAGGTCGCAGACGCACGCCTCGTTATTCTCGCTGGAGGAGACCAGTGAGAGCAGCCGCAGCCGGTTGGGATCCGCGATGGCCTTGAGTTGCTTCGAAAGTTCCGCCGCGCGTGCCGCGCTCATCGCCGGAGCTCCGGTCGGAGTACAGCACGGCGTCGTGTCCGCCGTCAGGGCGGAGGACCCGTTCAAGCGGGGCTCGGATGTGGTGGTCATGTCACCATTATGCACTGACATTGATAATCATCGATACGCTCGCCCATACCCGAACCGATAGACAATGTGAACTCGGACCCGCTCCGGGTAGGGAGCACTGCGCGCCCCTCTGGATTTCGGGCCGGTTGCGCCGCTGTGGTTGAGTATTGTCGCAGCAGGGCCCTCATAAGCGGCCGTTCATTTCCAGCAGGAGCGAGTGCATCAGGACTATGGCGGATTCCTATTATCGAAACCTCGGAAACGGGCGATACGAAGCAACCATCCACGCACAGGGAGCCTGGAATGACCACGAGCAGCACATGGCTCCGGGGTCCGGCCTGCTGGCGCACTGCCTTGAGCACTTCGAGCCCCGTGAGAATCTGCTCATGGCCCGGATCTCCTACGAGATTCTCGGTCTGATCCCGCTGGACACCGTGGAGGTCTCGGTGCGGATGGTCAGGCCTGGGCGCACCATCGAACTGCTGGAAGCCGAAATGAACCACGGTGGCAGAACAGCGATCCGCGCCCGTGCCTGGCGGTTGGCGGCAAGCGATACGGCGTCGGTCGCCGCTACGGAGGAAGAGCCGTTGCCTGGACCCGACGAAGGCGTAGAGCATGACGCCGTCGCAGAGTGGCCCGGCGGCTACATCCAGTCCATCGAGGCACGCAGGCTGCCCGGCCACCGGCCCGGCCGCGGCAGGGTCTGGCTGCGTACGCCGCATCCCTTGATAGAGGGCGAGGCGTCGTCGGATCTGGTCCGCCTCATTGGACTCATGGATACGGCGAACGGGATCGCCACACGTGTGCCGCCGGGCCCTGGAAGCTGGGCGTTCCCTAACGTGGACCTCCAGGTTCACCTTCACCGGCAGCCTCGGGGCGAGTGGTTGGGCCTGGACACGCGCGTCACATTCGGCGGTAACGGGATCGGCCTGACCTCATCCGTACTGCATGACCTGGAAGGGCCCTTTGGCCGGACCGAGCAGATCCTGACGCTTCGCAAGCTTTCCTGACCGATCGTCAGGGAATGTGCCGGGCGGCGCCGTCGTTACTTCCCGGTACCGGCCATTCCAGCGCGTCCGGCGCTGGCCGGTGCAAGAGGAAGAAGGACATCATGGCCAAGGCAATCTGGAACAACCAGGTCATCGCTGAGTCCGAGCACACGGAAATGGTGGAAGGAAACCACTACTTCCCCAAAGACAGCGTGAAGACAGAGTTTCTCCGGCCCAGCGACACGCACACCACCTGCCCCTGGAAAGGCGAGGCAAGCTACTACAGCCTCGAAGTCGACGGCGAGCTCAACGAGGATGCCGCCTGGACCTACCCGCAACCCAAGGACGCGGCAGCGAACATCACGGATCACGTCGCGTTCTGGCGTGGAGTGACCGTAACCGTCTGATCAGTAACGACGAGGAGTCCATATATGCAGTATCGAAATCTCGGCAACAGCGGGACAGCAGTGTCTGCGTACGCCCTGGGCACCATGACCTTCGGTGCGGAAGCCGACGAAGCTACCTCCCACACCATCCTCGACGACTACGCCGACGCCGGCGGAAACTTCATCGACACGGCCGACGTCTACACGGCGGGCGCCTCCGAGGAAATCATCGGACGGTGGCTTGCCAAAAGCTCGGCTGCGCCGGACATGGTGCTCGCCACCAAGGGCCGCTTCCCGATGGGCAAGGGAGCCAATGACCTGGGACTCTCGCGCAGGCACTTGCGCCTGGCACTCGATGCGTCGTTGGCACGGCTGAATGTGGACCACATCGACCTCTACCAGATGCATTCCTGGGATCCGCTGACCCCGCTCGAGGAAACACTGGGATTCCTCGACGACGCCGTGAGCGCCGGCAAGATCAGCTATTACGGCTTCTCCAACTACACCGGCTGGCAGCTCACAAAGGCCGTGCACCTCGCGAAGGCGCGCGGCTGGGATCAGGCGGTTACGCTCCAACCCCAGTACAGCCTGTTGGTGCGCGGCATCGAGACCGAAATAGTGCCGGCAGCGCTCGACGCCGGCATCGGGCTCCTGCCGTGGTCTCCGCTGGGCGGCGGTTGGCTCACCGGCAAATACCGCCGGGATACGGTGCCCGAAGGCGCCACGCGGCTGGGCGAAAACCCCGAACGCGGCATGGAAGGGTGGGAGAAGCGCAACCAGCAGGAGAAAACGTGGGCGATTATCGACGTCGTAGTCCGGACTGCCGAGGCACGCGGAGTCAGTGCGTCCCAGGTGGCGCTGGCGTGGGTGGCGCAGCAGCCGGCGGTCACATCAGTGATCCTTGGCGCGCGAACGCCCGGGCAGCTGGCAGATAATCTCGGCGCGGCAACGTTGGAACTGACCCCCGAAGAGGTCGCTCGGCTCTCGAAAGCCAGTGCGCCGGATCTTGCCGACTATCCGTACGGTACGCCCGGAGTCGAGCAGCGGAGCCGGAATATCGACGGCGGCCGTTAAGCTGGTTCCGGCCATATAAAGCGGAACCGGTTGGAGACTGCACAGGAACCATGACACAGGAATTGACGGGCGCGAGCGCCCCGGCATGGCCCGTGCAGCCTCTACAGGTGTGCTCTGAACCCTCGGCTGGAGCGGCCGTGGACCTGGAGCGCGGACTTACGCTGCTTCGGGCCGCCGCCGACGGCCGGCTCCCGCCCACCCTGCGGCTGTACCGGCCTTCGCCCACCGTTGCCTTCGGCCAGCGCGATGCCCGCTTAGCGGGGTACGCAGCCGCCGAAGCGGCAGTTCGCGCACAGGATTTTACGCCGCTCATCCGCAAGGCCGGTGGGCGCGCTGCCGCCTATCATCAGGGATGCCTGATCGTCGACCACATTGAGCCGCATCCAGACGCCGTCGCCGGCTCCCGGACGCGCTTCAAGCTGTTCGGCGAGTTGCTGGCCGATGCGCTGCGACGGGTTGGCGTGGACGCCGCTGTCGGCGAGATTCCCGGCGAGTACTGCGCAGGCGAGTTCAGCGTCCACGGAAACGGCGCGCAACAGGTCAAGCTGGTCGGGACCGCCCAGCGCGTCATTGCGGGTGCGTGGCTCTTTTCATCTGTGATCGTTGTCGAGGGTTCGTCGCCGATCCGCCGGGTGTTGGAAGCCGCATACTCGGCGCTCGGCCTGGACTGGGACCCCGCCACAGCAGGAGCAGCCGAAGATCTCGTTCCTGGAACCACCGTTGAGAAAGTGGCAGACGCCGTCGTCGCCGTCTACCAGGAGGCAGCAGCGGGAGGCTGGAGTCCAGCCTCCCGCCCGTGAGCTCGTCAGCTCAGCTCAGTGTCCGCGCGCGATCCACTCCTGCAGGTGCGGCGCTTCCTCGCCGATGCTCGTGGAGTCGCCGTGACCCGTCCTCACCACCGTGCCGGCAGGGAGGGTCAGCAGCCTGTCGCGGATTGAGTCGATGATGGTCGGGAAGTCGCTGTAGGAGCGGCCTGTGGCGCCCGGGCCGCCGCGGAACAGCGTGTCTCCGCTGAAGAGGGTGCCGGCGTCGGGCAGGTAGAAGCAGACCGACCCGGGGGAGTGCCCGGGGGTGTGGATCGCCTGGAGCGTGACGCCCGCGATGTTGAAGGTGTCGCCGTCGGCGATCTCGCGCGCCGGAGCGGAGTCCGAGTACACGGTGTCCCAGAGCATCCGGTCCGCGGGGTGCAGATAGATCGGGGCCCGTACCGCGTCGAAGAGGTCTCCGACGGCACGAATATGATCGTCGTGACCGTGTGTCAGCAAAATGGCGCGGACCTGCCGGCCGTTGATCTCCTCAACGATGGCATCAGCATTGTGCGGGGCGTCAATGACGATGCACTCGCTGTCATCCCCGACGATCCAGACGTTGTTGTCCACTTCCCAGGTGCCGCCGTCGAGCGAGAAGCTGCCCGAGGTGACCAGGTGATCGATTCGCGCGCCCATCAGAGCTCCACCACCGAACGCAGCACCACGCCGTCGTGCATCTTCGCGAAGGCGTCCTCGACCTCGTCGATGGAAATCCGTTCCGTGACGAAGGCATCGAGGTCCAGGTTGCCCTGCTGGTAATGACTCACCAGCATCGGGAAATCCCTGGACGGCAGGCAATCGCCGTACCAGGAAGACTTAAGCGAGCCGCCTCGTCCAAACACGTCAAGCAGCGGCAGTTCAAGCTTCATCTCGGGTGTGGGAACGCCAACCAGCACAACTGTACCGGCGAGATCGCGGGCGTAGAATGCCTGCCGGTACGTCTCCGGACGCCCGACGGCGTCAATCACCACGTCCGCTCCGTTACCGTCCGTAAGCCTGCGGATCTCCTCCACCGGATCGGTCTCGGTGGAGTTGATGACATCCGTGGCGCCAAGCCCGCGCGCCAGCTCAAGTTTCCGGTTGTCGATGTCCACCGCGATAATCCGGGTTGCGCCGGCAAGTTTCGATCCGGCAATCGCGGCAATGCCGACGCCGCCGCATCCAATCACTGCCACCGAATCTCCGCGCTGCACATTACCGGTATTGATTGCGGCTCCGATTCCCGCCATGATGCCGCACCCCAGAAGTCCGACGGCGGCCGGATCGGCTGAGACATCCACCTTGGTGCACTGCCCTGCCGCCACAAGCGTTTTCTCAGCAAACGCTCCAATGCCCAGAGCGGGGGAGAGCTCGGTGCCGTCCTTCAGGGTCATCTTCTGGGCGGCATTGTGCGTGTTGAAGCAGTACTGGGGCCGTCCGCGCAGGCACGCACGGCACTGCCCGCATACGGCGCGCCAATTGAGAATCACTCGATCACCGGGCTGGACGTTCGTAACGCCCTCACCCACGGCACTGACAACGCCGGTGGCTTCGTGGCCCAACAGGAACGGATAGTCATCACTGATGCCGCCCTGCTTGTAGTGCAGGTCCGTGTGGCAGACCCCGCAGGTCAGTATGTCCACCAGGGCTTCACCGGGGCCGGGGTCCGGAACGTTGATGGTGACGACCGAAGCTGGCCCGTCTTTTTCCATTACCACTACGCCCTTGACGCTGTGTGCCATTGAATACTGTCCTATCGCTGGGTTGTCTCGGACGCTCCCAGCTTAGGCATTGTCGGCGACTATTGTCTTGGGCAACTCAGTGCCCTGGGCCAGTCAGGCGGCGACGCGGGCCTTGACCTCCGAGACCGAGGGGTTGGTGGCCGTGCTGCCGTCGGGAAAGATGACGGTCGGAACGGTCTGGTTCCCGCCATTGAGGGAAGCCACGAGCTCCGCGGTGCCTTCGACCTCCTCGATGTTGATTTCCTGGTAGCCGATGCCCTGCGCATCGAGCTGGGACTTCAGGCGGCGGCAGTAACCGCACCAGGAGGTCGAAAACATGGTGATGGTACCGGCGGCGGGAGTGTAGTCCACGGTGCTCCTCTTGTTCTGGGTTTGTTTGCTGTCTGGATGTCTTGCGTCGGCATGCACAACGCGCCTCGCAGCCCTGGCATTCCCACAGCTGGTTGGTCCGGGCAGCGCGCCTGCTGCGTAACAGCAGTGCCGAGGGCAGTGCACTCACGTAGTCTCGGACTATGCCGAGCCCTCAAACGCCTGACTCCAAGAAGCCCGATGCGGCCAATGCCGAACAGTTGAACGCAGTGCGGATCGCGATCAACGAGGTGGATGAGCAGATGGTGGGGCTGATCTCCCGGCGGGAACGCCTCGTTCGCCGCGCGGGATCACTCAAGCACGACGACGCCTCGGTGCGCGCCCCCGCACGGGTGGAGCAGGTCATCGCGAACGTACGTGCTTATGCCGAGAAGCTGGACGTTGATCCAACTGTGGTGGAACAGACCTACCGGGCAATGATCGATGCCTTCATCGAATACGAGCTGAAGGTCCGCAGGGAACCCTAGACCCTCGAATAACATCAGTTGGACCCTCCCGCGGGCGCGGGAAGGCGACTGCTGATTCGCATTGGTTGGCCACGGACGCAACCGATACCATCAAGGGACCGCGGCGGGAGTGTTGTGCTTCAGGCTCTGCGCCACCCGCCGGTACGGTTGTTTGACCTATTGGATGTTAACCAGTTCGCCCCTACCAAGGAGACCCCACGTGTCAGCGCCCCCATCAGTCACCCTCATCGTCAACGGCGAAGAGCAGCGGGTGACCACCGGGACCACCGGCGCGGACCTCTTCGGCGAGCAGCGGGACGTCGTCGTCGTTCGGGTGAACGGCGAACTGTGGGACCTCAGCCGTGCGCTCGAGGACGGCGCAGAGGTGGAACCGGTCACGATCGATTCGCCGCAGGGCCTCGAAGTTCTGCGTCACTCCGCTGCCCACGTCATGGCACAGGCGGTGCAGCAGCTACGCCCGGACGCGAAGCTGGGTATCGGTCCGTACATCACGGACGGCTTCTATTTCGATTTCGACGTCGTTGAGCCCTTCACGCCGGAAGACCTGAAGCAGCTCGAGAAAATGATGCTGAAGATCGTGAACGCCAACCAGTTGTTTGCCCGCCGCGAGGTAAGCGAAGCCGAGGCGCGCGAGGTGATGGTGGATGAGCCCTACAAGCTTGAGCTGATCGACCTCAAGGGTGGCAGCAGCGGGGACATCACCGACGACGACGGCGCTTCCGTCGAGGTCGGCGCCGGCGAACTGACCATTTACGACAACGTGGACCGCAAGTCGGGAGAGACCGTCTGGAAGGACCTCTGCCGCGGACCCCACCTGCCGAACACCAAGCTCATCTCCAACGCGTACGCATTGACGCGCTCCGCCGCCGCGTACTGGCGTGGGAGCGAAAAGAACAAGCAGCTGCAGCGGATCTACGGAACGGCCTGGCCCACCAAGGATGCGCTGAAGGCGTACCAGGAACGCCTTGCCGAAGCGGAACGCCGCGATCACCGCAAGCTCGGCAGCGAGCTCGACCTCTTCTCTTTCCCGGATGAGCTTGGTTCGGGTCTGCCCGTGTTCCATCCCAGGGGCGGCATCATCCGCAAGGCGATGGAGGACTACTCCCGCCAGCGTCATGTGGACGCGGGTTACGAGTTCGTGTACACGCCGCACATCACCAAGGGGCATCTCTACGAGGTTTCGGGCCACCTCGACTGGTACCGGGACGGGATGTTCCCGCCCATGCACGTGGACGCGGAACTCGATGAGGACGGCAACGTGCGCAAGCCCGGCCAGGACTATTACCTGAAGCCGATGAACTGCCCCATGCACAGCCTGGTGTTCCGGTCCCGCGGACGGTCCTACCGCGAACTGCCACTCCGGTTGTTTGAATTCGGCTCCGTGTACCGCTACGAGAAGTCCGGCGTTGTGCATGGTCTCACGAGGGTTCGGGGGATGACCCAGGACGACGCCCACATCTACTGCACCCGCGAGCAGATGAAGGACGAGCTCACCACAACGCTCAACTTCGTGCTGGGGCTGCTGAAGGACTACGGGCTCGACGATTTCTACCTCGAGCTCTCCACGAAGGACCCCGAGAAGTATGTGGGCGGCGACGCTGCGTGGGACGAGGCGACCCGCACCCTCGCGGAGGTGGCAGAGGCGTCCGGGCTTGAGCTGGTGCCGGATCCGGGTGGCGCTGCGTTCTATGGCCCGAAGATCTCAGTGCAGGCCCGCGACGCTATTGGCCGGACGTGGCAGATGTCCACCATCCAGCTGGACTTCAACCTGCCGGAGCGCTTCGAGCTTGAATATCAGGCGGCGGACGGAACCCGCCAACGCCCGGTCATGATCCACCGTGCACTGTTCGGCTCCATTGAACGCTTCCTTGGCGTGCTCACCGAGCACTACGCCGGTGCATTTCCTGCCTGGCTGGCGCCCGTTCAGGTGTTGGCAATCCCGGTTGCGGATGCCTTCAACGACTACCTGTTCGACGTCGTCGACAAGCTCAAGGCTGAGGGGATCCGTGCGGAAGTGGATATCACCTCGGACCGGTTCCCGAAGAAAATCCGTACTGCCAGTAAGCAGAAGGTGCCGTTTGTGCTGATCGCCGGAGGCGACGACGTCGAGGCCGGCGCCGTTTCCTTCCGCTTCCGTGACGGCAGCCAGGATAACCAGGTGCCGGTCGATGAAGCGGTGAAGCGGATCGTGGAAGCCGTCCGCAACAGGGAACAGTAGCCGCCGATGCATGAGGACGCAGGCGCCGGCGGGCAGGACGCCGACGACGGAAACCTGACGGACGGTTTCGAGCTGCCCGGAGTGCCGGATTCCTTTCAGCGACTCTGGACGCCACATCGGATGGCGTACATCAAGGGGGGCCAGGGGCAGTCCAGCCGGCAGGAGGATTGTCCGTTCTGTGCGGCGCCTGAGCGTGCCGATGTTGATTCACTCATCGTGCATCGTGGGCAGACGGCGTATGTGGTCCTGAACCTGTTCCCCTACAACCCAGGTCACCTGCTGGTGTGTCCGTACCGCCACGTTCCGGACTACACGGACATCACGAGCCAGGAAACGGTCGAGGTCGCGGAGCTTACCCAGACGGCAATGCACGCGCTGAGGAGCGTCGCGCGCCCCACTGGTTTCAATCTCGGGATGAATCAGGGCGTCACTGGCGGCGCGGGTATCGCAGCCCACCTGCACCAGCATGTGGTTCCGCGCTGGAGCGGCGACGGTAACTTCTTTCCGATCATCGCGCAGACGAAGGCGATCACGCAGACCCTTGACGAAGTGCGCGGGCAGCTTGCCGCTGCATGGGATGAGGCCAGTGCTGCCTGCTCCAAGGCGCCGGGGGCAGCCCATGCTGAATAAGTACACACGCACGTTCTTCACTGCGCTCTTCACGCCGTTGGCCACACTGCTGTTGAAGTGGAAGGTAACGCCCGACGCCGTCACCGTCGTAGGGACACTCGGGGTAGCCGGCGGAGCCCTGGTGTTCTATCCGCTTGGGCAGCTGTTCTGGGGCACCGTGTTCATCACGCTGTTCGTGTTCTCCGACATTGTGGACGGCATCATGGCCCGCACGCAGGGCCGCAGCGGATCGTGGGGCAGCTTCCTGGATTCCACTCTGGACCGGATCGCGGACGGCGCCCTGTTCGCCGGCGTCGCGATCTGGTTCTTCCTGGGTGGGAGCAACAGCGCCGTAGCGTTGGCCGCCCTGGCCTGCCTCGTACTCGGGATGATCGTGTCCTATGCTCGAGCCAAGGCGGAGTCACTCGGCTATACAGCGAACGTGGGAATCGCTGAACGCGCTGAGCGTCTCGTCTCGGTACTTGTCGTGACGGGCCTGACGGGACTCGGGCTGCCGGAGGTGGTGCTGCTCGCCGTCCTGATCCTGCTCGCGCTGGCCAGCGTCATCACCATCATTCAGCGCATCCGGGCGGTCAGGCTGCAGGCGACAGCCTGACCGAAATCCGCCTGTCGGTCTGCTGTCCGGGTGCACAACCGGATCGCCGTTACGCGCACTTGCTGACTGGCGCTTATCAGTCCCGCACGGACGTATCATGGAATGTCATCTTTTCTCTACCCCGAGGGGCCAAACTGTGTCCACTGTTGAAGAAGCTTCGACCACCGCGCCAGTGACCGGCAGCAGCCGGGTCAAGCGCGGGATGGCGGAAATGCTCAAGGGCGGCGTCATCATGGATGTTGTCACCCCGGAGCAGGCACGCATCGCTGAGGATGCCGGTGCCGTGGCTGTCATGGCGCTTGAGCGGGTGCCCGCGGACATCCGCGCGCAGGGCGGCGTCTCCCGGATGTCCGATCCCGACATGATCGACGGCATCATCGAAGCCGTTTCCATCCCGGTGATGGCCAAGGCCCGGATCGGCCACTTCGTCGAGGCGCAGGTGCTGCAGGCCCTTGGCGTGGACTACATCGACGAGTCCGAGGTGCTGACCCCGGCCGACTACACGAACCACATCGACAAGTGGAAGTTCACGGTTCCCTTCGTGTGCGGCGCAACCAATCTCGGTGAAGCGCTGAGGCGCATCAACGAGGGTGCGGCGATGATCCGTTCCAAGGGTGAGGCGGGAACCGGCGACGTCTCGAACGCCACAATGCACATGCGTAAGATCCGGTCGGAAATCTCGCGCCTGAGCTCCATGGCTGAGGATGAGCTGTACGTTGCCGCAAAGGAACTGCAGGCTCCGTTCGAGCTGGTGAAGGAAGTTGCAGCCGCAGGCAAGCTTCCGGTGGTGCTCTTCACCGCAGGCGGCATCGCTACCCCGGCTGACGCTGCGATGATGATGCAGCTTGGTGCTGACGGCGTCTTTGTGGGCTCCGGCATCTTCAAGGCGGGGAACCCGGCGGAGCGTGCCGCTGCCATCGTAAAGGCAACCACTTTCCACGATGATCCCGACATGGTGGCCAAGGTTTCCCGCGGCCTTGGCGAAGCGATGGTCGGCATCAACGTGGATGAAATTCCGCAGCCGCACCGCCTCGCTGAGCGCGGCTGGTAACCCATAGCGATCGGTGGGCGGAAGGGGTCGGATGAAAATCCGGCCCCTTTCGCCGTTCCCAGACGGAGAATTCCCGGGGGAGAAACGTAACGGCCTATCCTGAAAGCGTGGATGGGCGAAGATTTCGCGGGGGAGCGGCGGCGCTGGCGGTGCTGCTGGCACTGTCGGCCTGCGTCGGTGCGGACCAGGACCCTGCGGGCAGTGCCGACGGAAGCGCGCTGGCAACCAGCACGAGTACGCTTCAATCTCCGCCCGACCCGTCGCCGTCGATCCCCGCCGAGTCCGAGGGAGCGGCCGAAACCCCTGTTCCGAGCGGTCCTGCGTGCCCGGCGGCTGCGTGCACCAGCGTCGTCGTCTCGGGTGACCTGCTCCTGCACGAGGCCCTATGGGAGCAGGCACGCGCAGACGGCGGAGGCACCCTCGATTTCGGAGCACTCCTTGCTGCCCAGGAGGAGTACGTGGGGCCGGCGAGTCTGGCCATCTGCCACCAGGAAACTCCGCTCGCTGCGCCGGACGGACCCTTCTCGGGTTTTCCGGCCTTCAATGTGCCGCCGCAGATCGCGGATGCCGTCGTTGAGGTGGGCTATGACGCGTGCACCACGGCGAGCAACCACACAATCGATGCCGGGACCGCAGGAGTCGACCGCACGCTGGACACACTGGACAGCGCAGGCCTGGAGCACACCGGCTCATACCGCAGCCCCGACGCCGTCGCACCGTTGATCGTGGATGCGGGGGATGCGCGCATCGCCGTCATCATCGGAACCTACGCACTCAACGGACTCGTTCCCGAGTTCCCCTGGCAGGTGGACCTGCTGGATCCGGCGGCCATGATTGAGAAGGCGCGTCAGGCGCGTGCCGCGGGCGCCGACCTTGTCCTCGCCGCAGTCCACGCGGGTGATGAGTACGCCGACTACGCCAACGCACAGCAGCAACAGGTTGCGCACGCACTGGCGGACAGCGGCGAGTTCGACCTCATCTACGGTCATCACAGCCACTCCGTGCTGCCGATCGAGAAGTACAACGGCGTCTGGATCGTCTACGGACTGGGCAATACCCTCGCCGCCCACGTGACCCCGGACATCCGGAACACCGAGGGCATCCTGGCCCGGGCAGACTTCCAACAAAACGACGACGGCGTGTGGCACGTTGAGGAACTTCGCTGGCTCCCAGCCACCTGGAACGGTCCCGAACACCGCTGGTGCCCGGTCGCCGCCGATCAGCTCGAGAAGATGGCGGCAGAGGGTACCGCCTGCGTGAGCGCCGCTGAAGACGCCGCCAGCAGGGAGCGGACCAGGGTGACTGTGGAGTCAATGGGCGCCGCTGAGCAGGGCGCCCGGGAATGGTTGCTGGAGCAACCCTGAAAGCACTAAGGGCAGAACGCTCTCACCGGTCGAGGTGCAGCCACCACGTCTGCCCGCGCCCAATCAGGTCAAAACCCCGCCGGGAGTACAGCTCATATCCCGCCGGGGTCGCATTGAGCGCCAACTCCTTCGCGCCAGCCGCTGCAGCCTGACCCCCGGCAGCGGCCAGCAGCGCTGTCCCGAGTCCGCGACGGCGGTGCTGGGGAAGCACCTCCATGTTGAAGATACCTCCCAGAGTGCTGGAGCCGCCCGCGGAACGGTCGAAGAAGGAATAAGCAGCACCGGCGGCCGCACCATCCACGCGGGCAAGCGCGTGCCATGCCCGCGCCGGTGCAGCGCTGACCACCGCCAGTTCGGCGGCGAGAACACCGGAGTACTCAGGTACTTCCGACGTAAGCTCCACGCCGTCCGTGCGGAATGTGGAGAGCGCGTCGGCTGGCGCGCTCATCCACCAGGGCTGCCACCCGGGTGTGAATCCGAACTCCGCCAGACCGGTTGCACGCACAGCGCCGTTCAGCCAGACGCCGACTGTCCGCGCGCCCAGGCGGACCCCCTCGGCCAGGCCCGGCCTCAACCCCGCCGTGGAGATTCTTGCGGGGAACATCAGCATGAGTTCTGAGCGCGCAGGCAGCCAGATCCAGTCGCACTCGTGGGTGGAGAACGTGCGGCCGCCGGTTGCCTGTGCCAGCGCGGCGTACCAGGACCGCTGGAGACGTTGGCAACCGGCGATCGTCGTCATGCCTGTTCGGCCAGGCCCCTGCGCTCAAGAAGGGGCTCAATGCTCGCAGCGCGTCCGCGGAAGGTCCTGAACGCTTCGAGCGGATCAACACTGTATCCGCGTGAGAGCAGCTCCTTGCGGAAGTGTTCTCCGTTTGCCCGGGTCAGGCCGCCGGCTTCCTTGAACCACTCGACGGTGTCCGCGTCCAGCACTTCACTCCAGATGTAGGCGTAGTACGCGGCCGAGTATCCGCCGCCGAAGATGTGCTTGAAGTATCCGGTACGGTAGCGCGGCGGCACTGGCGTGTAGTCCACACCAGCCTCCCGCAACGCCTGCTGCTCGAAGGCGAGCGGATCCTCCACCGTGGCCCCCGGCGTCAGTTCGTGCCAGGCGAGGTCGAGCAGCGCTGCCCCAAGGTACTCAGTGGTTGCGAACCCCTCGCCCCACTGCTGGGCGGCCAGAAGCTTGTCGATTGTTTCCGCAGGGAGCGGTTCTCCGGTCCGGTAGTGGCGCGCGTAGTTGTTCACCACCTCCGGCCACAGGATCCACATCTCGTTGACCTGCGAGGGATATTCGACGAAGTCACGCGGCACCGATGTCCCCGAGAACAACGGGTAGGTGACGTCTGAGAACAGGCCGTGCAGGGCGTGGCCGAACTCGTGGAAGGTGGTGCGCATCTGGTCGTAGGTCAGGAGCGTCGGTTCCCCTGCCGGCGGCTTGGACACGTTCAGGTTGTTCACGACGACGGCGCGCGTTCCGGTGAGCCGGGCCTGCTCCACGAAGGAGTTCATCCAGGCGCCGCCGTTCTTGGTGTCACGGGTGTAGTAGTCGCCCAGGAACAAACCAAGCTCGGTGCCGTCTTCCTCACGAACCTCCCAGACCCTCACATCCGGGTGGTAACCCTGAAGATCATCCCGCTCATGGAAGGTGAGTCCGTACAGTTTGTTGGCTGCGAAGAAGACACCGTCCTTGAGTACGCGCTCCAATTCGAAGTAGGGGCGGAGGGCAGCGAGGTCAACATCGAACCGTTCGGTTCGGACCTTCTCCGAGTAGAACGCCCAGTCCCACGCTTCGATCGGGTGACCGGCCGCCGCCTCGAGTTCCTGCGCCTCGGCGCGGGCATTCAGTACGGCCGGCTTCGCGAGCCGGTCGAGCATCTGGTGAATGGCATCCAGCGACGGCGCCGTCTGATCATCCGTTGCCAGCGCGGCGTGGTTCTCGAAGCCGAGCAGTGCCGCGCGTTCGGCCCGCAGTGCGGCCATGCGGGCGGCTACCCCGGTGGTGTTGTTGTCGTTGTCCCGGAATCCCCTGTTGACCGATGCTTCGTACAGACGCTGACGGGTCTCGCGATTGGTAATTGTCTCCAGCGCCGGCTGGGCGGTGGGAAGGATCAGGGTCAGCAGATACCCGTCGGGGTGTCCGGCAGCCTTTGCGGCATTGCCCGCCGCTTCCAGGTCGTCATCGGTTAGCCCGTCCAGCTCAGCGGGATCCGTGACCAGCACAGCGGAATCGTTCATCTCCCTGAGGAGGCGCTGCGAGAAGTCAGTGCTCAGGCGCGAGAGTTCACCGTTCAGCTCCCGCAGGCGTTGCTGGGCCGCAGGCTCGAGCTGTGCACCGGCACGGACGAAGTGCTGCCGGTACTCCTGGACCAACCGGGCCGATTCTGCGTCAAGGCCTTCCACCGGCACTGCGTTGACCCGTTCGAACAGCGATCCGTTGAGGTAGATGTTGTCTTCGTGGGCAGCCATTTTCGGCGCGATCTCCTGCTCGATCGCCTGAATGCCCTCCGTCGAGTGGGACGAGGAGTTGTTGTAGAACACCAGCGCCACCCTGCGAAGCGCCTGCCCGGCGCGCTCAAGGGCGACGATCGTGTTTTCGAACGTCGGAGGCTCGGTGTTGCCGGCAATTGAATCCAATTCAGCGAGATGCTCGCTGAATCCGGCCTCGAAGGCGGGCAGGAAATGTTCCTCGCGGATCTGTGCGAAAGGCGGCAGCTGGTACGGCAGTGTACTCGTGGTCGAAAAAGGGTTGCTCATGAGAACCAACCTTTGCACAACGGGCGTCACCTCTCCAGCGAATACCGCTTCTTCGAGTACCCCCGACCTATCATGGAAGTTCACGATCGAGGAGGACGTAGTGGCTGTTCGCTGGCGAACCGCAGGGATGTCGGGGTTGGGAATCGTAGTGGCGCTGGCATGCTCGGGTTGCATGGGGGTGGGCGAGGGGCGCACCACCGAGGGAACACAGCAAACGACGACGACGACGGCGCCGCAGCCTTCCGCCAGCACCGAACCCGAGCCGTCTGCCGAGCCAACCCCCGAACCGACCCCGGGCAAAGGCCCCGACTGTCCCACTGACCGGTGTTTCACGCTCATGGCCTCCGGTGACCTTCTGGTTCATCCCCAGCTCTGGGACCAGGCGGCGGTCGACGCCCAGAGAACCGGAAACGGAACCCTCGACTTCGAGCCCCTGCTGGCGGGCCAGCGTCCCTATATCGAGAACAGCGACCTCGCGGTGTGCCACATGGAAACCCCTGTTGCCACCCCGGATGGGCCGTTCAGCGGCTACCCCCAGTTCAACGTGCCGCCCCAGATCCTGGATGCGGCCACGGCAGCTGGCTACCAGGCCTGCACCACTGCCAGCAACCACACGATCGACGCCGGAACCGAGGGGCTCGTGCGAACACTCGACACGCTCGACCGCCTGGGCCTTGAGCACACGGGTTCCTACCGTACTGAGCAGGACGCGCAGGAGCTGATGATCCTTGATGCTCCCGCAGCGAAGGTGGCGGTCATCGAAGCGACCTATGGACTGAACGGGCTCATCCCGGAGTTTGACTGGCAGGTGGACATGCTGGACGCCCCGACGATGATCGCCAAGGCGGAACGCGCTCGACAGGAGGGCGCCGACGTCGTTATCGCGGCAATTCACGCCGGGGATGAGTACGCGTCGCTGCCCAACCAGCAGCAAATTGACTTGGCTCACGCGCTCGCGGACAGCGGGGCAGTTGATTTCATCTACGGGCACCACACCCACTCCGTGCTGCCGATCGAGTACTACAACGACACCTGGATCGTCTATGGACTCGGGAACGGGGTCACGGAACTCTCTCCTGTGTACGACGTCAACAACGAGGGCCTTACCGTGCGCGCGCAGTTTGCGGAGGAGGATGGCGAGTGGACAGTCAGCGACCTCGCGTGGGTGCCTTCGGTGATCGTCCGGGATCCCTACCGCTGGTGCTCGCTCGCCCCCGACCAGGAGCCGGGCTCCTGCTCAACGGTGGAGCACGAGGAGGCCGTCAAGGCACGCACCCTGGCGACGGTTGAAACGTATGGCGCGTCCGAGGACGGCGCGCACCAGTGGTCGGTGTCCGAGGAGGACTGACCGGTGGAGAAGACGCTCAGCGCGGGCGTGTGCCCGCATGCTGCCGTGCGAGTTCGGCCAGGCTGTCGTCAACCTCGCCGGGTTCGAAGGATCCGTATTTGCGCGTTACTGCCTGTTCGATCAGGAAGTCTGCGACAGCGGGGTTCTTCGGTAGCAGGGAACCGTGCAGGTAGCTCGCCACGATATTGAGGTGGCGCGCGCCCTCGTGGTTGTCGGTGGAGTTGTTACCCTCACCCTTGGTCACTGTTGCCAGCGGCCTCACGCCCGGACCGAGGAACGTCTGGCCACTGTGGTTCTCATAGCCGTGAACGTCGCCGAATTCCTCGCTGCGGGCCACCACGTTGCCGATCAGGCGTTCATCGCCGCCGTGCGTTTCGATGTCCAGGATGCCGATGCCGGGAATCAGTGTGCCGTCGTGTGTCTTGAAGAACCTGCCGAACAACTGGTACAGCCCGCAGATCGCAAGCATCGGGGTTCCGTCCTCAGCGAGGGCGCGCAAGTGTGCGGCGTTGGACTGCAGGTCCTGCTGGATGACCACTTGCCCGCTGTCCTGACCGCCGCCGCCGATCAGGAGGTCCACCTCGTCCGGGAAGGTATCACCGGCGTTGTGTTCGAGGAGCATGGCGTCATAGCCGTGCCAGGCGAGACGCTGTTTGAGCACCAGGACGTTGCCCCAGTCGCCGTAGATGTTCATGTCCCGCGGATAGAGCTGCAGGATGCGCACAGTTCCCTTGCTTGGGAGCTGTTCATTCGAAGTGTTGCCGGGAGTCATGACACCACTTTCACGTCGGTGATTCTGGAAAGGTCCCGCCGGATGGCGAGCATCGCGGTGTAGGTGCAGAAGATCCGCTTCGGACGCCCCTGGGCGCTGCGGATGAATGTTCGCAGTGCCGGCCCGGTGTCGGTATCGACCGCCCGGGCGGGGACGTCGTCGTACTTCAGCCGGAGCGCCATGTCGTAGGCGCGCACACCGCTGACCATGTCCACGCCGCCGTCTTTCAGGCTGTCGAAGTCCACGTCCCACAGCCAGGACATGTCACGGCCGTCAGCGTAATTGTCATTGATCGCGATCATGGTGGCGTAACCGGCTGCGTCGAAGGATTTTAGGCCAAGCCGGAATCCGCTCGGGTTCTTCACCAGAACCAGTTCCAGCGGCTGCCCGTCCACCACGAGCGATTCGCCGCGCCCGAATGCCGGCTCCACAGCGGCAAGGGATGCCAGCAGCGGTGCGCGCCTGACATCACCGCCCATGATCACCCGGGCCATTGCGAGCGCAGCGGCGGCATTGAAGATGTTGTAGACCCCGCGCAGGCTGAGGTTCACCGTGCTGGTTTCACCGTCCATCGTGAATGAGGCAGTGTTCCCGTCCACCGTCTCCAGCACGACGTCGGCGGGCAGGTCCGAGGCGGGGGCCGTACCGGTGGCGCCGCGCAGTTCGTCGTCGCTGGGGAAGGTTCCCCGGAGAGACTCGTCCAGGCCGAAGTAGGTGATCGCTGTCCGGGGGATGGCCGAGGCGATCGATGCGACCCGCGGGTCCTCCCGGTTCAGGACCACGGTGCCCGTTGTCTTGCGTGCTATCTGCTCCAGTAGCCGCGTGGTTTTGTCGATCTCGCCGAAGCGGTCCAGCTGGTCGCGCAGCACGTTCAGCAGCAGGCAGTGCGTGGGCGGAACGAGGTTGACGAAGTGCACTGCGTGGGCTTCATCCAGTTCGAGCACCGCGACGTCGGCGTCGAGGCGACCGCGCCAGTCCACCTCGCCGAGGAGGGCCGCAGCCACACCCCGTGTGAAGTTGCTGCCGGTCCGGTTGGTGAAGACCTTCAGACCCTGGCCCTGCAGCAGCTCGACCACCATCTTGGTGGTGGTGGTTTTCCCGTTGGTGCCGCTGACGACGACAACACCCCTTGGCAGGTTCCGTAGCGCCCTGGCCATGAACCCGGGGTCGATCCGCTCAACAACGAGGCCGGGAAACGCGGAGCCACCGCCCCGCAGCCGGGAAGCGGCGCGAACCGCTTTTCCCAGGGGGACGCTCAAGCTAGACAGGCCAGACATAGGTCCTAACTTATCGCGGTTTGGAACCTGCCCGGGCATGGCGCCTGAGGGATGCCGCCGTCGTCGTTGGCATGGTGGTTCATGACGTCGATTCGGCGCAGGAGAGGTGTCCCAACCTAGAATGGAGCGGTGACTTCCACCAACCCACTGCCCGGCTCGCCCGTGCGCGTCGGCGTCCTGGCCGTGCAGGGCGACGTCCGTGAACACATCCGTGTGGTCGAAAAGCTCGGCGGGAGTGCAGCGGCAGTGCGTCGGCCCGGTGAGCTGGCGGACCTCGACGGGCTCATCATCCCGGGCGGTGAATCCACCACCATGGACAAACTGACCCGCGCTTTCGAACTCGCCGAACCCCTGCAGGAGATGATCCGCGGAGGGTTCCCCGTCTACGGATCCTGCGCGGGCATGATCATGTTGGCGGATACCATTGCGGACGCAGCACGCGACCTGCGCGGAAACCCGCAGCAGACACTCGGCGGACTGGACATCGTGGTGCGCCGGAACGCGTTCGGCCGGCAGCGCGAATCCTTCGAAACGGACCTCGACTTCGCCCAGCTCCCGGGGAACGGAGGGCCGGTCCGGGCGGTGTTCATCCGCGCCCCCTGGGTGGAGAAAGTGGGGGAGTCCGTTCAGACCCTCGCGCAGGTCGACGCGCCGGATACTCCGCCTGCCGAACACGGCGCTGAACAGGCCGGGGCAAGGGCGGTAGCTAGAATTGTTGCAGTTCGCTCTGGAAACCTGCTCGCAACGAGCTTCCATCCGGAGGTCACCGGTGAGCACCGGATCCATGAGCTATTTCTATCCATGATCGCGAAGAGAAGGGCAGAGCATGTCGGGGCACTCTAAATGGGCTACCACTAAACACAAGAAGGCCGTGATCGATGCCAAACGCGCCAAGTCCTTCGCGAAGCTGATCAAGAACATCGAGGTTGCCGCGCGCGCCGGCGGTGCGGACATGGCCGGCAACCCGGCGCTGGAACTCGCCGTGCAAAAGGCCAAGAAGACATCGGTGCCCAATGACAACATCGACCGCGCAATCAAGCGTGGCGCGGGCCTCACCGGCGAGGTGATTGACTACTCGGAAATCATTTACGAAGCACGCGGCCCGCAGGGTTCAGCCCTGCTGATCGAGTGCCTGACCGACAACAAGAACCGCGCTGCCTCGGAAGTCCGCGTTGCGATTACGCGCAACGGCGGCACCATCGCCGACCCCGGGTCTGTGGCGTACCTGTTCTCCCGCAAGGGCGTTGTCACCCTTCCCCGGAAGGAGCTGAGCGAGGAGGACGTCCTGATGGCGGTCCTCGACGCCGGCGCCGAAGAAGTCATGGAATCCGGTGATTCCTTCGACGTGCACTCGGAGCCGTCGGATCTGCGCGCCGTCGTTGCGGGACTGGAAGAGGCCGGCATCGAGTATGAAACCGATGAGGTTGAGTTCGTTCCCTCGATGCAGGTGGAACTGGATGCCGACGCCGCGCGCAAATTCCTCAAACTGGTCGACGCCCTCGAAGAGCTCGACGATGTGCAGAACGTGTACTCCAACGCTGACCTCAATGAGGACGTCCTTGCCGAACTGGACAGCGACGATTAGTCCTTCCACCGCAGGCACCGCCGCATGACAGGGAGCACCCCGGGATGACCGTGCGCGTGATGGGAGTGGATCCCGGACTGACGCGCTGTGGACTCGCCGTCGTCGACGTTGAGCCGAACCGCCGCGCCACGCTCGTCGCCGTCGGGGTGGTGGGCACGCCGGCAGATCAGAGCCTCGACAAACGGTTGCTGAAGATCGCGGAGTCGGTGGATATTTGGCTGGACGCCCACGCACCGGCGGTCCTCGCCGTCGAACGCGTCTTCAGCCAGCTCAATGTCAGCACGGTCATGGGTACGGCGCAGGCCTCGGGAGTGGTGATCGTCGCGGCGGCGCGGCGCGGCATTCCGGTGGCTCTTCACACGCCGACCGAGGTCAAGGCAGCGGTCACAGGTAACGGCCAGTCGGACAAAACGGCCGTTACCAAGATGGTGACGAAGATCCTGCGGCTCTCCACGGCACCGACACCGGCCGACGCCGCAGACGCGCTGGCGCTCGCCATCACCCACGCGTGGCGCACGGGGGCGTCGTCGCCGGCACAGTTGCAGTCGGGAAGCACGGGGCTGACGGCGGCCCAGCGTCTGTGGGCTGAAGCGGAAGCAAAGGCACGACGACGGCGGTGAGGTAGCGCTCCTTCGGTGTGGCGGTTGCAGGAATGTCCAGGGCGGGCCGTACGCTGATTCGTAGATATGTTCGGTGATATTCCCCTTCGACCAGCTTGGAGCCGCAGCGCATGATTAGCTCTCTGACCGGAACCGTC
Organism: Arthrobacter pigmenti; assembly: GCF_011927905.1. NCBI lineage: Bacteria > Bacillati > Actinomycetota > Actinomycetes > Micrococcales > Micrococcaceae > Arthrobacter > Arthrobacter pigmenti. The sequence continues at coordinate 1,441,100 of NZ_JAATJL010000001.1, forward strand.
AGCCATGTCGGCCTGCATTCCGCAGTCCTGGATGTAAGCGGGTTTGGAATGCTGGTCCAGGCAACGCCTCAAACGCTCGCCAACCTGCGTGTCGGTAATCAGGCCAGGGTCTTTACCGCGCTGATCGTCCGCGAGGATTCCATGACATTGTTCGGATTCTCGGAGCCGGAGGAGCGCGAAGTATTCGAAACCCTGCTTGGTGTCAGCGGCGTGGGTCCGCGGCTGGCCCTGGCAGTACTCGCCGTACACACTCCGGAGGCCATCCGTGTTGCTGCGTCCTCGGGCGATGATAAGGCGTTCAGCAAGGTACCGGGGATCGGACCGAAGGGAGCGCGGCGTATCGTGCTGGAACTGGCGGACAAACTTGTGCCGCTGGAATCAGGTCCAGCCGCTACGACGTCGAATCCCTGGCAGGGGCAGGTGCTCGCGGCGATGATGGGCCTTGGCTGGTCCGAGAAAGACGCCGGAGCCGCCATTGACGCGGCCGTCCAGGATTCGCCGGAGGTTGCCGCCGGCGGCAACGTGGGATCCATCCTGAAACTCACTCTGCGGCGGCTCGGTCAGGACGGCGCGCGCGCGTCCGTGCGGTCGTAGGAGTTCCCATGGCAGAGAACACCGAAGACCGCAACGAGCAGCCGCTCGTTTCTGCAGCAGTAGATCCGGAGGATCGGGCTGTCGAAGCGGCACTGCGCCCGAAGAACCTCGATGACTTTGTGGGCCAGGCCCGGGTCCGGCGTCAGCTTTCCCTGGTACTGGAAGCATCCAGACTGCGCGGCCGGAGTGCCGACCACGTGCTCCTTTCAGGGCCACCCGGACTTGGCAAGACTACGCTGGCAATGATCATCGCGGCGGAGATGAACGCACCGCTGCGCATCAGTTCCGGCCCGGCCATCCAGCACGCCGGAGACCTTGCGGCGATCCTCTCGTCGCTGACCGACGGCGAGGTGCTGTTCCTTGACGAGATCCACCGGATGTCCCGTCCCGCCGAGGAAATGCTCTACATGGCAATGGAGGATTTCCGGGTGGACATCATCGTCGGTAAAGGCCCGGGCGCAACAGCCATCCCGTTGGAACTGCCGCCGTTCACACTGGTTGGCGCCACTACCCGTGCTGGCCTCCTGCCGGGACCATTGCGCGACCGCTTCGGATTCACGGGGCACCTGGAGTTCTACTCCACCCAGGAACTTGAGCTTGTTCTGCGACGTTCGGCGATGATGATGGACATGCGCGTCAACTCGGCGGCGTTCGCGGAGATTGCCGGTCGCTCGCGGGGCACGCCGCGCATCGCTAACCGGTTGCTGCGCCGTGTTCGTGACTGGGCGCTGGTTCACGCGGTTGATGTCGTCGACGCCCGTTGCGCTTCAGCGGCCCTGGATATGTACGAGGTTGATGCAAAGGGCCTTGATCGTCTCGACCGCTCGGTGCTGACCGCGTTGGTCACCAAGTTCAACGGGGGGCCGGTGGGCCTGTCCACCCTTGCCATTGCGGTGGGGGAGGAACCTGAAACGGTGGAGACGGTCGCCGAGCCGTACCTCGTGCGCGAGGGAATGCTCGGGCGTACGCCACGCGGACGGATCGCCACTGCAGCGGCCTGGGAACACCTCGGCCTGGCTATGCCGGCGACAGTGGCGGCGGCCATGCCGGAGGACCTTTTCTCGGTGTACCAGGAGGTCAGCGACACCGCATCCGGCAATTACCTCGACAACAGTGCCGGATAGAAGCAACGCCCGGGTAAAGCATTGGCCGAAAGTGCTGCACGAGGGCGGGTGCGCATGTTCTGGGCTATACGGCTTACACTGATATGACGTGCGGCACACCGTGCGGCCATCGTTGTGGAATCACCATCCGGACCGGCCGCACAGGGCCGCGGAAATCGGCGTCGGAATCGCACCCGCTGCGGCCTGACTGCGCTGACCAAATATAGGAACGGAACTTTTCTGTGCTCGCAAATGTAGTTGCCCAGTCCACCGAACAGACCGGTGGCGGATTCGATATCTTCACCCTGCTTCTTCCCCTGGCCCTCGCCTTCCTGATCTTCACCATGTTCCGGAAGCAGCGGAAGATGAAGAAGCAGGTTGCCGAGCAGCGCACGCAGATGATCCCGGGTACGGACGTCATGACCAACTTCGGCCTATTCGGAACCATCGTCTCGTTGGATGAGGACAACAACAAAGCGCTCATCGAGATTTCTCCGGGTGTGACGGCTACGGTGCACTCCCAGACGCTCAGCAAAGTGGTCACACCTGAGCCTGTAGCCGAAGCGGAGCACACGGAGACAGTGCCCGACGACGCCTCCTCGCTCACCGATTCACCCAACGACACGGATCGCTCGGTCAAACCCGAGACACCCGAGGAAACCGCTGAGCGGCTGAACCGCGAGAACGCCCGCGATCGGAACGACAAAGAGCAGTAATAGCCGACGCCCGTCGCAGCTGCTGCGGCGGTATTCGAAGTCTCACGTTTCCAACACGAAGGATTCACCCACCATGGCACCATCCGGACCGGGCTCGGCGGCCAAACGAACACTCGTTTGGCTCGGCGTAGTCTTTGCACTCCTTGCGCTGTTGCTTGGCGGCGGCTCGCTGTGGAGTAACGCCAGCTGGACCCCCAAGCTCGCCCTCGACCTCGAAGGCGGCACGCAGATGATCCTTGCGCCCCAGGTACAGGGCGGCAGCGAGGAAATCACCCCAGAGCAGCTTGACCAGGCGGTCGAGATCATTCGGCAGCGCGTGGACGGCAGTGGCGTAGCTGAAGCGGAAATCAGCACCCAATCCGGCCAGAACGTCATTGTTGCGCTTCCGGGCATCCCTGATCCGGAAACCAGGGAGCTCATCCAGGCCTCCGCCCAGATGGAGTTCCGGCCGGTGTTGTTCGGCGGAGCGGGCCAGGCCCCGGCGGCAGAAACACCGACTCCGGAGGACCAGCTGCCCACACCGTCGGCCGAACCCACCGGCGCAAGCGATCCCAACTGGATCACCCCGGAGCTCATGCAGGAGTTCGAATCGACCGATTGCACCAGTCCGGAGGCGCTGGAGCCGGCGGTGGAGCCAGCACCGGCGGACCAGCCGATGGTCGCGTGTGAACCCAACACCATGGGCAAGTACATCCTTGGTCCGGTTGAGGTCAAAGGGACCGATATCGAATCTGCGGACTTTGGGATCGCCACCGGACAAGGAGGTCAGTCCCTCAACCAGTGGGTTGTGAACATCGACTTCAATGATGAGGGAACGGAAAAGTTCCGTGCTGTAACCGAGCGGCTATTCGCGATCGGCCAGGGCGACCCTAGGAACCAGTTCGCAATCGTGCTCGACGGCGTCATCGTCTCGGCGCCGACCACCAACGCGGTCATCCCGGACGGCCGCCCGCAGATCAGCGGCAGTTTCACCGAGGAGTCCGCTGCGGCTCTCGCCGAGCAGTTGAAGTACGGCGCGCTGCCCATTAGCTTCGAGATCCAGAGCGAGCAGCAGATCTCGGCCACGCTTGGTGCCGACCAGCTTCGCCTCGGAATGATCGCGGGCATCATCGGGTTGGTGCTGGTCGCCGTTTACTCGTTGTTCCAATACCGGATGCTCGGGCTGGTCACGATCGCCTCGCTCGTCGTGGCGGGCGGTCTTACCTACCTGGCCATCTGCATCCTCGGTTGGACCGAGAACTATCGTCTATCCCTCGCAGGTGTGGCGGGCCTGATTGTGGCGATCGGCCAGACGGCGGATTCCTTCATCGTTTACTTCGAACGAATCAGGGACGAACTCCGCGACGGACGCGGGCTGGTGTCCGCCGTGGAGAACGGGTGGCGGCGCGCCAAGAGGACGGTCCTTGCATCCAAGGCGATGAACCTTCTCGCTGCCGTCGTCCTGTACTTCGTGGCAGTTGGAAACGTGCGCGGCTTCGCCTTCACCCTGGGCCTGACAGCTATCGCGGACCTCATCGTCGTTTTCCTCTTCACGCACCCGATGATGCGGTTGCTGGCGATGACCCGTTTCTTCGGTGAAGGACACCGCTGGTCCGGTCTTGACCCATCACGGCTTGGCGTACTGCCGCTGTACCGCGGTGCTGGACGGGTACGCCACAAGCCGGTCGAGAAGCCTGCAGTCGAGCTCCGCGGACGCAACAAGGCGGCCGCCGGTGAGGCGGAACGCCGCACGACTATCGCTGAACGCCGGCTCGCCGAGCAACAGAAGGCTGCCGGACGGGACAAAGATGCACAGCAACCCGAAACAACGAACGACCACGAGGCTGTCGCCGCCCGAGGGCGCGGATCCCAGGAAGGGGACAACCGATGAGCCGGTTCAGTTTTGCGGAGTTCGGCAACGAACTCTACTCCGGTAAGCGATCCTATCCCTTCGTCGGCAAGCGCAAGCTGTGGTTCATCATCGCCGGCGCTGCGGTGCTGATTTCCCTGTTGATTCCCGTCATCAAGGGTGGGTTCAATCTCGGAATCGACTTCCGCGGCGGATCGGAATTCACGGTCTCAAATGTGCAGGACACCAACGTCGCTGCCGGCGAAGAAGCGGTGACCGGCGTCGTGCCGGAGGCCATTCCGCGAGTCACGAATATCGCTCCGGAAACAATGCGCATCCAGACCGAGCGCCTGAGCGATGACCAGACCCTGGAGGTCAGGGACGCGCTCATCGGCGCCTATGGTGTGACCGGCGAAGATGTCACATCCAACTTCGTTGGGCCCACCTGGGGCGAGGATGTGAGCCGCCAGGCAATCATCGGCCTGATCGTATTCGTAGTGCTGGCGGCGGCCCTGATGGCGATCTACTTCCGGACCTGGAAGATGTCCGTAGCGGCGATGGCCGCTCTCTTCGTAGTCATGGTCACCAGCGCGGGGATCTATGCCCTGAGCGATTTCGAGGTGACGCCCTCTGCGATCATCGGGTTCCTCACAATCTTGAGTTACTCCCTGTATGACACAGTGGTGGTCTTTGACAAGATTCGGGAGAACACGGCGGATCAGGACGTGTCCGTCAAGCGGACCTTCGGTGAGCAGGTAAACCTTGCGGTGAACCAGACACTGGTCCGATCCATCAATACCTCAGTGGTGGCGGTCCTTCCGGTTGCTGCCATCCTGTTTATCGGCGCCATGCTGCTCGGAGCGGGCACGCTCAGGGACCTGTCCCTCGCACTGTTTGTCGGAATCATCATCGGAACGCTGACTACGGTCTTCGTGGCAGCTCCCATGTACGCGATGCTGCGGATGAACGAGCCCGAGATCCGCAAGCAGGAGAAGAAGGTGCTGCACCGCCGTTCCCTTGAGGCGAAGGGCGAAGAGAGCGCAGTCCCAGCCTGACAAGGTGCGCGGCTTACCCCTCAACCATGTTGCCCGGTACTTCACCAAAGTGCCGGGCAACGTCGTATCCGAAGCGTTCGGCGCCCGGGTCGACTTCGAAGGACTGTGCGCGGACGGTGAAAGTGGGCACCGGTGGTGCGGTGGGTGGATAAACTTGGATAGTCAAGCAGGAATATGGGATGTTGAAGCATCGCCGGTTCTAGCTGGAACTGTCAGGGCATAGACGAAGAGGGGTTATGGGTGGCTGAAGCCAGGGGTCCCGGACGCCCGTCCGGTACCGGATCCACCGCCGGTCCGGGCGTGGACTCGCGCGCGGAAACAGCTCGGCCGGCCGCGGCCACTACGGCCCCGCCCGCGTCCACTCAGCCCGTACAGGACGGCGATCAGGCAAGTACTCCGGGACGCCGAGAGCGCACGCGTGCCCGTTTGGCTCGTCTGGCAGGCCGGGGGAGTACCGATTACTCGCCCGTCCTTGAACCTCTACTGCGTACGGTGCGGGCCAGCAACCCCAAGGAAGACCTTGAGTTCATCAAGCGTGCCTATGAGGTAGCCGAGCGCAGCCATGAGGGGCAGAAGCGCAAAAGCGGGGACCCCTACATCACCCACCCGGTAGCGGTCGCGACCATCCTCGCCGAGCTCGGCATGACGGGCACTACGCTTGCTGCGGCGCTGCTGCATGACACCGTGGAGGACACCAGCTGTACCCTCGATGACATCCGCCGCGACTTCGGCCAGGAAGTGGCGATGCTCGTTGACGGTGTGACCAAACTGGACAAGGTTTCATTCGGCGACGCCGCACAGGCCGAGACGGTCCGGAAGATGGTCGTTGCGATGGCCAAGGACATCCGGGTGTTGGTCATCAAGCTCGCCGACCGCCTGCACAACGCCCGCACATGGCGGTTCGTCTCCCCGGAGTCATCCGCGCGGAAGGCGCGCGAAACCCTTGAGATCTTCGCACCGCTGGCGCATCGGCTTGGTATGAACACCATCAAGTGGGAACTTGAGGATCTTTCATTCGCGGCGCTTCACCCAAAGGTCTATGAAGAGATCGTGCGAATGGTGGGGGACCGCACACCGGAGCGGGAGAAACACCTCAACCTTGTTCGCGATCAGATCGGCGAAGATCTGCGCTCAGTGAAGATCAAGGCAATGATCACCGGCAGGCCCAAGCACTACTACTCCATCTACCAGAAGATGATTGTCCGGGGGAAAGACTTCGACGACATCCATGACCTCATGGGCGTGCGGGTCCTGGTTGATAGCGTTCGCGACTGTTACGCGACTCTTGGCCAGCTGCATGCGCGGTGGAACCCGCTTCCGGGTCGGTTCAAAGATTACATCGCGATGCCGAAGTTCAACATGTACCAGTCTCTGCACACCACGGTAATCGGACCGGGCGGACGGCCCGTCGAGATCCAGATCCGTACCCATGACATGCACCGACGTGCGGAGTACGGTGTCGCAGCACACTGGAAGTACAAGAATTCCGGCGGGGCGCGCAGCAGCGAAGCTCCGGACAACAGCGACATGGGTTGGCTCCGCAGCCTCGTCGACTGGCAGCAGGAAACTTCTGACCCGGATGAATTCCTTGATTCGCTCCGGTTCGAGATCAACGCGCGGGAGGTCTTCGTCTTCACCCCGAAGGGTGAGGTCATGGCCCTGCCTGCCGGATCCACTCCGGTGGACTTCGCCTACGCCGTACACACCGAAGTGGGTCATAGGACCATCGGAGCCCGTGTCAACGGCAAGCTGGTGCCGCTGAACAGCGAGCTGAATCACGGCGACTGGGTGGAAATCTTTACCTCCAAGGCTGAGGGAGCGGGACCCAGCCAGGACTGGCAGGGATTCGTCAAGAGTCCGCGCGCCCGTAACAAGATCCGGCAGTGGTTCACGAAGGAGCGTCGGGAAGAAGCCATTGAGAAGGGCAAGGACCAGCTGACGCGCGCCATGCGCAAGCAGAACCTGCCCCTTCAGCGCATGATGACTCACGACGCCCTGCTGGCTGTCGCTGAGGAACTCCGGCACGCTGACATCTCCGCTCTTTATGCAGCGGTTGGAGATGGCCACTCCTCCGCCCAGAACGTCATCGAGCATCTAGTGGCCCTCATGGGCGGCCATGCGGGTGCCGAAGAGGATATTGCTGAAACCGCTGTATCGACGCAGCCCCGGCGGCCCAAGTTTTCCGATTCCGGGGTCACGGTGCGTGGGGTGGGCGATGTCTGGGTCAAGCTCGCCCGCTGCTGCACACCGGTGCCGCCGGACCCCATCGTTGGATTCGTAACGCGCGGCTCAGGTGTTTCGGTGCACCGTACCGACTGCCGGAACGTGGAGGAACTGCGCGACCAGCCGGACCGGATCGTCGACGTTGAGTGGGCGCCGACGCAGTCGAGTGTATTCCTGGTGGAGATCCAGGTGGAAGCGCTGGACCGGAAGAGCCTGCTCTCCGACGTCACCCGCGTTCTTTCCGAGAACCATGTCAACATCCTCGCCGCGAGCGTGAATACCTCAACCGATCGTGTGGCATTGTCGCGGTTCGCGTTTGAAATGGGCGATCCGAAATACCTCAGCCACATCCTGAGCGCGGTACGTCGCATCGACGGTGTCTTTGACGTCTACCGGACCACAGGTGCGCAGCGCCGGCTCTGAGCTAGCACCGCAACGCTTCCCTGAGGCGGGAGAGCGCACGCGCCTTCCCGGGTACCCTGGCTGAGCTCTCCAGCGAGAGAATCACCAATTCGAGCGGACACCGTAACTCGGGCATCGAAGAGATTCGTCGGAGGGCCTCCACTGCCCAGTCGTCCTGTCCATGAATGGCTGTATCCAGTGCAGTCCGCAGGGGAGAGGTGACATCCACTCCGCCAATCGCGTGCAGGTCGCACGGCCCGAGCGTGACCTGATGCATCACGGCGTCGCTGAACGGCGGTAAAGCTGTAGTCCGCCGGCGGTGGTCAGTAACCAGGCTGACAATGGCCGGTGCTGGGGCGCATCCGTAAACCCACGCTGCGCTTTGGCGGGCCAGCGCTACCCGGTGCTGCAAGGCTCGGGGGACAACGTTGATGGCGGACTGCGCCCTGATCGCAGGTGTGGCGGGCTGATCGGTGCGCACGTAGGAGTTTCCACAAACGTGGACCATCAGGCCGTCCAGCTGCATGGCCTGCAGTTCCACTTCGCTGAAGAGGGTCCCGCCGTGGAAGAGCACCCCGCCGGTGGAGTTCACGGCAAGGTTGCGGCGCGGGGGGTACCGGACCGGCAGGGGCTGACCTTGCGTGAGTGACATGCATCAAGCTTCCCCAACAGCCGGGAAAAGGGAAAGTCCCGGTTGCGCCGTTGTGGATAACAGTGCAACCGGGACTTCACCGCTGGTGCGCAAATGGGCTAGGCGAAATCCTGGGCCGATTTCTGGAGCATGTCCAGCCACTGTTTGCGGGCATCGAGTGCTTCGCGTGCAGCGGCGATACGCCGTGCGTCGCCTTCCTTCTCTGCTGCAGCCAGATCCTCTTCCAGGGAAGCGATAGTGTTCTCCAACTGGGAGAGTGCGCTGTTGGTGCGTGCCTTCGTCTCGGGGTTGGTGCGCTGCCAGTGTTCGTCTTCGGCGGCTTTGACGGCTTCCTCGACTTCACGCAGTTTCGCTTCTACCCGGCCCATATCCCCGCGCGGCACTTTCCCCGCTTCCTCCCAGCGGTCGCGGATGGACTGCAGGGCCTTGCGCGCCGCGGTGGCGTTCTTCACGGGGAGCAGTTGGCGTGCTTCCACCAGGAGCTGCTCCTTGACCACCAGGTTGGCACCGTACTCCTCGTCGATGGCTTCGTTCGCGTTCTTCCGCGCGGAGAAGAATTTGTCCTGTGCAGCCCGGAACCGCGCCCAGAGGGCGTCGTCGTCCTTCCGGCTTGCCCGCTTGGAGGCCTTCCACTCATCCATCAGGCGGCGGTACTCCGCGGCGGTGTGTCCCCAGTCCGTTGACGTGGACAGCTCCTCGGCCCGCCGGATCAGAGCTTCCTTGGCGCGCTTCGCCTCCGCATTGTCGCTGTCGAGCTGGGAGAAGTAGGCGCGACGGTGCCGGTCAAACACGGTTCGTGCGGATCGGAAACGCTTCCACAGCGCGTCCTCGGTGCCTCGTCCGAGCCGCATGCCGGATTTCTGCGCCGACTTCCACTGCTCAAACAACTCGTTCATGCGCGTGCTGCTGGCTTTCCACTGCACGGTGGACGGATCGCGTCCGGAGATTTCCTCAGCCTCCGCGACGATTGCCTCGCGCGATTCAAGTTCGCGGGCACGCGCCGCGTCCTGTTCGGCCTTTTCAGCGGCTTCCAGTTCGGTGATGAGCGTGGCGAGGGTGTCCAACCGGGCCTCGAGTGCCCGGACGTCACCCACCATCTTTCGTTCAGCGACCTGCTCGCGGAGGTGTGCAGCGGTCTTCTGCATGTCCGTGGATGGAGCCTTCGCGTGTACCCGCTGCTCCAGCAGTGTGACCTGCCCGGCGACGTCGTCGTACTTACGCACGAAGTAGCCGAGCGCCTCCTCGCGCGTGGCGTCGGGATACTGGCCTACCGCGAATTCCTCGCCATCGACAATGAGGAAGACGTGGCCGTCTTCCTCAACCCGCGCAAACTTCGCAGCCTCAGCCAACGGGGTGCTGTGGACCGGAGGGGCGACCACGGCGGCCGGCGTTGCGGGTCCGCTGGGGCGCGGTGCCATGGCGGCCGGGGTGGGGCGGGCGGAGCCGGGCTTCCCCGGGCGGGGGCCTGGTGCGGGCGTCGCTGCAGGCGCGGGCTGGGCGGGTTCCGGTGCAGCCGATTCAACAGGCTCCGTTACTGCTTCGGAGTCCGCCCCAACAGGTGCGGGCTCAGCTTCCGGCGCGGGCTCAGCTTCCGGTGCGGCCGGTTGAGTTGCTGCTTCGGGTTCAGTCACCGCGGCCTCAGCCGGATCCGCCTGGGAGTCCGCACTATCGGGCTCGGGCGACCCGGCCACCGGTTCCTGCGCTACCGCCTGCTCTGCCTCACCCTGCGGCTGTTCGGGCTGTTCAGTCCCGGGGGCAGCGTGCTGCTCGCCTGCTTCGGCCGGCTCGTGGTTCCCGGCCTCTGCAACAGCGGCGTCGGTTACGGGCGTTTCGTCGGATTTCTGACTGTTTGTCACCGCTAGAAGTCTTTCGCTCGATGGATGGCCTGTAAGGCCGTGTCCTGTGGAATTACCGCAGGGTTAATGAGTCTATCGTCACAGGGGTTGCTGGTGGACCGTCCTCGCCGCCGCCCTCAACTCCGGCCTCCGCGATCTCCTGAACCACCTCGAGGCCCGAGGTCACCCTGCCCATGATGGTGTAGCCCCCGGTGTCCTGCGGGATCTGGGAGTCCTTATGCACAATGAAGAACTGTGTCCCGTGACTGTCTGTGCTTTGGCCTCGGGCGACGGCAATGCTGCCGGCCGGGTACGTGCCGTCTTCCGGAGTGTTCTCCACCGGGCCCCACTGGTAGTTGGGATCGGACGCGCCGTCACCGTTCGGGGAGCCGCACTGCAGCACGCCCATGGTCTCCGCTGTTGTCAGTCGATGGCAACTCTTGCCGGCGAAGAAGTTCTCCTCCGCCAGGGACTTGAAGACGGCTACGGCCTGCGGTGCGAGGTTCGCGTCCAGTTCCACGCCGATGTCGACGGCGCTGGTGGCGAGGGTCCCGGTGAAGACCTCGCCCTCGACCGTGGCAGGATCGGGAATGTCAGCGGCGTTGGCGCTTGGCTCCACGGGGTCGGTCTGACGAACGCCGGGTGCATCCTCGAGCACGTCCATCTGTGCAGCAGTCGGGTTGGAGCTGAACCAGAAAAGCTGCAGCGAAATTGCCAGAGCCAGCACCACTGCGGCCGCGACACCGGCGAACAGGCTGTCCCTTCGTCGGCGTACTATCTGTGCCCGTTTCAGTTCGCGCTTCGCTTCGATCTGCGCGATGTGGCGGCGCATGTCGCGCCCTCGGCTGTCGGCGGCCACGATCCCTCCCAAGTTCAGCCGGTGGGTGGCGCGGCGCCCGCGTCGGTTAGCACGGCACCGCCCCGAGCCCATAAAATGATTGCCGCACACAGTGTAGGCATAGTCGGATCTGTGCTGCTTCCATTTCCGTTGGCTCCCGTCCCGAACCGGATGCTTGCCGGCGTCGTTCGCTAGGAGTTGTATACATGGCACGAAAGTCGTCGTTGTCCGGATTTCCTGAGTGGCTCCCGCAGGAGCGCCTTGTGGAACTTCATGTCCTGGACACCCTGCGGCGGACTTTCGAACTGCACGGGTTCTCGAGCGTGGAGACGCGCGCGGTCGAGACGGTGGGCCAACTGCTCCGCAAGGGTGAGATCGACAAAGAGGTCTACGCGGTCTCGCGGCTCCAGGAAGAGGAATCCGCCCGCTCGAACGGTGAAGACGCGCTGGCACTGCACTTCGATCTGACCGTGCCCTTCGCGCGCTACGTGGTGGAAAACGCCGGCCACCTCGCATTTCCGTTCCGCCGCTACCAGATCCAGAAGGCCTGGCGCGGCGAACGTCCGCAGGAGGGGCGGGCCCGCGAGTTCACCCAGGCCGACATTGACGTTGTGGGCGATGGTTCGCTGCCTTTCCGCTACGACGTCGAACTGGCACTGGTGGTCATCGAGGCTCTCGGCGGGCTGCCCATCCCGGACTTCCAACTGCGCATCAACAACCGCAAGCTTGCCGAAGGCTTCTATCGGGGAATCGGCTTGACCGACACGGCCGGCGTTCTGCGAAGCATCGACAAACTGGAAAAGATCGGACCGGAGAAGGTCGCCCAGCTGCTCAGGGAGGAAACCGGGGCTACTGATGCGCAGGCAGAGGCGGCGCTGAAGCTCGCCTCGATCCGCACTGAGGACACCTCCTTCGTCGGGCTGGTCCGTGGGCTGGGCGTCGCTGACCCGCTTCTGGACGAGGGTCTGGCGGAGCTCGAACAGGTCATCGCCGAGGCATCGAAGCGGGCGCCGGGCAGGGTGCTCGCGGACCTCAGTATCGCCCGGGGGCTCGATTACTACACGGGGACGGTCTATGAGACGGTCCTGGTGGGGCATGAGTCGCTTGGCTCGATCTGTTCGGGCGGCCGCTACGATGCCCTGGCCAGCAAGGGCAACCGGACCTTCCCGGGTGTCGGCCTTTCCATCGGCGTCACCCGCATTGTGACGCGGATCCTGAGCCAGGGCTTCGCCGCAGCTTCCCGGCAGGTCCCGACGGCGGTGCTGGTGACCCTCGCGAACGACGATTCGTGGTCTTCGGCGCAGGACGTCGCCGCCGGGCTGCGCAGCCGGGGTGTTCCCGTCGAGGTTGCCGCTTCTGCGGAGAAGTTCGGCAAGCAGATCAAATTCGCTGACCGCCGCGGCATCCCGTTTGTGTGGTTCACCTCCGAGGACGGCTCTCACGAGGTCAAGGACATCCGGTCGGGGGAGCAGGTGGCTGCGGACCCTGCAACCTGGACTCCGCCGGCAGAGGATCTCTGGCCCGCTGTGTCGCCGCAGTAGGACCGGCTTATGAGGCGTGCCGGCGACGCACGAGGACGGCGATCGCCCGCCCGCCAAGTCCAAGGGCAAGAACCGCTGCCATCGTCAGGACTGAAACCGGCGGCAGGGTGAAGGCGAGCACAAGGCATCCGAGCAGTCCGATGACGTTCAGCGCCCGCGGCGCATACCAGGGCCGCGAGCTGAGCGTGATCGCAGACAGGTTGGCCACCGCGTAGTAGATCAGTACGCCGAAGCTGGAAAACCCGACGACGGTCAGTATGTCCGTCACCAGCAGAAGGACAACGACGACGACGGCGGTCGTCACCTCGGCGACGAATGGCGTCGCGTGGCGGGAAGACACCGCGCGGAACATGCGCGGCAGGTCTCCCTCGCGCGCCATTGCCAGGCTCGTGCGCGCGATTCCGCTGATCAGCGCGAGCAGGGCCCCCAGGCTGGCCAGGGCCGCCGCTATGGTGACGGCGATTGCTGGAATCGACTCTCCCGCAGGAAAGACCTCCGTAAGCGGTGCCGTTGACTCGGCTAACGCCCCGGCGCCCAACGCGTGAAGCAGCGCGAAAGCGAGCAGGAGGTAGAGCGCGAGCGTGAACCCGAACGCGCCGAAGATCGCCCTGGGAATATTGCGGGAGGGATCGCGGACCTCCTCGCCCATGGTGGCGATCCGGGCGTAACCGGCGAACGCGAAGAAGATGAGTGCCGCGGCCTGCAGCACTCCCCACGGGGATGCTTCGAGAGGGACGGCGGCTGCGGCGGTGCCGGCGTCGGGCCGTGCAAAAGCAGCGACGATGACAAAAGCCAGCACCGGGACAACCAGCGACACAATGATGCGGGTCATCAGCGCGGTGCGGGTGACGCCCAGCAGGTTGACGGCGGTCAGGGCGGCTACGGCTGCGACTGCGGTGGGCTTCTCCCAGCCGGGGGCGGCGTACAGCCCGAACGTCAGCGCCATCGCGGCGCAGGAGGCTGACTTGCCGGTCACGAAGCTCCACCCGGCCAGAAATCCCGGCCAGGCGCCGAGCTGGCGCCGACCGTAGAGATAAGCCCCGCCGCTGAAGGGGTGGACTGCGGCGAGCTGGGCGGACGCGGCGGCGTTGGCGTAGGCCACGATGCCGGCGAGGACAACGGCCAATGGAAGCAGTGGCCCGGCGGCGACAGCGGCTGGTGCGAACACCACGAAGACGCCGGCGCCGATCATCGATCCAACGCCCACCGTCGTCGCATCGAAGCCGCCGAGTTGCCTGTTAAGTGCCTGCGACATGCGCCGGTTCCCTTTCCGGTGACTTCGAGGTGGCCGAAGGTGCGTGCTTTCCAACGGTAAACTCGAACGGATCGATCGAATTTCTCTAGAGTCAATCACACCGGAAGGAATGCTGTGCTGCGCACACATGACCTTGGTTCGCTACGGACCGGGCACATTGGACAAACCGTAACCCTCGCCGGATGGGTGGCCCGCCGTCGTGATCACGGTGGCGTGGCATTCCTGGATCTGCGCGATGCCTCAGGTGTTGCCCAGGTGGTGGTGCGGGAGGAGGACGTGTTCTCTTCCCTGCGCAACGAATACGTCCTGCAGATTATCGGCACCGTCGAGAAGCGTCCGGAGGGAAACGAGAATCCCGCCCTCGGAACGGGCGAAATTGAAGTCATTGCGGAGAAGGTGGAGATCCTCAACACCTCGGATCCGCTGCCCTTCCAGATTGATGAGCACGTGGAGGTCGGCGAGGAAGCCCGCCTGAAGCACCGCTATCTCGACCTTCGGCGTCCGGCGCCGAACGCCAACCTCCGGCTGCGTTCCGAGGCCAACCGGGTTGCCCGCGAGCTGTTGCACGCCGACGGTTATGTGGAGATTGAAACCCCCACCCTGACGCGTTCCACTCCGGAAGGCGCTCGCGACTTCGTGGTGCCGGCGCGTCTTGCACCCGGTTCCTGGTACGCCCTCCCGCAGTCGCCGCAGTTGTTCAAGCAGCTCCTCCAGGTGGGCGGGTTCGAGAAGTACTATCAGATCGCGCGCTGTTACCGCGATGAAGACTTCCGCGCCGACCGGCAGCCCGAGTTCACCCAGCTGGATATCGAGGCGAGCTTCGTTGAGCAGGACGACATCATCGCCCTCGGCGAGCAGGTGGTCAAAGCCCTCTGGCGCCTGATCGACGTCGAGATCCCGATGCCCATTCAGCGCATGACGTACGCCGACGCGATGGCACGCTACGGCTCCGACAAGCCGGACCTCCGCTTCGGCCTTGAACTGACAGAACTCACCGAGTACTTCAAGGACACGGAGTTCGGCGTGTTCAAGGCCGGGTACGTGGGCGCCGTGGTCATGCCCGGCGGTGCCGCCCAGCCGCGCCGCCAGCTCGACGCGTGGCAGGAGTGGGCCAAGCAGCGTGGCGCGAAGGGGCTCGCGTACGTCCTGATCGACGACGACGGCAGCCTCCGCGGTCCCGTTGCAAAGAACCTCACGGACATCGAGCGGGAGGGCCTGGCCGCCGCTGTGGGAGCGAAACCGGGTGACTGCATCTTCTTCGCCGCAGGTGAGAAGCCATCGTCGCGCGCGCTGCTGGGCGCGGCCCGGGTCGAGATTGGGCACAGGACCGGGTTGATCGACCCCACCGCCTGGGCGTTCGCTTGGGTGGTGGATGCGCCGATGTTCGAGCCTGCGTCGGAGGCTGTAGCGGCCGGTGACGTTGCCGTCGGATCCGGAGCATGGACAGCGGTGCACCACGCCTTCACCTCGCCGAAGCCGGAGTATGTGGACAGCTTTGACACCGACCCGGGCAGCGCCCTGGCCTATGCATACGACATCGTGTGCAACGGCAACGAGATCGGCGGCGGGTCCATCCGTATTCACCAGCGTGATGTCCAGGAACGCGTTTTCGCGGTCATGGGCTTGAGCGCGGAGGACGCCCAGGAGAAGTTCGGCTTCCTGCTTGAGGGCTTCAAGTACGGCGCGCCTCCGCATGGCGGTATCGCCTTCGGTTGGGACCGCGTGGTTGCTCTCCTGGCAGGCACCGACTCCATCCGCGACGTCATTGCGTTCCCGAAGTCCGGCGGCGGCTATGACCCGCTGACGGCGGCTCCCGCGCCAATCACCGCGCAGCAGCGCAAGGAGGCAGGCGTCGACGCAAAACCAGTCGCGAAACCGGACGCAAAGGCGGACTCAAAGACAGAGCCCAAGCCCGCGAAGTGACGCCCGTTCCTCCGTTGCGTGCTCGGATGATGACGCTTTGGCGCGTCGGAACGGTATTCATCTGAGCATTCAGCGAGAGGTTGATCTCACTTCGTGACGCGCGGGGCGCGCGCTTGGCACAGGTGTGGAAGAATATCCCTCGTACAACGTGCTCCGGGGTCGGTGTAAGTCCGAACCGGCGGTTATAGTCCGCGACCCGCGCGCTGCTGGAGACAGCAGCAAACGGTTGAGCCGGTGAAATTCCGGCACCGACAGTTAAAGTCTGGATGGGAGAAGCACGTGCAGCCCTTGGCTGTGCACCGTTGTCGGCGTTCGCGCGTCGATTCCCAGTGCCCGCCGGGCGCTGTCTTGTTGACCCCGGAGCCGCAATCGCGAGCTTGAGGGAACGACATGGAATTTCTGCGGTGGCTCTTCGAAGCCCAGATCTTCATCGGAGGCAGTCCGCTGCTTGTCCGGGAAGTTCTCGGGAATGTCTTCGGCCTGCTGAGCGCCCTGGGCGGCATGCGCCGGAAAGTCTGGGCCTGGCCCGTGGGTATCGCCGGAAACCTCCTTCTGCTTACCGTCTTCCTCGGCTCGGTTTTTGGCGGTGTATCCACGGCCAACCTGCTCGGACAGGCCGCCCGGCAGGTCATGTTCATCGCAGTAGCGATCTATGGGTGGCGCCGCTGGCGGCAAGCCCGCTCATACGCTGGGACCGCGATTACCCCGCGCTGGGCATCCAGCCGCGCGCGGATCGGCCTTGTCGCCGCCATGATCCTCGGTACCGTGGCGCTCACGCCGCTGTTTCGGGCGTTGGGCTCCTATGAGCCGGTCTGGGCGGATGCCTGGACCTTCGTCGGCTCCCTGCTTGCCACCTTCGGCATGGCGAAGGGGTGGGTGGAATTCTGGCTCATCTGGGTGGCTGTCGACGTGGTCGGAGTCCCGCTACTTTTCAGCGCCGGCTACTACGCGTCCGCCTTCATGTACCTGTTCTACGGAATCTTCACGCTCGTGGGCTTCGTGGTGTGGGCGCGCGCGCAGCGCAGGTCCCAGACCGATGAGCAGTCCGGCGCGATACCTGAACCGAGCCTCCCATGACCGCCGGGCACAGCATTTCCGCGGCCGAGATGATGGCTATGGAGAACGCCCTGCTGCTGGCCGGACAGGGAGTGCGGGGAGCGAACCCGCTCGTCGGGGCGGTCATCCTCGACGACGACGGCGCCATGGTCGCCAGTGGCGCGCACCTCGGCGCAGGCACGGACCACGCGGAGATCGCCGCCCTCAAGAACGCCGCCCAGCAGGGTATCAATCCGTCCGGCTGCACCATGGTGGTTACCCTCGAACCGTGCAACCATACCGGCCGCACCGGCCCCTGTACCCAGGCGATTGCCGGGACGGGGATCCGTCGTGTGGTGTACGCCGCGGCTGATGCGAACCCAGCGGCAGCGGGAGGTGCCGCGTGGCTCGCCGGGCAGGGGATCGACGTCGTCGGTGGACTTCTTGCCGAAGCCGCCGAGGAACTGAACCGGCGCTGGGGGAACGCAATTCAGGAACAACGTCCGTTTGTGACCGTCAAGGTCGCGCAGAGCCTGGATTCCCAGTCCGCCGCAGCGGACGGGTCAAGCCAGTGGATCACCGGTCCGCATGCCCGCGCTGACGGCCACGCAATTCGCGCGCGTGTCGATGCCGTGCTGGTCGGCACGGGCACTGTGCTTGCCGACAACCCGCAACTGACTGCCCGTGCACTCGACGGCGCTGATGCACCTCGTCAGCCACTTCGGGTGGCAATGGGTTTCCGGAATGTCCCGGAGGGCGCAGCGATCCGGGGAGAAGGATTCGTCCACCTCCGAACCCATGACCCACACGCGGCACTGAACGAGCTTCATGCCCGCGGTGTCCGCCATGTCCTCGTGGAGGGCGGACCACAGCTGGCCGGTGTGTTCCTCATGGCCGACCTGGTGGACGAACTGTTTACCTACATTGCACCGATGCTGCTCGGTGCGGGCATCCCGGCGTTCCAGCGGCTCGGCGTCGCAACATTGGCCGACGCGCATGTGTGGCGTCTTGACCCGGATGGCGCGGCTCCCCTCACCCAGTTGGGCGACGACGTCCGTCTGCACTTCAAACCCATTGCGCCTCCTCCGGCGCACCCAGCGAAAGGCTCGTGAGTGTTCACAGGAATTGTGTCCGGACAGGGCACTGTGGTCTCCATCCAGCAGGACGGGGACAGCGCGGTACTGGAGTTCGATGCCGGGGAAACCGGGCTTGGCCTGCAGTCCGGCGGTTCGATCGCTGTAAACGGTGTCTGCCTCACTGCGACCGAAATCAGCGATTCACGTATTCGCGTTGACGTTATGGGCGAAACCCTCACTCTCACCACAACCGGCGAGCTGGCACCGGGGGACTCTGTCAACCTGGAACGCTGCGTCCCGGCCGGAGGGCGGTTGGACGGGCACGTGGTCCAGGGGCACGTCGACGGCGTTGGTGTTCTGCTCGAACGTGAGGACCTCGGCTCGTGGGAACGGCTCCGTTTCAGCGTGCCCGCACCGCTCGACCGCTACGCAGCTCAGAAGGGCTCGATCGCGGTGGACGGGGTGTCCCTCACTGTGACCGCGGTGAGTGATGCGGGGGCGGCGGAGCCATGGTTCGAAGTCGGACTCATCCCAACCACCCTGAGCGAAACAGGCCTCGGCGCCAAGGAGGCCGGCGACCGTGTGAATCTGGAGATGGACGTCCTCGCCAAATATGCTGAGCGGCTGCTGGGCTTCGCTTCAAACGGAGGCCAGGAATGAGCGCGCCGCAGACAGCACGGAGTACGGGGATCGCACAGGCGGGAACCGTCGACGTCGGTGTGCAGGCCATCGCCCTTGACCCGGTGGAGGCGGCGGTGGCGGCAATCGCCGCGGGGCGGGCCGTCGTCGTCGTCGATGATGCGAATCGCGAGAACGAGGGCGACATCATCTTCGCCGCACGGTTCGCAACGCCGGAACTGACGGGGTGGACCATCCGCTACTCGTCCGGGGTGCTGTGCGTTCCGCTGACCGGTGAAGCGGCGGATCGCCTCGACCTGCCCGCCATGGTCGCTGATAACCAGGATGCCAAGCAGACCGCGTACACCGTGTCCTGCGATGCGGCCCAGGGGGTGAGCACCGGGATCAGTGCTGCTGACCGGGCGCTGACGGCGCGGACCCTGGCGTCGCCGTCGTCGTCGGCCGCCGACCTCACCCGGCCCGGGCACATATTCCCGCTGCGCGCCGTGGAAGGCGGCGTGCAAGTGCGGCGGGGCCACACCGAGGCGGCGATTGACTTGTGCCGGCTCGCGGGCCTGGAGCAAGCCGCAGTGATCGCCGAAGTGACACACGACGACGGCGCCATGATGCGCCTGCCGGCGCTCCGCGAGTTCGCGACGACGCACGGCGCCCCGCTGATTTCGATCGAGGACCTGGCTGCCTACCTTGCTGCGCCTGGAGCTGGGAGCGTCGAATGAGCACGGTGACGGGAGGACCTGAGGTGGCAATCCCGACGGCGTTCGGGACTTTTCGCGGGCGGGCGTGGACCGTGTCAGAGTCAGCTGTTGAACATTTGAGCATATCCGCGCCCGGGAACGGCGATCCAGGTGAGGTCCCATTGGTGCGCCTGCACTCCGAATGCCTGACCGGAGACGTTTTCGGTTCCCACCGGTGCGACTGCGGTGAGCAGCTGGAACAGGCTCTGGAACTCATCCAGGAACAGGGTGGATTGGTGCTCTACCTGCGCGGCCAGGAGGGCAGGGGGATTGGGCTCGCGAACAAGCTGAGGGCCTACGCGCTGCAGGAGAACGGAGCGGACACAGTCGAGGCGAACGAGCAGCTCGGACTGCCCGTGGACGCCCGCGAATACCAGGTGGCCGCAGAGATCCTGGAGGAGCTTGGAATGACCCGGATCCGGCTGCTCAGCAACAATCCGCTTAAACGCGACCACCTTGAGCGCTATGGGATCGCCGTTGTATCCATGGTGCCTTCGCAGATCCCGTCGCGGCTGGAGAACAGGCGTTACCTCGAAACCAAGCGCGACCGATTGAACCACCAGCTCTCCCACCTGCAGGAGCACCTGGATAAGCCGCAGGAAAAGATCGTCCAGCAGAGCTGAACGCCCACCAACCATCACCGGCACTTTCATAAGGAGAACCATGAGCGGCCACGGCGCACCCAGTATTGACCTCACGACCATCACTGAATTTGCCCGGCAGAGACCTGTCCGGCTTGCCGTCGTTGCTGCGAGCTGGCACACCGCGATCATGGACGGGCTGCTCGACGGCGCCAGGCGCGCAGCCGCGGAGGCTGGAATCGAGCCGGACGTTCTGCACGTACCCGGCAGTTTCGAGTTGCCCGTCGCCGCCGCGAGGCTGGCACCTCATTACGACGCCGTCGTCGCCCTCGGTGTTGTGATCCGTGGTGGCACCCCGCATTTCGACTATGTTTGCCAGGCCGCGACCTCGGGACTCACCGAGGTCAGCGTCCGCACCGGGGTGCCGGTGGGCTTCGGGGTCCTTACCTGTGACACGGAGGATCAGGGACTGGACCGCGCGGGCCTCGCGGGCTCGAGCGAGGATAAGGGTTATGAGGCAACTGTCGCCGCACTCACCATGGTGGCGGCGCTCGAGCCCTGGCGCCGGTAGAGCTTCGTCACATACATCGGGCCGGATACGGCGTATCCGACTCCACCCAGTAACCTAGGCAGAGTGAAATCCTTCGACACCCTCTTCGCTGAGCTGAGCGAGAAAGCCTCAGCCCGTCCTTCCGGGTCACGCACCGTGACCGAGCTGGAATCAGGGGTGCACGGCATCGGCAAGAAGGTCGTGGAAGAGGCGGCCGAGGTCTGGATGGCCGCGGAGTACCAGTCCAATGAGGAAGCAGCGGAGGAAATCTCGCAGTTGCTCTACCACCTCCAGGTGATGATGATTGCCAAGGGACTCACACTTGAGGACGTCTACAAGCATCTGTAGCCGCGCGCCGGGCATTCCTTGACGAATTCGCGCGCGGCCTAGGAGCTTGCCCCAAGGAAACCTCCTCCCAGAAGGAACCCCCAATGCTTCGAGTAGCAGTCCCCAACAAGGGATCCCTGTCAGAATCAGCTTCCGCCATGCTTGGCGAGTCGGGCTACCGCCAACGCCGCGACACCCGCGAACTGGTTATGGTGGACCCCGAGAACGAGATCGAGTTTTTCTTCCTCCGTCCGCGTGACATCGCCGTCTACGTCGGTGCCGGCACGCTCGACGTCGGAATCACCGGCCGCGACCTCTTCCTGGACGCTCAAGTGAACGCGGAGGAGCTGCTGCCGCTTGGCTTCGGTGGCTCAACCTTCCGCTTCGCCGGTCCGGTGGGCCATTTCTCTTCCGTAAAGGAGCTCGACGGACGTCGGCTGGCCACCAGCTACGACGGCCTGCTGCGCGCCTTCCTCGCCGAGCAGGGAGTCGGCGCCACCGTGGTCCGCCTGGACGGGGCGGTGGAGTCCTCCGTGCGCCTCGGCGTCGCGGACGCTATTGCCGACGTCGTCGAAACCGGTAACACGCTCAAAGCGGCGGGGATGGAAATTTTCGGGGACCCTATTCTTCGCAGCGAGGCTATCCTCATCGGCAGGAAGGGCGCTGCCCCCGAGGGACTGGACATCCTCATCCGACGGCTGCAGGGTGTGCTGGTTGCGCGTCAGTATGTGCTCCTTGACTACGACATCCGCAAGGAGCTGGTGGACCAGGCGGCGGCGCTGACCCCGGGACTCGAGTCGCCCACCGTGTCGCCGCTTCGCGACTCCGAGTGGGTTGCCGTGCGCTCGATGGTGAAACGGAACCGCACCAACCAGATCATGGACGAGCTGTACGATCTCGGCGCACGCGCCATCCTGGTCAGCACCATCCACGCCTGCCGGATCTAGGAAGGGAACGGTCATGACCGTGGCAATCCGCGTTATCCCGTGCCTCGACGTCGACGCCGGACGGGTGGTGAAGGGCGTCAACTTCGAAGACCTCCGTGATGCAGGCGATCCGGTTGAACTTGCCCACCGCTACGACCGCGCCGGCGCTGACGAACTGACGTTCCTCGATGTCACTGCGTCATCGAGTAACCGCGACACCACCTTCGATGTTGTCGCGCAGACCGCTGAGGAAGTCTTCATCCCACTCACAGTCGGTGGAGGCGTGCGGCAGATTTCCGACGTCGACAGGCTCTTGAGGTTCGGCGCGGACAAGGCGTCCATCAACACCGCTGCCGTAGCGCGTCCCCAGGTCATCGATGAAATTACGTCGCACTTCGGCTCGCAGGTACTGGTGCTGAGCCTCGATGCGCGCCGTACCCACGACGCCTCCACACCATCGGGTTACGAAGTGACCACACACGGCGGACGGAAAGGCACCGGGATCGACGCCGTTGCCTGGGCGCGTGAGGCGGCTGACCGGGGGGTGGGGGAGATCCTCCTGAACTCGATCGATGCGGACGGGACGAAGCAGGGCTTCGACCTGGCAATGATCCGTGCAGTCCGCGCAGCGGTGAAGGTTCCCCTGATTGCTTCCGGCGGCGCGGGCGAGCCTGCGCACTTCCCGCCCGCGGTGGAGGCTGGAGCCGATGCGGTGCTCGCCGCGTCGGTATTTCACTTCGGTCCGGTGAACGCTATCGCCGAGGTGAAGAAGGCAATCCGCGACGCCGGTTTCCCGGTCAGGTAAGCCGGACCACCCCCGGCACGGCGGCCGTCAGAGTCCTACTTCCGCGCTGTCCAGCAGGGCGACGGCGTCGGGTTGGCCTTCGAAAGTAACCAGGGCGTGCCGTGTACGGCCATGTGCGTGCATCAGGAGTTCCCCGGGCTCACCGACGATCGCCACCGAAACGGGTGCCCGCTTCGCCACATGCCGCGGGCCGTCCGGCCGAACGAGCACAATGCCGAGGTCCACCCCGCGGTAAAGGATGGCTGCACGTTTGATCAGCTCGTCCCAGAGGGCGTTCGAATATTCTTCATCGAGCGCGCGTGGCGCCCACCGGCTGCGCGCGCGACGCACGTCCTCGGTATGGACGAAGTACTCAATGAGGTTCGTGCTCGCATCGATCGACGGAATCCGCATCGGCGAGTAGAACGGGTGGCCCTTCTGGAAGTCGTCGACCAACTTCTCATAGGCCGCGGCCGTTGCGGATTTCGCCGCCAATTTGCGGGTAGCCTTCTCGGAAACGACGGCCAGGGGCTTGATCAGAGCGCCGATTCCCACGCTCGGCCGGTGGCCGCGCAGATAAAGGTGGGCAGCGAGCTCCTTGGTCTGCCACCCGTCACACAGCGTAGGGGAGTGAGGCCCGGCCGCAAGGAGTGTTTCGGCAAGGACAACACGTGAGGGATCTACGAAATGCATCACTGCTGAAAATAGCATGACAGCCTGCATTCCTGCGCGGCTGTCCGGGCGATTCGCACGCTCATACCGCATCGGTTCCTTCAGGCGGGCAGCCCCATGCAAATTCTCGTTGGCGCACGCGACTAGAATCAATGGCGATGTCAATTCACCCTGCCACCCCGGATCCTGCTTCTGCAGACTCGCAGCAAACCCTCGACCCGGCGGTCGCCGGCGCGCTGAAACGGGATGCCGCCGGCCTCGTCGCGGCAATCATCCAGGACGACGCCACCGGCGAGGTGCTGATGCTCGGCTGGATGGATGATGAAGCGCTGCGCCGAACACTCACCACGGGACGGGTGACCTTCTATTCGCGGTCCCGCCGGGAGTACTGGCGCAAGGGGGACACCTCCGGCCACAAGCAGTTCGTGAAGTCGGTTGCGCTGGATTGCGACGGCGATGCCCTGCTGGTGCGCGTGGACCAGGTGGGCGCCGCTTGCCACACCGGCACGCGAACCTGCTTCGAGGGCAGGTCACTGGACGCAGTCATCGGCTCCAGATGACACGGAGCGGCTTACTACATGTGTAGAACGGCACTACCGAACAATCAAGCAGGTAGAACCATAGTGGGCGCATCTCTTGGGTGTGCAGAAAAAGGAAGATGCAGCACATGGACGAGCTCGGAGTGATCAGCCCCAGCCTTGAGGAGTTCCGCGCGCTTGCGCAGGACAGGCGCGTCATACCCGTTCACCTGACCGTGCTCGATGACGCCCACACGCCCATCGGAATCTACCGCAAGCTCACGGACTCTCATCCCGGCACCTTCCTGATGGAATCGGCTGCGGAGGGCGGCGTGTGGTCCCGCTATTCGTTCATCGGAGTGAATTCGCGCGCCACACTCACCACAGAGTCCGGAGAGGCGCGTTGGCTGGGCGAACCGCCGGCCGGAGTACCAGTGGACGGGAACCCGGTAGAGGCCCTCCGCAAGACCGTGGAAGCCCTGCAGACCCCACGATTCGAGGGCCTTCCGCCCTTCACCTCGGGCATGGTCGGTTTCATCGGCTGGGAATCGGTGCGTCACTGGGAACGCCTGACCTCGCCGCCGGAAGACGACCTTGACCTGCCCGAACTCGCCATGAACCTGGTGACTGACATGGCGGTCCATGACAACACGGGCGGAAAGGTCACCCTGGTCGCCAACGCGATCAATTACGACGATTCCTCCGAACGGGTGGACGAGGCCTGGCACGAGGCCGTGGGGCGTGTGAACAGCATGCTCTCCAGGCTCGGGACCGCCTCGGACCAGCCGGTTTCGGTGCTTGCCGGAGGTCCGGTTGATACCGCCACCCTGATGTCGCTGGTCCGCGAGCGCTGGGACCGTGACCGGTACCTTGCCGCGATCGACAAAGGCAAGGAGGCGATCGTCGACGGTGAAGTCTTCCAGGTGGTGATCTCGCGCCGCTTCGAGCTCGACTGCGACGCGTCGGCGCTGGACGTCTACAGGGTTCTGCGGACCACGAACCCGAGCCCCTACATGTACCTCTTCAGCCTGCAGGACGCCGCCGGACGGGCCTACTCCATCGTTGGCTCCTCACCAGAGGCCCTGGTGACGGTCAACGGCGCAGAGGTGATCACACACCCCATCGCCGGGTCACGGCCGAGGGGGAAAACGGGTGAACAGGACCGCGCGCTGGCCGAAGAACTGCTCGCGGATGAGAAGGAGCGCGCCGAGCACCTCATGCTGGTGGATCTTGCCCGCAACGACATCTCGAAGGTGTGCCGTCCCGGCACCGTGGACGTAACCCAGTTCATGGAGGTCGAGCGATTCAGCCACATCATGCACCTGGTGTCCACCGTGGTCGGTGAGCTTGACACATCGAAGTCCGCCTACGACGTCCTGGCTGCAACCTTCCCCGCCGGCACCCTCTCCGGGGCTCCCAAGCCGCGCGCGCTACGCCTGCTCGACGAACTTGAGCCCCACAAGCGCGGAATCTACGGCGGAGTGGTCGGCTACTTCGATTTCGCGGGAGACATGGATATGGCGATCGCCATCCGCTCGGCACTGCTCCGCGACAACCGGGCGTACGTGCAGGCCGGCGGAGGCATCGTCGCGGACTCCGATCTTGAGGCCGAAGCGCTCGAGAGCGTGAACAAGGCCGCTGCGCCCCTTCGGGCGGCGCTGATCGCGTCCAGTCTTAGCCCGGCCACCGATGCAAGCGTTGGGAGAGATGGAGCATGACCCAGGAATCACCGGCACCGGCTGTGGCGCCGCTGAGACGACGCAAGGGCATAGTGGTTCTGGCAACCGTTGTTGCAGCGCTGGCGGCGTTCGGAAGCACAACCCAGACCTGGCTATCCGTTCTGCTCCCGCAGGATGCTGTGCAGACACCGTCAATCCAGGTCCCGGGATCCGACGCCGCCACGGCAGTCACCGCGTTCGCCCTCGTCGGTCTCGCGGCAGCCCTGGCCGCCTCCATCGCCGGAACCGTTGCACGCTGGATCATCACGCTGATCCTAATGGTCGCTGGGGCGGGAATCGCCTGGAGCAGTTTCGCCGTCATCCTGGATCCGGCACCCGCGGCAGCACCGGCGATCGGCGACGCGCTGGGCGTAAGCGCACCGCAGGGCGTGTCGGTGGCAATCACGCCCATGCCGTGGGTCGCCGTCGTCGCCGGCATTCTGCTGATCATTTGCGCACTCTGGATTCTTGGCGCCGGTCGCCGTTGGAGCGCCGCGCGCCGCTACGAGAAGTCCGTTCGGATAAAGCCCGCAACGGAGACGAACAGCAACGCGGATGAAATAGACAGTTGGGACAGCCTGAGCAGGGGAGACGACCCCACCCGCTGACCCGTTGGTCTTCGTATCCACGACATCAACGACCTGCGCGAATCAATGGCAGAATGGACAACAGACACAGCACAAGGAGATGCACCATGGCTAGAACTGCGCCCGAAACCCAGTCCACCGACGACGCCCGCATGGCCGGCCACTCGGCTTCCCATGATGAAACCATCGGACACGGCAACAGTCCTGCCGCGTGGACCTGCGTATTCGTCATGCTCGCGGGCGCTGCGCTTTCCTCGTTCGCATATATCTTCGCGAGCACCGAGGGAAATCACGACGCCGGAACCCTCCTGTTCTGGATCGGTGCCCTCGTGATGGTCGTGGGCCTTGTCCTCGGTGTTGTGTTGAAGAAGGCCGGCTACGGAGTCGGCGGGCACAAGCTCAAGAACTCCGGGCACTAAGTGAGCGTTCTGGACGACATCATTGACGGGGTCCGTGAGGATCTGACAGCACGCAGGTCGCGGGTGGCACTGGAGGAGGTACGAGCCCTGGCTGAGCAGGCGCCGGCTCCGCGTGATGCCTTCGCCGCGCTGAACGCATCCAACAGCGGCGTCCGCATCATCGCCGAGGTCAAACGAAAGAGTCCCTCGAAGGGCAGCCTCTCGGAGATCCAGGACCCCGCTGAACTGGCCGCTGCGTACGAACGCGGTGGGGCCGCCGTCGTCAGTGTGCTCACGGAGGAACGCCGCTTCGGCGGTTCGCTGGCTGACCTGGACGCCGTCAGGGCATCGGTGAACCTGCCGATCCTCCGTAAGGATTTCACCGTCGATGAGTACCAGATCTGGGAAGCACGCGCGCATGGCGCGGACCTGATTCTCCTTATTGTCGCGGCCCTGCCTGACGAGGAACTCCGTGCCCTTCTCGCGCTCACGCACGAGCTGGGAATGAATGCGCTGGTGGAGACACACACCCCGGAGGAAGTGGAACGTGCTGTCGCCCTCGGGGGACGGATCATCGGGGTGAATGTGCGGAACCTGAAGACCCTGGACATCGACCGATCGGTATTCGGGACTCTGGCGGGCCTTATCCCCGCAGGCGCGGTCGTAGTGGCTGAATCCGGCGTGCGGGATATCGCAGACGTCGAGCAGTTCGTCGCCGAGGGAGCCCACGCGGTCCTGGTAGGGGAAGCACTGGTTCGCCATGAGAACCCGGAAGCGACCGTGCGCACTTTCACACGCGCCGGCAGCGCACTGCACAACTGACGCCGTTCTGCGGCTTCGAAGCACCCGAATCACGACAGGACAGCAGGTTCATGACCGACACGCCACATCCACAGCCCGGTGTCGAAGACGCTGCCGAAGCGTTCCTCTCCGGGGAAAACGCCGGCGGCTCTCTGCAGCACGCCCAGGGTCCCTACTTCGGCGCATACGGCGGGCGTTGGATGCCCGAGTCGCTGATCGCGGCACTGGATGAGCTGGAGGAGACGTTCGACAACGCGAAAACGGATCCGGACTTCCTGGCGCAGGTCGCTGAGCTCAACCGGAGCTACTCCGGCAGGCCATCCCTGCTGACGGAGGCGCGCCGGTTCTCAGAGCACGCCGGCGGCGTGCGGGTTTTCCTCAAGCGCGAGGACCTGAACCACACCGGGTCCCACAAGATCAATAATGTCCTTGGCCAGGCACTGCTCGCCAAGCGCATGGGCAAAACCCGCGTGATCGCAGAGACCGGCGCCGGACAGCACGGAGTTGCCAGCGCTACCGCTGCCGCCTTGCTCGGACTCGAGTGCGTTGTCTACATGGGCGCGGAAGATTGCCGCCGGCAGGCCCTGAACGTGGCGCGCATGCAGCTCCTGGGAGCGGAAGTCATACCGGTTACCAACGGATCACAGACGCTCAAGGACGCCATCAACGACGCCCTGCGCGACTGGGTGGCTAACGTTCACACAACGCACTACCTGCTTGGCACCGCCGCTGGAGCCCACCCTTTCCCCGCCATGGTCCGGTACTTCCACGAGGTGATCGGCGATGAGGCGCGGGAGCAGATCCTCGAAGCGACCGGCCAACTGCCCGACGCCGTCTGCGCCTGCATCGGCGGCGGCTCAAACGCCATCGGGATCTTCCACGGCTTCCTTGATGACCAGGGCGTCGAGTTGTACGGATTCGAGGCCGGCGGCGACGGCGTCGAAACCGGCCGGCACGCAGCGACCATCACGCTGGGTCGGCCGGGTGTCCTCCACGGCGCGAGGTCCTACCTGATGCAGGACGACGACGGCCAGACCATCGAGTCGCATTCCATCTCCGCCGGGCTGGACTACCCGGGGGTCGGTCCTGAGCACTCCTACCTCGCCGATATCGGGCGGGTTACCTACGAGCCGATTACCGACGCCGAAGCGATGGAAGCGTTCAGCCTGCTGTGCCGGACGGAAGGCATCATCCCGGCAATCGAGTCGGCACATGCCCTCGCCGGGGCGTTGAAGGTGGGTAGGCGGCTCGCCGAGACCGGGAGTGCAGCCGAGAAGGTTGTCCTGGTGAACCTGTCCGGGCGCGGCGACAAGGATGTGGCCACGGCCGCGGAATGGTTCGACCTGCTGCCGGAAGACAGCGCCGAATCCGAGATCGGGCAGGAAGGGGAGCAGCTGTGACTACCACCATTTCCAGCAAAGCTGCGGCAGCAATCGAGAAGGCACGGTCGGAAGGCCGTACCGCACTGATCGGTTACCTGCCGGCCGGCTTTCCGGACGTCGAAACCACGATCGAAGCCGGCATCGCAATGGCGGAGAACGGCGTGGACCTCATCGAGATAGGCATCCCGTACTCCGACCCGGTCATGGATGGACGGGTCATCCAGGAGGCCACCGTCGAAGCACTGGCCAACGGGTTCGCTGTCCGCCAGATCTTCGATGTGGTCGCAGGTATCACCAGCCGCGCGGACGTGGCTGTGCTGGTCATGACTTACTGGAACCCGGTCATGCGTTTCGGCGTCCGCGAGTTTGCGGGCAGGCTCGCCGAAGCGGGCGGGGCAGGGCTCATCACCCCGGACCTGATTCCCGACGAGGCCGCAGAATGGATCGCAGCGTCCGACGAATTCGGCCTGGACCGCGTTTTTCTCGTGGCGCCCTCCACCTCGCCTGAACGCATGGAAATGACTGTGCGGGCCACGCGGGGGTTCGTCTACGCGGTCTCGATCATGGGCATCACCGGTGCGCGGGCTTCGGTCAGTTCCGCGGCGCGGGAAGTCGTGGCGGCGGCGCACAGCGCGGGGGCAGAACGGGCCTGCGTAGGTCTTGGCGTCTCCACCGCCGAACATGTCCGTGAGATCGGAGCCTATGCCGACGGCGTGATTGTCGGTACAGCGCTTGTTGCGGCGCTCCGCGACGGCGGCGTTTCCGCTGTCACCGAATTGACCAAGAGCCTGCGCTCCGGTTCCCCGAAGGGCTGATCATGATCCCCGCCAGCATCCCGAGTCCTCCCGCCGAATGGGCGAGCTTCACCATTGGTCCTGCGACAATCCACCTGTATGCGCTGTGCATCCTCGCCGGCATCGTGGTCGCTCTTCTGCTCACGTCCGCGCGGTGGAAGAGATTCGGCGGCAACCCTGACGTGGTGTGGGATGTGGCCATTTGGGCGGTCCCGTTCGGCTTGATCGGTGGGCGGCTCTACCACGTCTTCTCCTCTCCGGATGCCTATTTCGGCCCGGACGGAGACCTGTCGCGGATTCCGCGCATCTGGGAAGGCGGCCTCGGTATCTGGGGAGCAGTTGCCCTTGGAGCGGTGGGTGCGTGGATCGGGTGCCGCCGTGCCGGCGTTCGCCTCTCGGCGTTCGCTGACGCTGCTGCCCCGGGTGTGCTGCTTGCACAGGCCATCGGGCGTTGGGGCAACTGGTTCAACCAGGAACTCTTCGGCGCTCCGACGGAACTGCCGTGGGGTCTCGAGATCGACGCGGACCACCCCAACTTCCCGCCGGAGGCGGACCCGGGAACGTTGTTCCATCCCACGTTCCTGTACGAATCCCTCTGGAACCTGGTCGGGGTCGCGCTGCTGCTCCTGCTCGATCGCAGGTTCGGACTGCGCGGCGGCCGCATGTTCTGGCTGTACGCCGCTTACTACACGGCGGGTCGCGTCTGGATTGAGGCACTGCGGATCGACGACGCTGAACTGATCACCATCTTCGGCCTCACGCAGCGTCTCAACGTCTGGACGAGCATCCTCGTGCTCGTGGCTGCCCTTGTCATCTTCGTCTACCTCACAATGAAGCAGCGGGGAACGGACCAGACGTCCGTCTACCTTCCCGGCAGGGCGCCCAAGCCAACCGAAGGGGATGCTGCCGGCGGGGCATCCGCGGCGCCGTCGTCGTCCTCGGAGGAAGGCATCGCGGGGAGCACCGGCTCCGCCGGTAAAAATCCTGACAAACACGCCGACGGCGAGATTCCCGCCGGCGAAGATTCCGCCAAGGCTGAAACCATCGGCGTGGAAGGACGTAACGGTACGGGAACAGAAGTCCAGCCATCGGACACATCGGCCGGAATGCGGACCGACCATGGTAATCTCTCAGAAACAAAAGACGCCTCAGGCCCATCCGCCTCGCCGGACGCAGCCGCTGAGGAACCCCGGGAATCAGACTCCCGAAAGTAGCGTCCACCCAGGCCACCGCCCTCTTGGACGTCCGTCACAGCGTAGTGGCCCTGTTCGGTACAACAGGCTAGCTCACCGGCTTCGCGCCGTACCGGCAGGAAATGATTCAGGCCGCACTGTCCCAAATCGTTGCCCGCAGTCCCTGCTGGCGGCTGGCAGACCGGTCATACAATGTGCACATGTAATCGGCGCTGCCAGTTAGTGAGGCACCTGCGCCCGGGGCCAGAGCTGTCCCCTCCCGACGCTCCATCATGGGGGAAGGACTCTTTCTATGACTGCACCCAATGGCATCACTGCACCAGCCACCGTTAAGGCCGGCAACTCCTCCGCGGCCGAATCACCGTTCACCCGTTTCGCGGACTATCCCGAAGCCACGGGCCTGTACAACCCGGAGAATGAGAAGGACGCCTGCGGCCTGGCCGTCATCGCGACGCTGCGCGGCGAACCCGGCCATGACATCGTCGACGCCGCACTCACCGCCCTGCGCAACCTCGAGCACCGTGGCGCGGTCGGTGCCGATGAGGGTACGGGGGACGGCGCCGGGCTGCTGACTCAGGTCCCTGACGAGTTCTTTCGCGCCGTCGTCGACTTCGATCTTCCCGCTGCCGGCATGTACGCGGTCGGCACCGCGTTCCTGCCCGCCGAGGCCAAGGAAGAGGCAACTGCCCGTGCAGGGCTTGAGGCCCTCGCCGAATCCGAGGGCCTGCTCGTTCTCGGCTGGCGGGAAGTACCTATCACCGCGGACCTGATCGGCGCGATGGCCAGGGCGTGCATGCCCCACTTCGTCCAGTTGTTCCTCGCACCCGTGAACAGCGACGCCAGGGACCTCGACGCGCGTGCGTTCCGGTTCCGGAAGCGTGCCCAGAACAAGTACGGTGTGTACTTCCCGTCCCTGTCCTCGCGCACCATGGTCTATAAGGGAATGCTCACCACGGCCCAGCTTGAGCCGTTCTACCCGGACCTGTCCGATCCCCGGTTCAAGACCAAGCTCGGTATCGTGCATTCACGGTTCTCCACCAATACCTTCCCGTCCTGGCCCCTGGCCCAGCCGTTCCGTGCCATCGCGCACAACGGCGAGATCAACACCGTCAAGGGCAACCGCAACTGGATGCGTGCCCGCCAGTCCCAGCTGGCGCACCCGCTTCTGGGCGAGTCGCCCGAGGAACTGTTCCCGATCTGCACGCCCGGTGCGTCGGACTCCGCCTCCTTCGACGAGGTAGCCGAGCTGCTCATGCTCGCGGGCCGTCCGATCACGCACGCGATCATGATGATGATCCCGGAGGCATGGGAAAACCACGCCTCCATGGACCCCGCCCGGCGGGCCTTCTACCAGTACCACTCCATGCTGATGGAGCCCTGGGATGGCCCCGCCGCCGTCTCGTTCACTGACGGGCGCCTTGTGGGCGCCGTGCTTGACCGCAATGGGCTGCGTCCTGCCCGTTACTGGGTCATGGAAGACGGACTCGTGGTGCTCGCCTCCGAGGTGGGGGTTATCGACGTCGAAGCATCGAAGGTAGTCCGGAAGGGACGTGTCTCCCCGGGCAAGATGTTCCTGGTGGACACCGAGGACGGCCGGATCATCGAGGACCAGGAGGTCAAGGCCGAGATCGCAGCGGCGAACCCGTGGGGCGAGTGGGTCAAGGAGAACCTGATCGACCTGAAGGACCTGCCCGAGCGCGAGCATGTGGTTCACACCAAAGCCTCCATCAACCGTCGTCAGCGCACCTTCGGGTACACGCAGGAGGAGTTGCGCATCCTGCTCGGCCCGATGGCGAAAGCGGGCGCCGAACCCCTGGGAGCCATGGGCTCGGATACGCCGGTTGCCGTGCTGTCGAAGCGCCCACGGCTTCTGTTCGACTACTTCGTGCAGTCCTTCGCGCAGGTCACCAATCCACCCCTTGACGCCATCCGCGAGGAACTGGTCACCTCGATGGGCGTCACGATCGGCCCGGATGGAAACCTCCTGTCCGCAAGCCAGGTGCATGCGAAGCAGATCGCCCTGAACTTTCCAGTCATCAACAACGATGAACTGGCGAAGATCGCCAATCTGGAGTCCGACGACGGCGATCGCCTCACGGTGCGCATCCGCGGGCTCTACCGGGTTGACGGCGGCGAAGCGTCCCTTCGGGCGCGGCTGGCCGAAATTTGTGAGCAGGTCTCAAGCGCCATCAACCGCGGAATCCAGTTCGTGGTGCTCTCCGATCGCGATTCAAATGCTCAGTGGGCGCCGATTCCGTCGCTGCTGCTGACCTCGGCGGTGCATCACCACCTGCTCAAGAGCGCAAACCGCACCAAGACCTCCCTGGTCGTGGAAGCCGGAGATGTGCGGGAAGTGCACCACGTTGCTGTGCTCATCGGTTACGGCGCCTCCGCCATCAACCCGTACCTCGCGATGGAGAGCTGTGAGGAACTGGTCCGCAACGGCGACATCCGCGGAGTTACTGCAGAGCAGGCCGTGGCGAACCTGATCAAGGGACTCGGCAAGGGCGTCCTGAAGATCATGTCCAAGATGGGCATTTCAACGGTCAGCTCGTATTGCGGCGCCCAGACGTTCGAGGCACTGGGGCTTTCGCAGGAACTCGTCGACGAATACTTCCATGGCACGCAGACCCAGCTGGGCGGCGTGGGGCTGGACGTCGTCGCCGCGGAGGCTGCCGCCCGCCACGAGAACGCGTACCCTGAGGACGGAATCGAGGACCCGTACCGGAGCCTTGATAACGGCGGCGAGTACCAGTGGCGCCGCGAAGGCCCACCGCACCTGTTCAATCCCGAGACTGTCTTCCGGCTGCAGCATGCCACTCGTGAACGCCGCTATGACATCTTCAAGTCCTACACGCGCGGTGTTGACGACCAGTCCCGCGAGCTCATGACCCTCCGTGGCCTGCTCGGATTCAAGAAGGGTCTCCGTCCGGCTGTTCCGCTGGAAGAGGTCGAGCCGGTTTCGAGCATCGTGAAGCGGTTCTCCACCGGTGCGATGAGCTACGGATCCATCTCGCAGGAAGCACACGAGACACTCGCCATTGCGATGAACCGGATCGGTGCCAAGTCCAACACGGGCGAGGGCGGCGAAGATGTGGACCGGCTGCTGGACCCGGAGCGGCGGTCAGCCATCAAGCAGGTTGCTTCCGGCCGGTTCGGCGTTACGAGTCTTTACCTGACCAACGCGGACGATATCCAGATCAAGATGGCCCAGGGCGCCAAACCCGGCGAGGGCGGCCAGCTGATGAGCCAGAAGGTATACCCGTGGGTGGCACGGACGCGTCATTCGACGCCCGGCGTGGCACTGATCTCGCCTCCGCCGCACCACGACATCTATTCCATCGAGGACCTGGCGCAGCTGATCTACGACCTCAAGCGAGCCAATACTTCCGCCCGCGTACACGTGAAGCTTGTGTCCGAGGTGGGTATCGGCACGGTTGCCGCAGGCGTGACCAAGGCCAAGGCCGACGTCGTTCTCATCTCAGGGCACGACGGCGGAACGGGTGCCAGCCCGCTCAACTCGCTGAAGCATGCCGGTGTGCCCTGGGAACTGGGCGTCGCCGAAACCCAACAGACGCTCATGATGAACGGACTGCGCGACCGCGTGGTGGTCCAGGTTGACGGGCAACTGAAGACCGGCCGCGACGTGCTCATTGCTGCGCTTTTGGGAGGCGAGGAGTTCGGCTTTGCGACTGCGCCGCTCGTTGTTTCGGGCTGCATCATGATGCGCGTCTGCCACCTTGATACCTGTCCGGTAGGTGTTGCCACCCAGAACCCGGAGCTGCGCAGCCGTTTCACCGGGAAGCCTGAGTTCGTTGTGAACTTCTTCGAGTTCATTGCCGAGGAAGTCCGTGAACTCCTGGCCGAGCTGGGCTTCCGCACACTGAATGAGGCGATTGGGCACAGCGAGGTGCTGGACGTCCAGAAGGCCGTGGACCACTGGAAGGCCGACGGCCTGGACCTCGATCCGATCCTGCGCGGCAACGAGTTCGGTGACGATGCGCCGTTGCGGAACATGTTGCCGCAGAATCACGAGCTGGATCAGCACTTCGACAACAAGCTGATCGACATGAGCAGCGATGCGTTGAACCACCGTGCGCCCGTGCGGATCACGGTGGACGTCGTCAATACGGACCGCTCCGTGGGCACCATGCTTGGACACGAGGTGACGCGGTGCTTCGGAGTGGAGACACTCGCCACGGACACCATCGACGTCACGCTCACCGGTCAGGCCGGGCAATCCCTCGGCGCATTCCTGCCCGCCGGCATCACCCTGCGTTTGTTCGGAGATTCGAACGACTACGTGGGTAAGGGTCTCTCCGGGGGCCGGATCATAGTCCGTCCTGACCGGGCGAACGTGTTTGCCGCCCACCGCAACGTCATCGCGGGCAACGTCATCGGCTACGGCGCCACGAGCGGTGAGATCTTTCTCCGCGGCCAGGTGGGGGAGCGGTTCCTCGTGCGCAATTCGGGTGCAACCGCCGTCGTCGAAGGCATTGGCGATCATGGCTGCGAATACATGACCGGCGGGCAGACGCTCATCCTTGGGCGAACCGGCAGGAACTTCGGAGCTGGCATGTCCGGGGGGACCGCCTACGTGCTGGACCTTGAAGAGCACCGAATGAATACCCAGGCCCTGAGCAGCGGGGAACTCGCGCTCGTGGAGCTGGACGCCGAAGACGTTGAGATTGTCCGCCAGCTCCTTATCAAGCATCTGGAGGAAACGGAGTCCCCGCTCGCCGCTGCGCTGCTTGACGACTTCGAAGGTACTGTTCCGCGGTTGACGAAGGTTCTCCCACGGGATTATGCACGGGTTCTCGACGCGCGGGCCGCAGCCATTGAAGAGGGTCTCGATCCTGACGGAGAAGAGGTCTGGAACAGGATTTTGGAGGTTACCGGTGGCTGATCCACGTGGATTCATGAAAGTGCGCGAGCGTCAGACGCAGCCGCGGCGCCCCGTTCCGGTCCGGATCATGGACTGGAAGGAAGTGTACGAGGCCCAGGAGAAGGGCGTCCTGAAAAGCCAGGCCGGCCGCTGCATGGACTGTGGGATCCCGTTCTGCCATCAGGGTTGCCCGTTGGGCAACCTCATTCCCGAGTGGAACGACCTGACGTGGCGGGACAAGGGCCGCGAAGCCATCGACCGGCTCCATGCCACCAACAACTTCCCGGAATTCACCGGGCGCTTGTGCCCGGCACCCTGCGAGGCCTCCTGTGTGCTGGGCATCAACCAGCCGCCGGTGACCATCAAGCAGGTCGAAGTCTCGATCATCGACGAGGCTTTCGACAACGACTGGGTGCATCCCCACCCGCCGGAGCGGCTCACCGGCAAGACTATTGCCGTCGTCGGGTCCGGGCCCGCAGGGCTCGCTGCTGCACAGCAGCTCACCCGGGCAGGACACACCGTTGCGGTGTATGAGCGCGATGACCGGATCGGGGGCCTGCTGCGCTACGGCATTCCCGACTTCAAGATGGAGAAAATCCAGCTCGATCGCCGTCTTGAACAGATGAGGGCTGAAGGCACGCGCTTCCGGGCCGGTGTCGACGTTGGTCGCGACATCAGCTGGGACCAGCTGCGCCGCCGGTACGACGCCGTTGTTGTCGCCACTGGTGCGACCATCCCACGCGACCTGCCCATTCCCGGCCGTGAACTCGACGGCGTGCACTTCGCCATGGACTATCTGGTCCAGGCGAACCGCGTGGTAGCCGGAGATGAGGTCGAGGATCAGATCCACGCCGAGGGAAAGCATGTGGTCATCCTGGGCGGAGGCGACACGGGCGCGGACTGCCTCGGTACGGCGCACCGGCACAAGGCCGCCTCGGTCACCACCCTTGCGATCGGCCAGCAGCCGCCGGCAGAACGCGCCGCGCACCAGCCCTGGCCTACGTTCCCGACGCTCTTCGAGGTTGCCAGCGCCCACGAGGAAGGCGGTGAGCGCACCTACCTGGCGTCAACCGTCGAGTTCGTTGGCGAAAATGGCCGGCTCAAGGCGGTCAAGGTTGCCGAGACGGAGTTCGTCAATGGCCGCCGCGTACCCAAGGCCGGCACTGAGCGGGATATTCCGGCTGACCTGGTGTTCCTGTCGCTGGGCTTCACAGGCCCCGAACCGGCACGGATTACAGAGCAGCTTGATGCCGAATTCGATGATCGCGGTAACGTTGGGCGTGATGGCTATTACATGACCAACACCCCCGGAATTTTCGTCGCTGGAGATGCCGGACGCGGGCAGTCGCTTATCGTGTGGGCGATCGCCGAGGGGCGCGCCTGCGCCGCCGCGGTGGATCAGTGGCTGATGGGCCGCACCAAACTGCCCGCACCGGTGGCACCGACCGACCGCGCTATCAACGTCCTGTAAATCACGGGAGCACGAGCGCACAGCAGTCAACGAATAACGAGACGACAGGCAAGGTTTATGAGACGCGCAAAGATAGTTGCCACATTCGGACCGGCGATCGCAAGCTACGAGAACACGCTCGCAGTGCTTGATGCCGGTGTGGATGTCGCCCGAATGAATATGAGCCACGGGGATCATTCCGTGCACAACCAGACCTATGAGTTTGTACGCAAGGCGGCGGAGGAGCTCGGCCGTCCGGTCGGCATTTTCGCCGACCTGCAGGGCCCGAAGATCCGTCTGGGACGTTTCGCGGACGGACCGCACATGCTCCTGCCCGGCGACATCTTCACAATTACCACCGAAGACGTCGAAGGAACCTCTGAGCTGTGCTCGACCACGCACAAGGGGCTGCCGAAGGACGTCAACGTCGGGGACACGCTCCTGATCGACGACGGCAAGGTGGCGCTGCGTGCGATCGAGGTTGACGACACGCGCGTCAAGACCGAAGTTACGGTGGGCGGTGCGGTTTCCAACAACAAGGGAATCAATCTCCCCGGAGTCGCGGTCAACGTTCCGGCGCTGAGCGACAAGGATGAAGAAGATCTACGCTGGGCAATCCAGCGCGGCGTCGACATGGTGGCGCTGTCCTTCGTGCGAAACGCCGCCGACGTCGAACGCGTGCACGAGATCATGGACGAGGAAGGACGCCGTGTTCCGGTGATCGCCAAGATCGAGAAGCCGCAGGCGGTGGACGCGATCGAGGAAATCATCGACGCGTTCGATGCGATCATGGTTGCCCGTGGGGACCTGGGCGTGGAATTGCCGCTGCAGGACGTCCCGATCGTGCAGAAGCGCGCGATTGAACTGGCACGCCGCTGGGCGAAGCCGGTCATTGTGGCCACCCAGGTTCTTGAGTCGATGATCGACAATCCGCGTCCCACGCGTGCTGAAGCATCGGATTGTGCCAATGCGGTGCTTGACGGTGCCGACGCAGTGATGCTGTCGGGCGAGACCAGCGTGGGCAAATACCCGATCGACACAGTCCGCACAATGGCGGACATCATTGAGTCGACTGAGAAGCATGGCCTGGACCGCGTGCCTCCGCTTGGCAGCAAGCCGAAGACCCGCGGTGGAGCAATCACGCGGGCAGCGGTCGAGATCTCCGACCAGCTTGATGCAAAGTACATTTGTACTTTCACCCAGTCCGGTGATTCCGCGCGGCGGCTCTCGAGGCTGCGCCCGACCAAACCGGTCTTCGCGTTCACGCCAGTGCAATCCACCCTGAATACCATGTCACTGATCTGGGGTGTCCAGCCGATGCTCGTGGAGTTCGCCGAGCACACCGACCAGATGACCGCACAGGTTGATCGCGTCCTGTTCGAACAGAAGCTGGTTGAGCTGAATGACCTTGTGGTGATCGCTGCCGGCTCGCCTCCCGGACAGGCCGGCTCGACTAACTCAATCAAGGTGCACAAGGTGGGCGACATCGCCGACGCCGGCCAGCTCCCCGAGGGTTACACGCCCAGCAAGGAGAAGGTCGGTCCCTGGCCCGTGAAAAACTCCCGCCAGTAGTCCCGGCTGAACAGGCAGGGCCCCGATCGCTGATCGGGGCCCTGCCTGTTTAAGGACCTGGTCGTTTACCGGCGTCGGCCTGCCCGACGCCGGCGAAATCAGTTGACCTGGTTGATGATGGTTTCGGCCACCTCACGCATGCTGAGGCGGCGGTCCATCGAGGTTTTCTGGATCCAGCGGAACGCCTCGGGCTCGGTGAGGCCCATCTTGGTGGTGAGCAGGCTCTTGGCGCGCTCAACAAGCTTGCGGGTGGCGAACTGTTCCTGAAGGTCGGAGACCTCGTTTTCGAGCGCCTTGATCTCCTCGTGGCGGGACAGGGCAATCTCGATTGCCGGCATGAGGTCGGCGGGGGTAAAAGGCTTGACGACGTAGGCCATGGCACCGGCGTCGCGTGCGCGTTCCACGAGCTCTTTCTGGCTGAATGCGGTCAACAGGACCACCGGGGCAATGCGCGCCTTGACGATATGTTCAGCTGCCGTGATGCCGTCCATGATTGGCATCTTGACGTCCATCAGCACGAGGTCCGGCTTGTGCTCCTGCGCCAGCTGAACGGCTTTCTCACCGTTGTCGGCCTCTGCAACCACCTCGTAGCCCTCACCGCGCAGGATCTCCACAATGTCGAGGCGGATGAGTGTCTCATCCTCGGCAACTATGACGCGCCGTGCCGGGCTCGTGGCGGTTGAGTCGCGGGTTTCAGACACTGATGGCTCCTTGATATGCGTCTATGGTTCTGGCTGTTCGAGGGGCACGCTTACAACCGGTGCCCCGGTTCACTGCAACAGCCTATCGGCATGTAGAGTAGATTCGCGCACTGGGGACGGTCTGAGTCACGTATCTCACGTTCATCCTGCAGGCAGGCGCCACCTGGCCCGAATGGCGGAATTGGCAGACGCGCTGCACTCAAAATGCAGTATCGAAAGGTGTGTGGGTTCGAGTCCCACTTCGGGCACATTTCTCAATCGTCGGGCTTTCCCGCAGAGGGCGGTCCCGCTCCAGCTCGCTCAGGGGAACCGCGTTACTCGAACCTAGACGGATCACCCATGCCGTGCCGCACAACTTCAGCGAAACCGTTGGAGAAGTCGACAACGGTTGTCGGCTCAGCGCCGCATTCGCCGGAATCCACGACGCCGTCCACCTGGTGGTCCAGCAGTTCCTTGATCTCCCAGCCTTCGGTGGGCGGCTGTTCCTGATCGGGTAACAACAACGTGCTGGAAAGAAGCGGTTCCCCGAGTTCCTCCAGGAGCGCGTTGACCATTCGGTGGTCAGGGATGCGTACTCCCACGGTCTTCTTCTTGGGATGAAGCAGCCGGCGGGGCACTTCTTGGGTGGCGCGCAGGATGAAGGTGTAACTGCCCGGCGTCACTGCCTTGATGCTACGGAACACGTCGTTGTCGACGAGGACGAACTGACCCAGCTGTGAGAAGTCCCGGCACACAAGCGTGAAGTGATGCTTGTTGTCGAGCTTGCGGATGGTGCGGATGCGGTCCAGGGCGTCTTTGTTGCCAATCTGGGCGCCGAGGGCGTAGCAGGAGTCCGTCGGGTAGGCGATCAGACCGCCGGACCTCACCATGTCGGCCACCTGCGCGATGGCGCGCGGCTGCGGATCCTGCGGATGGATATCGAAGAACCTCGCCATGTCCACAGCTTACGTCTGTCCGGAAGGCCGCGGTTACCTGACGTCAGTCGCGGATCAAGTTCGTGATCCGCGCGGTGGATAGCCGTTTGCCCGCTTCGTCGGTCATGACCACTTCATGGGTGGTGAGCGTGCGCCCAAGGTGGATTGCGACGGCGGTACCGGTGATCACGCCGGATGCAGCGGAGCGATGATGGGTGGCACTGATCTCAATACCGAGAGCCTGTCGGTCCGGCCCGGCATGGAGGCCCGCGGCGAATGAGCCAAGCGTCTCGGCGAGCACCAGATGTGCACCGCCGTGCAGGATTCCGGCCACTTGCTGGTTGCCCTCTACAGGCATCGTCGCCACCATACGCCGTGCACCCATTTCCTGGAACACAATGCCCATTTTCGCAGCCAGCCGGCCGATGCCGTGGTCCCGCAGCCATTCGTGCATCGACTCCGGAACACCCGCGGCGAGCAGCTCCTGACGGTACGGGTGGGCGTCGTCGTCGGAGCCGGGACCGGGAATGAAAATGTCGTTCATGGCAACTAGGCTGGCACCTGTGAGCCAAACAAACCAATCTGCCGACGCCGGCGAGCAAACAGACGCGACAACGGGTGCCGCAGCGCCCACAGACACACTGGAGCGTTCGCGTCTGCTGGTGATCGACGGCCACTCCATGGCGTTCCGCGCATTCTATGCCCTGCCCGCAGAGAATTTCTCCACCGATACGGGCCAGCACACCAACGCCGTGTACGGGTTTACTGCCATGCTGATCAACCTCCTGCGGGATCAGGAACCCACCCACGTAGCGGTCGCCTTTGACCTGGACACACCCACCTTCCGTGATGCGGAGTACTCGGAGTACAAGGGCGGGCGCTCGCGCACCCCGGAGGAGTTCCACGGACAGGTGGACCTCATCATCAAGGTGCTGGAGACCATGCGGATTCCCACGCTGTCCATGGACGGCTATGAGGCGGATGATGTGCTTGCAACCCTGGCGGTCGATGCCGCGGACCTCGGCTGGGACGTCCAGGTGGTCAGCGGCGACCGCGATGTGTTCCAGTTGGTGAATGACCGGGTCACTGTGCTGTACCCGAAGCAAGGCGTTACCAACATTCCGCAGATGGATGCGAAAGCTGTTGAAGAGAAGTACTTTGTGCCGCCCCATCTCTACTCGGATCTCGCGGCTCTGGTTGGAGAAACCGCGGACAACCTCCCGGGTGTACCAGGCGTTGGTCCGAAGACCGCTGCCAAATGGATTCTGAAATACGGCGGGCTGGACGGAATCCTTGAGAACCTGGATTCGATCGGCGGCAAGGTCGGAGACGCACTTCGCGAAAATATTGAGAACGTCAAGCGGAATCGGCGGCTCAACCGGTTGCTCACCGACCTTGAGCTGCCGGTGGACCTGCAGGCCATGAAGGCGCAGAATCCGGACCGCGACGCCGTGGAGGACCTCTTTGACGCGCTCCAGTTCAACGTACTCCGGAAGCGCCTGTTCGACCTCGTCGGCGAAAATGAGCCCGAGACGACAGGCGCCGAAATGGCTCCACCTCCGCACCGGATCCTCACAGGTGCTGAAGAACTCACGTCCTGGCTGAACGCCACCAACCAGGCCACAGCCGCGGTGCAGGTGGTGACCCGCTCCACGAGCGGGGGAGAGGAGGCAATCGGCGTTGCCCTCGTGACGGCGTCGTCGGCTGCATATGTACCCTTCGAGGAGCTCGACGCCGAGGTGGAGCGCGTGGTCGCCGCCTGGCTGGAAGACCTGGATGCGCCAAAGGTAGTCCATGACTACAAGGCCGCGTACAAGCTGCTCCACCATCGCGGCTTCACCCTTGCGGGTGAAGTGGACGACACCGCAATTTCCGGCTACCTGATCCAGCCTGACCGGCGGAGCTATGAACTTGCCGATCTCAGCCAGTTCCACCTCAAACTGGCCGTCCCTGCCGCGGCGGGCGCGGCCGGCGGGCAGCAGGCGTTAGCCCTCGAGGAGGA
Source organism: Arthrobacter pigmenti (assembly GCF_011927905.1). Lineage (NCBI taxonomy): Bacteria > Bacillati > Actinomycetota > Actinomycetes > Micrococcales > Micrococcaceae > Arthrobacter > Arthrobacter pigmenti. The sequence continues at coordinate 1,483,304 of NZ_JAATJL010000001.1, forward strand.
AGACGTGGCAACACCGGCTGTCGCTGCTGCGTACGCGGCCCTGGAGCTCAGCCGTCACTTCTCCGGCCAGCTGGTTGAGCGCGGCGCCAATCAGTTACTCGCCGGGCTTGAACTTCCGCTTTCGGAGGTTCTGGCGCAGATGGAGCTCACCGGAATCGCCGTGGCTGTGGACGGCCTTGATCGGCTGTATGAGGACTTCTCCGCCACTATGGCGAGCACCAGTGCCGAAGCCTTCCGGATCATCGGCAAGGAGATCAATCTTGGCTCGCCCAAGCAGCTGCAGGCTGTCCTCTTCGACGAGTTGGAGTTGCCGAAGACCAAGAAGATCAAGACCGGCTACTCCACGGACGCAGATGCGTTGACCGATCTGATCGTGAAGACGGGGCACCCGTTCCTTGAGCAGTTGCTCGCGCACCGTGATGCCTCGAAGCTCCGGCAGACGGTTGAGGGTTTGCGCAAGTCGATCGCGGACGACGGCCGTATCCACACGACGTACGTGCAGACCATCGCCGCTACCGGGCGGCTCTCGTCGATGAACCCGAACCTGCAGAACATCCCGATCCGCTCGGATGAAGGACGCCGGATCCGCGAGGCTTTCGTGGTTGGTCCGGGCTACGAGTGCCTGATGACGGCGGACTACTCACAGATCGAAATGCGCATCATGGCGCATCTCTCGGGCGACGAGGGTCTCATCGCGGCGTTCAACGAGGGTGAGGACCTGCATCGCTTTGTGGGTTCGCATATCTTCGGCGTAGCGCCCGAGGACGTCACCAACGCCATGCGCTCCAAGGTGAAGGCCATGTCCTACGGGCTGGTTTACGGTTTGAGTTCCTTCGGCCTGTCAAAGCAGCTGGCTATTTCCGTGGACGAGGCGCGGAACCTCATGCGGGATTACTTTGACCGCTTCGGAGCGGTGCGGGATTACCTGCGGGGGATCGTCGAGCAGGCCCGCAAGGACGGCTTCACTTCAACGATTGAGGGCCGCCGCCGTTACCTGCCAGACCTCGCGAGCGATAACCGGCAGCTGCGCGAGATGGCTGAGCGGGCAGCGTTGAACGCCCCCATCCAGGGTTCCGCCGCGGACATCATCAAGAAGGCGATGCTCGGTGTTGAGGAACAGTTGCGAGTACGCGGCCTGGCTTCCCGGATGCTGCTTCAGGTGCACGATGAACTGGTTCTTGAGGTCGCAGCCGGCGAGCGGGGCGAAGTGGACCAGCTGGTGCGTGCCGAAATGGCGGGCGCTGCGGATCTCTCGGTGCCGCTGGATGTATCCGTGGGGACCGGGATGAGCTGGCATGAAGCCGCGCATTAGCGCTGGCCCGGTCCGTTCAAAGGGCACTAGGCTGACTGATTGTGACTGCACATACTGAAACGGTGGCAACTGGCCTGCGCATCGAAACCTTCACAGTCGAAGAAGAGACCGACACAACAGCTGGCGGTCAGCTCTCCTCCTGGTTCGAGGGCGTGAGCTTCGGCTTCCACGAGAACCGCAGGGAGAACGAGGACCTGCCGAAGCTTGCAGAGGCGTTCGCGGCGGACCGGCGGACGGTGTGGGGCGTTTACGACGAGCAGCCCGGGCCGCATGCCTGGGATCCGCGCGTTCCGGTGGCGACGTACGCGACGATGGTGAACACCCTCAACGTCGGGGGAGGCCGGCTCCTTGACGCGCACCTCGTGACAGCCGTGACGGTGCGCCCCACCCACCGGCGTCGCGGCTTGCTTCGCCGCATGATCACTTCCGACCTGCAGGGTGCGGCAGATCGCGGTCTCGCGATCGCTGCGCTCACTGCCTCAGAGGCAACCATCTACGGACGCTTCGGGTTCGGAGCCGCAACGTTCACCACCAGTGTCGAGGTCGACGTTCGGGAACGCTTCGCGGTGACCGCGCCAGCTTACGGCAGGGTCGAGGTCGTGGAGCCGGACGCCGTCGTCGGGCTGGCGCAGGAAATCTTCGCGGGCTTCCATGGCCGCTCCCTCGGTTCGATCGGGCGGCAGTTCGCCTATGCGCGGCGGGCCTCAGGGCTCTGGGGCGATGAGCGCCCACAGCCGGACAAGGGTGTGCGGACGGCAGTTCATTACGACGACGACGGGCGGCCGGACGGCTACGTCACCTACAAGTTCGCGGGCTGGGAGAGCACGCCCTACACCATGCGCGTGAAGGACCTCGTGGCGACCTCCGACGCCGCCTACCTTGAGCTGTGGCGTTTCCTCGGATCGCTGGATCTGGTGGAGCGGGTAAGTTTCAACCTCGCCTCGGTGCAGGATCCTCTTCCCTGGGCTCTCTCTGATCGCCGCTGCAGGGGTCTGTTGGGCGAAGAAGATGTGCTGTGGCTCCGCATCCTCGATCCGGTCGCTGCGCTCCGGGCGCGGCACTACGAGGCGGACGGTTCACTCATCCTGACGATCGCCGATGGTCTGGGGTACGCGGCCGGCAGCTTTGAGTTGACGGTAACGGACGGTGTCGGTTCGGTCCGCACGGTGGACGAAGGGACGCCGGCCGATATCGCGCTCGACGTCGCAGCCCTTGGTTCGATCTATCTGGGTGGCGTAGACGCGCGGACCCTTGCGAGTGCCGGGCAGATCCGGGTGGGCTCGCCGGAGGGCTTGGACCGCGCGGACCACCTGTTCAGCGTTGCCCGACAGCCTTACTGCATCACGCATTTCTAACCGGAAGTGCGCGTCCCGGCCGCGCCGGAGTATCCACCGACGCGCTTTGACCTGCTTTGCCGCCGGAGGCTAGACTGAGTAGGCGTGTCGCGCGCACGGTGATCCGTCTCGGTCAGTGAGGCTGCGGTGAGACTGCCATGCGGCGCACGCAAGCTTTACGGAGTTCCAAGGAACTCCACTGTATTTTCACATCCCAATTGCCCACATCCGGGCAGGCTCCAGATGGCGAGTGCATTGAGTTGCGCCCGCCATACAGTGCCGCGACACCCGGATCAATACATAATCCACAACGGAGCCCCAACTACATGACCATCACCACCACCGAGAAGCCAGGTGCCCCCCAGGTCGCTATCAACGACATCGGCACTGCTGAGGACTTCCTCGCAGCCATTGACGCCACCATCAAGTACTTCAACGACGGAGATCTCGTTGAGGGAACGGTAGTCAAGGTTGACCGTGACGAAGTCCTGCTCGACATCGGTTACAAGACCGAAGGTGTCATTCCTTCCCGCGAGCTTTCCATCAAGCACGATGTCGATCCGGGGGACGTGGTCTCCGTTGGTGATGAGGTTGAAGCGCTTGTCCTCACCAAGGAAGACAAAGAAGGCCGTCTGATCCTCTCCAAGAAGCGCGCTCAGTACGAGCGCGCCTGGGGCGACATCGAGAAGGTCAAGGAGGAAGACGGCGTCGTTACCGGTACCGTCATCGAGGTCGTCAAGGGTGGCCTCATCCTGGACATCGGGCTCCGTGGCTTCCTTCCCGCATCCCTCGTGGAGATGCGTCGTGTACGCGATTTGGCTCCGTACATCGGTCAGCAGATCGAAGCCAAGATCATCGAGCTGGACAAGAACCGCAACAACGTTGTGCTTTCCCGCCGTGCCTGGCTCGAGCAGACGCAGTCCGAGGTCCGCTCCACCTTCCTCAACAAGCTTGAGAAGGGCCAGGTCCGTCCGGGTGTCGTTTCCTCAATCGTCAACTTCGGTGCGTTCGTGGATCTTGGCGGTGTAGACGGCCTGGTTCACGTTTCCGAGCTGTCCTGGAAGCATATCGACCACCCGTCCGAGGTTGTCGAGGTTGGCCAGGAAGTAACCGTCGAGGTGCTCGAGGTGGATCTGGACCGCGAGCGTGTCTCCCTGTCGCTGAAGGCTACGCAGGAAGATCCGTGGCAGACCTTCGCACGTACGCACGCACTGGGTCAGGTTGTACCCGGCAAGGTCACCAAGCTGGTTCCCTTCGGTGCGTTCGTGCGCGTCGAAGACGGCATCGAAGGCCTCGTGCACATCTCCGAGCTGGCTGTCCGTCACGTTGAGCTGGCCGAGCAGGTTGTCTCCGTTGGCGACGAACTGTTCGTCAAGGTCATCGACATCGACCTTGAGCGCCGCCGCATCTCCCTCAGCCTCAAGCAGGCTAATGAGGGTGTCGATGCTGACAGCACCGAGTTCGACCCGGCGCTCTACGGTATGGCTGCGGAGTACGACGAAGAGGGCAACTACAAGTACCCCGAGGGCTTCGACCCCGAGTCCAACGAGTGGCTCGAGGGTTACGAGACCCAGCGCGCCGCCTGGGAAGCTCAGTACGCTGAGGCCCAGTCGCGTTGGGAGTCCCACAAGAAGCAGGTCGAGCAGCACGCTAACGACGATGCAGCTGCGGCCAACGAGCCTGCTGACTCCGGCACCACCAGCTACTCCTCGGAGCCGGTTGTTGAGGCCAACCCGGGCGCTGGCACCGGCACCCTGGCGTCGGATGAGGCGCTGGCTGCCCTGCGTGAGAAGCTCACGGGCAACTAAGGTTTCCTTACGTGCAGGAAGGCCCCTGTCCGCTTCGGACAGGGGCCTTCTCTGCTTTCCGGCCCCGCATCGACTCTCCCCAAATGGGCCTTTCCAGCTGCTTGAATCGTTTCTAAACCACCAAATTTGGAGAGTCGTTTACTAGGAGCGGCGGGCCGAGACTGTCACGGTGAATTTGGGGTTGCGCGCCACCTGACGGGTTGGGCCGACGTGCTTCTCCAGCGCACCGCGGTACTGGAGGTGGCTGTTCCACACGATCCATAGCTCGCCGCCGGGACAAAGCACGCGTGCGGCGTCCTCGAACAGCTTCAGCGCAATACCGGCGTGTACCGTGTGACCCGAGTGGAAGGGCGGGTTCAACGCCACCAGTTCGGCGCTGCCATCGGGTTGCTGTGAGAGAGCGTCATCGCGAACGACGGCGACGCGCCCGCCGACGCCGTTGGCTTCCGCGCTAGCCCGGGTTGCCGCCACGGCCGCCGCCGAAGCGTCGGAGGCGGTGACGGAAAGCCCGGGCCGGGCCAGAGCAAGATAGGCCGCGATGGTGCCATTGCCGCACCCCAGATCGATCGCATGCCGGGCTGCACGGGCCTCGCTGAGGTACGGAAGCAGGAAGCGCGTACCGGGGTCCAGCTTCGCTCCGCCGAAGGTGGCGCCATAAGCCCGAAGCTGCAGTGGACGTTCAAGGCCTACATCGTGTGCCGAACCTTTGGGGAACGGATTGGGGCCGGCTGCCAAGGGATGCCGCGCCGTCAGTACCCTGGACTTCTGGCGTGCCAGGCCGGCCGTAACGCTGCCGAAGTACTTCTCGAGCACTTGCGACATCGCAGGCGCCATGTGCTTCACCCGTCCGCCCGCCAGCAACGTCACGTCACTCGCGGCGTTCGAGGCAATGTGCCATGCAACTTCTTCGAGCGCATCGAGTGAACGGGGCAGTTGCAACAGGACGTACCGTGCGGCGTCGAAGAGGCTCGCGTCCAGCGCATGGGAAGTGAAGCTGTGTGCCATGCCAGAGCGCTCGGCGTTGGCGGCCAGGGCGCGTTCGCCCGTGATTGAGTCCTGGTGGACACGGATTTCCGTTGCTCCCAGGTGCTGGGCCCCTAGTGTCAGGGCGCCGTAGGCATCCCCGACCACGACTACTTCACCGGAGAAAGTCGACGGCAGTTGGTCCGCGACGGTATCCAGGAGTAAGCGGTCGGTCGCGTCCGAGGCGAACAGGTTCTCGGTCTCTATGTCCGGCCAACGTCTCAGGCTTTCGAAGTCAAAGCCGGGCGCCGTGCCGCTCCTTGCATTCACCCACCAAGTCTAGACACCGGGTGCGGCGGCTCCGGCACTGCGCCAGACGCTCTAGCGGAAAGGGCAGATCGACACCGGTAGCCTTACATTCATGCTGAGGGTTGGATTGACGGGCGGCATCGCGGCGGGAAAATCGCTCGCCGCTTCCGCACTACGGGAGCTGGGTGCTGTCCTCATTGACGCTGACCTGTTGGCGCGCACGGTTGTGCAGCCGGGCACGGACGGTCTCCGAGAAGTGGTGGATGCCTTCGGACCTGGAGTGTTGCTCCCGGACGGCGCGCTGGATCGGGCGGCCCTTGGCGCGCGGATTTTTGACGATCCGAACGCGCGCTCCACGCTCAACGGCATCATCCATCCCCGCGTCCGGGACAAGGCCGCCGAAGCGGAAGCGGCCGCAGAGACGTCTTCGGAGGGTGCCGCCGTCGTCGTCGTGCATGACATCCCCCTGCTGGTGGAGACCGGACAGGAGGACAGGTTTCATCTTGTGCTTGTGGTGGACGCGCCGGAGGAAGAGCGCGTACGGCGGATGATTGACAATCGAGGCCTCACCGAGCAGGAGTCTCTCAGTCGTATCCGAGCCCAGGCCGACGCCGTGACGCGTAATGCAGCCGCCGACGTCGTCCTCGATAATTCGGGCGGCCCCGATGATCTGCTGGATGCGGTGCAACGCGTGTGGTCGGAGCGGCTCCTGCCATTTGCGGAAAATCTCCAGGACGGTCGTGTGGCGAAGCGTTGGGGCGGCCCTGTGCTGGTCGAGAATCCTGACTGGCCCCGGCAAGCTGGGCTGTTGGTGCGGCGGTTGAGCAGGGTGGACCCCCGCATTCTCGGCGTCCATCACATTGGATCGACGGCGGTGCCAGGGCTCCCGGCCGCCGACGTTATCGACCTGCAGGTCACCGTCTCTTCCCTGCAGGATGCCGATGAGCTGTCCAGTGCGCTTGCGGCGGCAGGATTCCCTAGGCCGTCTGGACCTTCACCGGATACCGTTCCCGACCGGCCGCAGGAGGAGGAGCGGCATCACTGCAACGCGGACCCCGGGCGACCGGTCAACGTGCATGTGCGTGTGCACGGGTCCCCGGGCTGGCGGTTTGCGTTGGCCTTCCGGGATTGGCTTCGGGCGAATTCCAGCATGGCTGCGGCCTATCTCGCGGAGAAGGAACGGTGCTGCGAAATTCACCGGAACGATCCGAGCATTGCCGGCTATTCCGTGTGCAAGGACAGTTGGCTCGCCGAATGTGCGGATCCGCGGTTGAAGACGTGGATTGACGACGCCAGCTGGTCGCCCGAACGGGCGCCGGTCCTGTGAGAACGGCGTTCAGCCGCGAGCAAAGAACGGCCTTTGCGGACAGTCGTTGTCCGCAGGCTGGCGGTAACGTAGGACTATGAGTCTTGCGCAGGAGATCAACCGTGTCGTGGCACCGTTCGAGGTGGTCAGCGAATACCAGCCGGCGGGCGATCAACCAACGGCCATCAAGGAACTCGCGGAGCGGATCAACGCCGGTGAAAAGGACGTTGTCCTGCTCGGCGCAACCGGCACCGGCAAGAGCGCAACCACGGCCTGGCTGATCGAGCAGGTGCAGCGGCCAACACTGGTCATGGTGCAGAACAAGACCCTCGCCGCGCAGTTGGCCAACGAGTTCCGGGAATTGCTGCCCAACAACGCCGTTGAGTACTTCGTCTCCTACTACGACTACTACCAGCCCGAGGCCTACGTTCCACAGACAGACACCTTCATCGAGAAGGATTCATCGATCAATGAGGAAGTGGAGAGGCTTCGGCACTCCGCAACCAATGCGCTGCTCACCCGGCGTGATGTCATCGTCGTGGCCACCGTGTCCTGCATCTACGGCCTCGGCACGCCGGAGGAGTACGTGTCCGCGATGGTCACGCTGCGCCGGGGCCAGGAGATGAACCGGGACGATCTCCTGCGCCAGTTCGTCTCGATGCAGTATGTGCGCAACGACATGGACTTCCACCGGGGAACCTTCCGGGTCCGCGGAGACACTGTCGAGATCATCCCGATGTATGAAGAGCACGCAATCCGCATCGAGTTCTTCGGCGACGAGGTGGAACGCATCTACACGCTGCATCCGCTCACCGGCGAAGTGATTCGTGAGGAGACCGAGATGTACGTCTTCCCGGCATCCCACTACGTGGCCGGTCCCGAGCGCATGGGACGGGCGGTCACCCGGATTGAGGACGAACTCCGGGAGCGCCTTCAGGACCTTGAGTCGCAGAACAAGCTGGTCGAAGCGCAGCGGCTCCGCATGCGCACCACCTATGACCTCGAGATGATGCAGCAGATGGGGTTCTGCAACGGCATCGAGAACTACTCGCGCCACATCGACGGGCGGATCCAGGGGAGTGCGCCGCACTGCCTGCTCGACTATTTCCCGGATGACTTCCTGCTGGTGGTGGATGAGTCACACGTGACCATCCCGCAGATCGGCGCCATGTATGAGGGCGACATGTCCCGTAAGCGCACCCTGGTGGATCACGGGTTCCGTCTGCCATCGGCCATGGATAACCGGCCGCTGAAGTGGGACGAGTTCCTGGAACGCATCGGGCAAACCGTGTACCTGTCGGCTACTCCGGGCAAGTACGAACTCAGCAAATCGGACGGTTACGTCCAGCAGATCATCCGCCCCACCGGGCTCGTGGACCCCGAGGTGATAGTGAAGCCGAGCAAGGGCCAGATCGATGACCTGCTCGGTGAGATCCAGACACGCGTGGAGCGCGACGAACGCGTACTGGTGACTACGCTGACCAAGCGCATGGCTGAGGACCTCACGGGCTACCTGCTTGAGCACGGCGTGAAGGTCGAGTACCTCCATTCCGACGTCGATACGCTGCGCCGCGTTGAGCTCCTACGGGAGCTGCGCCTCGGCACGTTCGATGTGCTGGTGGGCATCAACCTGCTGAGGGAGGGCCTGGACCTTCCGGAGGTCTCGCTGGTCAGCATTCTCGACGCCGACAAGGAGGGCTTCCTCCGCAGCTCCACCTCGCTCATCCAGACCATCGGCCGCGCCGCGCGTAACGTGTCTGGCCAGGTACACATGTACGCCGACCGCATCACCGATTCAATGGCCAAGGCTATTGACGAGACCAATCGCCGGCGCGACATCCAGGTTGCCTTCAACAAGAAACACGGTGTGGATCCGCAGCCATTGCGGAAGCGGATCGCGGACATCACCGATTCCCTTGCCAGGGAGGACGCCGACACGCGGGAACTGCTCGAGAAGACCTCAAAGGGTGCCAAGGGCAAAGGCAAGGGAAGAGCCGTTCGGGCGGACGGGCTGGCAGCGGTTCCCGCCGAGGATCTCACGGATCTCATCAGCCAACTCACCGCGCAGATGCATGCTGCGGCCGAAGAACTGCAGTTCGAGCTGGCAGCACGGTTGCGTGACGAGGTCGGCGATCTGAAGAAGGAGCTGCGGCAGATGCAGTCCGCCGGGCACGCCTGACCGATGGCAGAGGACCAACGAACGTCCACTTTCACGGAAATCCGGGTCCACGGGATTGGGGATCACGAGTACTACACCAGTCTCGGGTTGCCCCGTGAGAAGCGCTTGAACGCCTGGGTGCAGGTTGCCGAGCCGCCACCGTTGCCCGAACATCAACTCCGGATCGTCAACTGGTCCCGTTCGCATCGCCGCAGAACGGGATTCCTTTGGTATCTGGCTTTTCCCTTCACCCTGGTCAACGTGGCCGGTCGCATGGAATCCTCGGCGGTGCACCGGCAGGGAAGCGGCAACGGCATGCTGCGTGCCCTCGTTTTCGCGGTGGGTGTGATCCTCACGGTGTCGCAACTTGCCTGGTTGGTGGTACTCGGCGAAACTCTGCTGCGGTATATTCCGCTGCCGCCGTCGGCTTTGAATGCGGTACCGGTAGTGGCCGGCCTGCTTCTCGCGGGCTGGTTGCTGTACCGGTACCGGAAGGTTGTCCGGCGCCAGTCGGAGCGTAGGGGGCAGGCGTTCATTCCCGCACTTGTCCACGGCGTCGTCGTCGTGTGCGTTGCACTGTTTCTCGTCCTGGTCCGTCCTGCGCAGGTTCCGTGGAGCGGCTGGCCGTCGGCTCCAACCCCGGCGGGGACGAGTCACCTCGACGCCATGGCGCTCTGGATCGCGATCAGCATTTCGGCCTCCTTCCTCGCCGCGCTGGCTCTTGCCGCGCACTATCACGCTGCAGGGACGCAGGAACGGCAAGCGCGTGTACCACTCGTTGCGGCCGGCATCCTACTTCCGGTGGCCGTCCTCCTCATGCATGCACTCACCGCCCTGGTACGCATGATCGTTGACAACCTTCTCGCCTACGTAACGGGACTCTTCGGACTGGCCCAGCGGCGCTTACACGTTGGAATTCTCCTTCCCTACGACAACCCCGCCGACGCCAGCGACAGCCGCCTCGATCTCTTTCCCTTCCTCGCGCTGATCGCAGCCGTAGCGGCTTTGGTGGCCGCCGCCGTCGTGCTCGGGATAGCGAAAGGGCCCGGACTTCCGCCGCTATTCCGAGGCAAGGCGGCACGCGGGCGATGGTGGCATGAGTTCACTGAAGCCGCGCCGCGCTTGCTTCCCTTCATGCTGCCGCTGGCGGTCCTGCTGGCCGCCGCGGGCATGACGACGGCGATCCTCCTGGGAGAGGGCAGGCTCGGCGGCCCCTGGCTCGCGCTGGCAATACTCGTGCTGCAGCTTTTCGGCGCGGCGGTGGTGCTGGTGATGCTTCTCGGCCAGCTTCGGCCAGTGCGCGAAGTCCTGGGCAAGATTGCCGATATTGCCGGTTTCTGGCCGGTTCGTGATCATCCGCTCGCCGGTTCGTCCTACCGGGACGCCGCGGTTTCCGGCATTTCCGAACTCGTGTCGCGCTACAGTGACGGAGTTGTTCTGGTTGCCCACAGCCAGGGATCCGTTATCAGCGCCTGGCTCCTTGCCCACGGATCCGAGCGCAATGCCGCGCGCGAGCGGCCGCACCTGGTGACCGCCGGTTCGCCGCTGGCATCCTTGTACGCCACATTTTTCCCGGCTGCATTCAGCCCACAGCTTTTCGCCGATGTCGAAGCGAGAACCGGTAGCTGGGCGAATTTCTGGAGGAGAACAGATCCAGTTGCGTTTCCCGTCCCCGGGGCAGAGAACCGCCTCCTGCTGGATCCAAGGGACGACGGCGTTGTCCGTAGCCACAGTGACTACTGGACCGAACCCGCTGTCATGCAACATATCGAAGCCCTGTCGCGGCGGCCGGACTGACGGCGCCGAGTATTTCCGGATCGGATTGGCGCACCGGTAGGATGGATCGGACGTAGGGGAGTATCCTTTCGCGCTACGAACGTCAACACGCAGATCACAGAGGTTCTGCCGGGCGTAGCGGCCGCATCTTGCGGTGGAGAGACTTGCGGTTACCGTTGTACCTCCGAAAGGGTTCCTAGTGCTTGAACTGCCCCTTGCCTTCGAAATAGGCACCTTCGTCGTTCTGGGCCTTGTGCTCCTGTTCGACCTGCTGCTCGTAGTGAAGCGCCCCCACGAACCATCCATGAAGGAAGCCGGCCTCTGGGTCGCCTTCTACGTTGGTCTCGCCCTGATTTTCGCGGTCCTGATGTTTGCCTTCACTGGGCCGGAATACGGCGGCCAGTTCGTGGCTGGTTGGGTGACTGAGTACAGCTTGAGCATCGATAACCTGTTCGTGTTCATCATCATCATGGCCCGCTTCTCGGTGCCTCGGAAGTACCAGCAGGAAGTGCTGATGGTGGGTATCATCATCGCCCTGGTCCTGCGCGGAATCTTCATCCTCCTCGGCGCCGCGCTGATCAGTAACTTCTCCTGGATCTTCTACATCTTCGGTGCGTTCCTGCTCTGGACCGCCTACCACCAGGCCAAGGACTCCGGCGAGGAGGAAGAGGACAAAGAGAACAAGATCATCGCCAAACTGCGCGGCGTGCTGCCGATGTCTGAGCACTATGACGGCAACAAGATTCGCACCGTGGTCAACGGCAAGAAGGTCTTCACCCCGATGCTGATCGTGTTCATCACCATCGGCCTGACCGACCTGATGTTCGCTGTTGACTCCATCCCGGCGATCTTCGGCCTGACCGAAAGCCCGTTCATCGTGTTCACCGCGAACCTGTTCGCGCTGATGGGTCTCCGCCAGCTGTACTTCCTGCTCGGCGGGCTGATGACGCGCCTGGTCTACCTCAAGCACGCACTCTCGTTGATCCTGGCGTTCATCGGTGTGAAGCTGATCCTCCACGCCCTACACGAGAATGAGCTGCCCTTCATCAACGGCGGCCAACACATCGAATGGGCACCAGTGATCCCGACTTTCGTATCCCTCGGGATCATCATGGGCATCATTGTCGTAGCTGTCGTCGCCAGCCTGCTCAGCCCCAAGGGCAAGCAGGCGAAGGTTGACGCCGAACTTGCCGCGGATGCAGAGAGCGCCCGAACCGGTGGTCCCGACGCCTAGTCCAGTACGCACGGAAAGCGCCGGTTCGGTATCTACCGAACCGGCGCTTTTGTCGTCAGGAGTTCTAAGGCGGCCGGAGCGACCGGGCGGTTCCAGTTACCGGCCGTGTGCCAGGGCGAGGAGGCGGTTGAAGATGGTCTCGCCGTCGTCGTGGATGCCGTCGTGATGAAAATCCGCCGTCTCCCACACGTGGAGGCCCTTCACTGCCGCTGCCGTTTCCAGTGACAGGTCGCGGTCAACATAGATGTCATTCGAGTAGACCGCCGCCGCAGCTGGAACGGTGTTGCGGGCCAACTGAGCCGGATCATACAGTGGTCCCCAGTTGCTGATTGATGCCAGCTGTTGCGCTGTTTCCCTCAACGGAACCAGGGCGGGGTCTTCGTCGAAGTACCACGGATAGACCATTTCGCCGATCAGGAGCGGCTCAGCGGCCTCGGGAAGAAACTGCGGGAACTCCTGAAGTACGCGCCACGCCGCCCATTGCGAGGCTTCACCCTGACAGTAGATCGACTCGTGAAGCACCGCATAGAGCGGGTTGGACCGCCGGCTCACGAGAGCCTGGACCTGGTCCAGAAACACCGGCGACAGGCGTTCGCCGGCTTCGGTGGCGATGAACGCGTCTTCCAGCAGGTAGTGCAGGCCGTCAACCCGCGCGTTCCCGCCGAGGTAGGAGCCGACCAACTGAAACCGCCGCGCAGTGAGACGTTCACCGGTGGGAAGCCGCTCATCCACCTCCTCCAGGTGGCGGGCGATCCGCGTGAGGACCGTACGATCCTCGGGATACGTATCGAAGTACTCGGCATTCCGCGCGGCGACCCGCCCGAAAGTATGCCGGTACACCCGCTCCGGTGGACCGGACAGCGGGGCCAGCCCGCCAGTGATGAGGGCGCACGCCATTCCCTCCGGTGCGAACGAGAGGTAGGTCAGTGCGCAGAATCCGCCGAAGCTCTGGCCGAAGACCGTCCAGGGATCCGCGCCCAGCGCTGCCCGGATAGCTTCGGCGTCGGCAACAATCGAATCGGCACGGAAATGGCGCAGGTACTCGGCCTGCTGAGCAGAAGTACCTTTGGCTGGGAGCGTCCGTTCATCGGCGGGGGTCGAGAGGCCGGTACCCCGCTGGTCCAGCATCAGGATCCGGAACTCACGCGCTGCGGCCTTCATCCAACCCGCCAGCTGAGTGACACGGCTTCCCCGGCCGCCGGGCCCTCCCTGGAGAAACAGAAGCCAGGGCAGGCGGGCTGCCTCGTCGTCGCTGTGCTCCGTTGAACTGTATTCACGTGCGAAGACGGTGATGGATTCGCCGTCGGGATTGGCATGATTGAGAGGAACCTGAAACCGGTGGCCCGTACTCCGCGTTCCCCTCATGAGGTAGGTCGGCTCGCTCTCATGCGGCGCCGCGATCATCAGCTGGCCCCCGCGAAACGAGTCAGCGGACCACCCGTCAACCGGAACGTCGACCATTCATCCTGGGGGAGGGCACCCAGACTACGGTAGAAAGCAATCGATGGTTCGTTCCAGTTCAGGACTGACCACTCAACCCTCGCGTAACCGCGCTCCGCAGCGATGCGGGCCAGATTCTGCAGGAGGGCCTTCCCATAACCGGATCCACGCGCTTCCGGCCGCACGTACAGGTCCTCCAAATAAATCCCGTGAACGCCTTCCCAGGTGGAGTAGTTGAGGAACCAGAGTGCGAATCCCTGGATGCCGCCGTCGTCCTCAGCGATGGAGGCAAAGATGCGGGGGTTCTCCCCGAACAGTGCTTCCTCGAGGCCCTCTACGGTGTTGCGGACGGCGTCCGGTTCCTTCTCGTACACCGCGAGGTCGTGAATCAGTTGCAGGATGGTGGGCACGTCATCACGACGTGCATTCCGGATGGGAGTCATGACTACCAATGTAGCCGCCGAGGGCTAAGGGGCGCCGACGGAGGTGACCGCAACCACAGGGACGCCCGCCTCATCGGACGCCGCGAGGTCGATGACCGCGTTGATGCCCCAATCCTGGTCCCCGGACGGGTCCTTGAAGATCTGCCTGACTTCCCACTTGCCGGGCAGTTTCCGGATGATAAGCAGTGCCGGGCCGCGTGCTTCGGGGCCGTCGTCGATGTCGTCGTGGGCATCGAAGTATCCGTCCATGGCCCCGGCCCAGCGGCCGCCGTCCCATCCAGAGTCGCCGTCGAGCCGGCCGAGCGCCTCTTCATCCTCGGAAGCGAACAGTTGCACGCGCTGGAACATTTCGTTGCGCACCATGACCCGGAAGGCGCGCTCATTGGAGGTGACGGAGTCCGGTTCGGCAGGGAGGTCGACGTGGTCGGGATCCCGATCCTGCACGCCGGCGGCCAATTGCTCCCATTCGTCGAGGAGGCTGGAATCCACCTGGCGAATCAACTCACCGAGCCATTCGATAATGTCGGTCAGATCCTCGCGGAGGGCATCGCGCGGTACGGTCTGCCGAAGGGCCTTGAAGCAGTCCGCGAGGTACCGCAGCAGGATGCCCTCGGAGCGGGCGAGGCTGTAGAAGGCAATATATTCACCGAAGTTCATTGCCCGCTCATACATGTCCCGGACAACTGACTTCGGGCTCAACTCAAAGTCTCCCAGCCACGGCGAACCGGACCGGTACGTCTCGAACGCCTGGAAGAGGAGTTCACCCAAAGGCTGGGGATAGGAGATTTCCTCGAGGCGTGCCATCCGCTGGTCGTATTCGACGCCGTCGGCCTTCATCGCCGCTACGGCCTCGCCGCGTGCCTTTTTCTCCTGCGCACTGAGAACCTGCCGGGGTTTCTCGAGGGTCGCTTCAATGACGGAAACGACATCGAGTGCGTAGGAAGGTCCCTCAGGATCGAGCAGCTCGAGCGCGGCGAGCGCAAATGGGGACAACGGCTGGTTGAGTGCGAAGTTGGCTTGCAGGTGGACCTTCAGGCGTACGGTGCGGCCCTCGTCATCGGGTTTGTCCAACCGCTCGACGATCCCGGAGTTCACGAGCTCGCGGTAGATGCTGATGGCCCGGCGCAGGTGCGCGAACTGCCTGGCCTGCGGTTCGTGGTTTCCGCGCAGCAGGTTCTGCACCGCGGCCAGTGGGTCACCGGGGCGTTCCATCAGGTTCAGCAGCATGGAGTGTGTGACGGCGAAGCTGGATCCGAGCGGCTCCGGAGTGCCTTCCACCAGGCGGTCATAGGTGGGCTTGCCCCACGACACGAACCCCTGCGGCGGCTTTTTCCTCACGACCTGGCGCAGTTTCTTCTGGTCATCGCCGAACTTCGCAACCGCCTTGGCCATCGCCTTGGTGTTCTCCACGACGTGATCGGGTGCCTGCACGACGACGGTGCCCGCCGTGTCGTAGCCCGCCCTGCCTGCGCGCCCGGCAATCTGGTGAAACTCCCGCACATTGAGCAGGCGGGTGCGGACGCCGTCGTACTTGCTCAGCGCAGTCAGCAGCACGGTGCGGATCGGAACATTGATCCCAACACCCAGCGTGTCGGTTCCGCAAATCACCTTGAGCAGTCCTGCCTGTGCCAACTGCTCCACCAGGCGGCGGTACTTCGGAAGCATGCCGGCGTGATGCACGCCGATCCCGTGGCGCACCAGCCGGTTCAGGGTCTTCCCGAAACCGGATGAGAACCGGAAGGACGCAATCAGTTCCGCAATGCGGTCCTTCTCCTCCCTTGTACAGACATTGATGCTCATCAGGTTCTGGGCCCGCTCAATTGCCTCCGCCTGGCTGAAATGCACCACGTAGACCGGCGCCTGATGCGTGCCCAGAAGTTCCTCGAGCGTTTCCTGCAGAGGGTCTTCGGAGTAGTAGAAGTTCAGTGGGATTGGCCGGTCGGCGGAACTGACCAGTACCGTCGGACGCCCGGTGCGGGCGGTCAGGTCGGTTTCGAAGCGTTCGACATCGCCGAGAGTTGCGGACATCAGGAGGAACTGCGCCTGCGGAAGTTCCAGCAGGGGGACCTGCCAGGCCCAGCCGCGTTGCGGGTCCGAGTAGAAGTGGAACTCGTCCATGATTACGGTTCCGACGTCGGCCGGTGCGCCTTCGCGGAGCGCGATATTGGCGAGGATCTCTGCGGTGCAGCAGATGATCGGCGCGTCCTGGTTGACCGCCGAGTCACCTGTGACCATGCCGACGTTCTCAGCGCCGAATGTGGCGCACAGTGCGAAGAACTTCTCGGAGACGAGGGCCTTGATGGGCGCCGTGTAGTAGCTTCGACGACCTTCTGAGATGGCGTGGAAGTGCGCGGCGACTGCCACGAGGGACTTTCCCGACCCGGTAGGCGTTGCGAGGATGACGTTGTTGCCGGAAACGAGTTCCAGGACTGCCTCATCCTGCGCCGGGTACAGAGTGATGCCCTCGCCCGCCGACCACGTTTGGAACGCCGAGTACACGGCGTCAGCGTCAGGGCTGCCTGGCGGTTCTGTCTGGGGGAGGTGCTCCTGGATACTCATGGGCTCTAAGCCTATCGGTAGGGTCCCGGGGCGAGCGCAGCGAGGTTCGGGGGGCCGGTGGGCGCTATCGGTAGGGTCCCGGGGCGAGCGCAGCGAGGTTCGGGGGGCCGGTGGGCGCTATAGGGGAACACCGATACGCTCGTTGTATGCGCTGGGACCCCACACAATATGCACTCTTCTTCGACCACCGTTCGAGGCCGTTCTTCGACCTTGTCGGCCGGATCGAGCATCCCGCTCCCAACCGGGTTGTGGATCTCGATTGCGGCCCCGGCGAACTGACCTCTGTCCTAGCGCGCCGCTGGCCTGACGCGGAAGTGGTTGGAATGGACTCGTCGCCGGAGATGGTCGAGCGCGCCCGGGCCCTGCCCGATAGGCCCGCCAATCTGACCTTCACCGTGTCGGACGTCCGTGAATTCACGGTCGAGGCGGGCACCGACGTCGTTATTTCCAATGCCCTCCTGCAATGGGTACCGGGTCATCAGGCACTGCTGGAACGGTGGGCAAACGGGCTGGAGGCCGGCGGTTGGCTCGCAATGCAGGTTCCGGGGAACTTCTCCTCGCCCTCACATGTGCTGATGCGCGAGCTTGCGGATTCTCCGCGCTGGAAGCCGGAACTGAACGGAGTCCTGCGGCACGACGACGCCGTCAGCGAGCCGGGCGAGTATCTTCGCCTGCTGCGCGGGGCAGGTCTCGAGGTTGACGCCTGGGAGACCACGTACCAGCACCTTTTGCAGGGGAAGGACCCGGTACTGGAATGGGTCCGTGGCACGGGCCTACGCCCGGTACTGGCCGTACTCGAACCAGACGACGCGGACGAGTTCGAGCGTTCGTATGCGGCGCTGCTTGCGGAGGCCTACCCCGCAGGGGCGGACGGCACGGTCTTCCCTTTCCGGCGAATTTTCGCTGTGGGGGTCAAGCTACCAGCCGCGTGAGCGCCAATCATTCAGTGCCGGCCTCTCAGCTCCGAGGGTGGTGGATTTCCCGTGGCCGGGATGAACGACGGTCTCATCCGGAAGGACATCAAATACCCGTTCGACGACGTCTGTGTAGAGGGAATCGAAGCGGGCGGGATCGCCGCCCGTGTTGCCGACGCCGCCCGGAAACAGCGAGTCACCGGTGAATAGGTGCGGAGGTCCGGCCGGGTCACGATAGAGGAGCGCAGTAGATCCAGGGGTATGGCCCCGCAGCGAGATCGCTTCAAGGTCGAACCCCTCGAAGTTCCCGACATCGCCGTGGTCGAGCGGCACGTCCGTGGGTACGGCGATGGCCTCGACGTCGGCGGTTCCGGCCGCGGTCTTCATCCCTGTTGCCTCGACGATTTCCGCAAGGGCACGCACATGGTCCCAATGCGAGTGCGTCGTGATCAGGAGGGTCGGCTTTGCTGTTGAGGACGTGTCCCGGGCGCCCTCGGCGAGGAGCGCCAGGATGGCGGCGGCGTCGTCGGCCGCGTCGATGAGGACCTGCGCCCCGCTCGTCTTGGCGGTCAGCAGGTAGACGTTGTTGTCCATCTCGCTCACTGAGATGCTGCGGATGGTCAGATCCCGAAGGTCATACATGCTGGCCAGTGTAGACCCGGCGTCCCATTACAGGGAGAGGCGATGGAGAAGCGTCGAAGTGCGTGGCAGAATGTGAGCACCCGTCCAACGTCGTTCAGGAGCGCGCACTGTGAACTCTGATGTAACGGCGTGGCTGCGGATTGACCCGGCGAGTTCAGTTCCGCCGTATGAGCAGCTGCGCGTGCAGATTCTGGACGCCGCGAATGACGGCTCGCTGCCCGTCGGAACCCGGCTCCCACCCGTACGCACGCTGGCGGGACACCTTGGAGTGGCGGTAAACACCGTCGCCCGGGCCTACAGGGAGCTTGAGCAGGCACACATCGTCGTGACCCGCTCGCGGGCGGGTACGGTGGTCGCCGCCGCCGGAGACGAAGCACGCCGGAAAGCCGCGGAAGGCGCCGCCGAGTATGCACGTCTGGTTAAGGCGAACGGCATCACCGAGGATGAAGCGGTCTCCTACTTGAGGGCCGCACTGCGCCGTCGGTGAACATCGCCGGGGACACGCCGTGAATTCCGGCGTTCGAATATGTTTTCGAACACTGTTTCCACTAAAGTGAAATGGTGTCTATTGCAACCTCCCTGGATTCCGGAATCTCCCATCCTGACAAGATGCCGCAGGATCTTTCGCGGCTGATCGTCAAGGGGGCCCGGGAACACAACCTGCGCAACGTCGATCTCGATCTTCCGCGGGACGCAATGATTGTCTTCACGGGATTGTCCGGTTCCGGCAAGTCCTCGTTGGCGTTCGACACCATCTTCGCCGAGGGGCAACGCCGGTATGTCGAGTCGCTCTCGGCCTACGCGCGCCAGTTCCTTGGCCAGGTGGACAAGCCGGACGTCGACTTCATCGAGGGGCTGTCGCCGGCCGTATCCATCGACCAGAAGTCCACCAGTAAAAACCCCCGGTCCACCGTGGGCACCATTACCGAGATCTATGACTACATGCGGCTGCTGTGGGCGCGGGTGGGGCGGCCACATTGCCCGGTGTGCGGTGAGGCGGTTGCCAAGCAGACACCGCAGCAGATTGTGGACCAGCTGATGGAGCTTGAACAGGGCACACGGTTCCAGGTTCTTGCCCCGGTGGTACGTGGCCGTAAGGGCGAATTCGCAGATCTCTTCCAGGATCTCGCTGCCAAGGGTTACTCGCGCGCAAGGGTGGACGGGGATCTGGTCCAGCTCACTGACCCTCCGAAGCTGGGCAAGCAGTACAAGCACACCATCGAGGTCATCGTGGACCGACTGGTGGTCAAGGACGGGGTTCGCCAGCGCCTCACCGACTCTATCGAAACCGCCCTCAAACTGGCCGAGGGCAGGGTGCTTGCTGACTTCGTGGATCTTCCGGTGGAGGACACTCATCGGATCCGGGCGTTCTCGGAGAACCTGGCCTGTCCCAACGAGCACCCACTCGCCATCGACGAGATCGAGCCGCGTTCCTTCTCCTTCAATAACCCGTTCGGTGCCTGCCCTGCGTGCACCGGCATCGGCACCAAGCTCGAGGTTGATGAGGAACTGGTTGTTCCGAACCCCGATCTTTCCCTTGGCGAGGGCGCCATCGCGCCGTGGGCGCTCGGCACAGCAACTCTTGAGTACTGGACGCGGCTTCTCGAAGGGCTGTCCAAGGAACTCAGCTTCTCCATGGACAAGCCGTGGAGCAAGCTCCCCCAGCACGCGCGGGACGCGGCGCTGTACGGCAAAGACCACAAGGTGGTTGTGCAGTACCGCAACCGTTTCGGCAGGGAGCGCAAGTACAGCACGGGTTTCGAGGGTGCTGTTCAGTACATTCACCGCAAGCACCTTGAAACTGAATCCGACTACGCACGGGACCGCTACGAGGAGTACATGCGGCAGGTACCGTGCCCGGAGTGCGGCGGAGCGCGCCTCAATCCTGCTTCGCTGTCTGTGCTGATCAACGGGCGCTCCATCGCCGAAGTCTCCGCGATGCCCATGCGGGAGTGCAGTGACTTTCTGAACAACCTGGTCCTGACGGGCAGGGAGGCGCAGATTGCGTCGCAGGTGTTGAAGGAGATTCAGGCACGCCTTCGGTTCCTCCTCGACGTGGGGCTCGAATACCTCAACCTGGAACGTGCAGCAGGCACGCTCTCCGGAGGTGAAGCGCAGCGCATCCGTCTTGCCACGCAGATCGGTTCCGGTCTGGTAGGCGTTCTTTATGTGCTCGACGAACCGTCGATCGGCCTCCACCAGCGTGACAACCGGCGCCTTATTGAAACACTGACCCGGCTGCGCAACCTTGGCAACACCCTTATCGTCGTCGAGCATGACGAAGACACAATCAACGAGGCCGACTGGATCGTTGACATCGGTCCGGGCGCAGGCGAGCACGGGGGACAGGTGGTCCATTCGGGTCTGCTCGAGGACCTCCTGCGGAATGAGCAGTCAATCACCGGCGACTACCTCTCTGGTAGGCGGAAGATCGAACCGCCGGCCAAGCGCAGGAAGATCGATCGCTCGCGTCAGCTCAAGGTAGTCGGGGCACGCGAGCACAACCTGAAGGGCGTCGACGCAACATTCCCGCTGGGAGTCCTCACCGCCGTTACCGGAGTCAGCGGATCGGGTAAATCCACGCTGGTCAATGAAATCCTGTACAAAGTGCTGGCGAACAAGCTGAACGGGGCAAAGCAGGTTGCAGGGCGTCATCGGCGTATCGACGGGTTGCAGCACCTGGACAAAGTCATCCACGTGGACCAGGGCCCCATTGGACGAACGCCGCGATCCAACCCGGCAACCTATACCGGGGTGTTTGACAACATCCGCAAGTTGTTCGCAGAAACCACAGAGGCAAAGGTGCGCGGGTACCTGCCCGGAAGGTTCTCCTTCAATGTGAAGGGCGGGCGGTGCGAAGCCTGCTCGGGTGACGGCACCCTCAAAATCGAGATGAACTTCCTGCCGGACGTCTACGTGCCGTGCGAGGTATGCCACGGTGCGCGGTATAACCGGGAAACCCTTGAGGTGCACTACAAAGGCAAAACCATTGCGGATGTCCTCAACATGCCGATCGAGGAGGCGGCAGAGTTCTTCGCCGCCTTTGCGCCTATCGCCCGGCACCTGAGCACCCTGGTGGACGTCGGTCTCGGCTACGTCCGCCTGGGGCAGCCCGCCACCACGTTGTCCGGCGGCGAGGCCCAGCGCGTGAAGCTCGCGAGCGAATTGCAGAAGCGCTCAAATGGCCGAAGCATCTATGTGCTGGATGAGCCCACCACCGGGCTGCACTTCGAGGACATCCGGAAATTGCTGCAGGTGCTTCAGGGATTGGTGGACAAGGGCAACACCGTCATCACGATCGAACACAACCTCGACGTCATCAAGAGCGCCGACTGGGTGATCGACCTTGGACCGGACGGAGGTTCGGGGGGCGGCGAGATCATCGCAACGGGTACTCCCGAACAGATCGCCGCCACCGAGGAGAGCCATACCGGGAAGTTCCTCGCGGAAACCCTTTCCGCCTAGCGAAGTATTCCTCATCCGGCATACAATTACCGGGCGGGCGTTCGGCTATGGGAAACTTGCCCGGTGACGAATACACGGTTCCTGATTCTTTTCGACCTCGATGGCACGCTGGTCGATCCTGAGGGGGCCATCACGGGTGGGATCGCAGACGCTCTGCGAAACAGTGGGTTGCCTGTACCGTCGCCGGATCAATTGAGGCAGATGGTCGGTCCTGCCCTGGTTCGGTCCCTGATTGACATTGCTGGAATTCCTGAGCACCGCGTAGACGAGGTTGTTGCCAAGTATCGCGAGGGATATCGAGCAACCGGGATGGCTCTGAGCCGTCCCTACCCAGGCATCGTTTCCGCTATTCAGCAGCTGAAGGACCGCGGGCATCTCTTGGCGGTTGCCACGCAGAAGCCCGAATGGCTCGCCCTCGAACTGCTCGGCGTACAGCAAATGGCAGGGCTTTTCGCTTCAATCCATGGCTCGCCGGCTGACGAACGCGAGGCTGCGAAACTGGACGGCAAGCGGACAATCATCGCCGCAGCATTGACCGCGCATGCCGGGACCTACAGTCACGCGATCATGGTGGGCGATCGCTCCCATGACGTCCACGGTGCGGCAGCAAACGGGCTCGATTGCTTGGCGGTGTCGTGGGGATTCGGCACAGCCGAGGAGTTCGCGGCAGCCAACGCGGCCGTCGTCGTGGACTCGGCGGAAGGTCTTGTCCGTTACCTGGACGCCCGCGTGAAGCAGGTTTCAGGGACGGTGGTCCATGGGCGTCTATGACCTCACCCGGAGCAGCACCCGCGGGCTTATCGCGGGACTGTGCAGACCAACCGTCGTCGGGTTGCAGAATGTGCCGACCGGCGGCGGCTTTATAGTTGCGCCCAACCATCTTTCCTTTCTGGACAGCGTGCTGGTGCAGGCACTCATGCCACGGCCCGTTGCATTCTTCGCCAAGGCCGAGTACTTCACCGGTACGGGGTTCAAGGGCGCCCTCATGCGCTCCTTCTTCCAGGGTGTGGGTTCCATCCCGGTGGAGCGCGGCCAGCAGGCGGCAAGTGTGCAGGCCCTCAAAACGCTTCTGGGGATGCTCGAGGCAGGGGACGGCGTCGGAATCTACCCGGAAGGATCGCGCTCCCGCGACGGACTGCTCTACCGCGGGAGAACCGGCGTCGGCTGGCTCGCGCTGACCACCGGAGCTCCGGTGGTCCCTGTCGGCCTTCTCGGAACTGACCGGCTGCAGCCTGCGGACAGGCGGTGGATCCGGCCGCAGCATTTCACCATGAAGATCGGTGAACCGCTGTACTTCGACAAAACAGGACCGAACCATTCCCTGCCAGCCCGGCGTCAGGTGACGGACGCCATCATGGATGCCATTGCGGAGCTGACGGGCCAGCAACGAGCTACCGGATACAACAAGAGCGCGGTGGAGTAGGCCCCGTCACGGTTAGCCCGTCTGCCGCCGGTAGGATGAACAGGTGGCAGATCCAGCAACATACCGGCCCAAAACCGGCGAGATTCCGCAGGATCCGGGGGTCTACAGGTTCCGGGATCAGCACCAGCGGGTCGTCTACGTGGGCAAGGCCAAGAACCTCAGGTCACGGCTGAACTCCTATTTCGCCAACCCGCAGTCTCTGATGCCGCGTACGCGCGCCATGGTGCACACCGCCGCAAGCGTGGAGTGGACAGTCGTCGGCAGCGAGCTCGAAGCCCTCCAGCTCGAATACACCTGGATCAAGGAGTTCAATCCCCGTTTCAACGTCATGTTCCGGGATGACAAGTCCTACCCCTATCTGGCGGTGACACTCGGGGAGAAGTACCCGAGGGTCCAGGTGATGCGTGGGGACCGGAGGAAGGACACCCGGTACTTCGGACCGTTCTATCCGGCCAAGGCAATCCGCGAAACCGTTGACACGCTACTGAGGGTATTCCCCGTACGAACCTGCAGCTCCGGCGTGTTCAAGCGCGCAGAGCGCTCAGGCCGCCCATGCCTCCTTGGTTACATCGACAAGTGCTCCGCACCCTGTGTTGGCCGGGTTTCCGCGGACGAGCACCGGGAGCTGGCAATACAGTTCTGCGACTTCATGTCCGGTCAGGCCGGCCGATTCATCCGGGACCTGGAGCAGCGGATGGCGGCTGCCGTAGCGGAACTGGATTATGAGGCGGCGGCGAGGATCCGCGACGACATCGCCGCGCTCAAGCGGGTCTTCGAGCGCAATACGGTGGTACTGAGCGAGGATACCGACGCCGACGTATTTGCCCTGGCGGAGGATGAGCTGGAGGCAGCCGCCCAGGTTTTTCACGTGCGCGGCGGCCGGATCCGCGGCCAGCGGGGCTGGGTGGTTGAGAAGGTCGAGGACATGAGCACCGCAGACCTGGTGGAACATCTGCTGCAGCAGGTTTACGGCGAGGGAAGCAGCAGCAACAACCGCATCCCCCGCGAGGTCCTTGTGCCCGTGCTTCCAAGCAACGAAGAACAGATGCGTGAATGGCTACGCGGTCTGCGCGGGGCGCGGGTGGACATCCGGGTACCGCAGCGCGGTGACAAGGCAACTCTGCGTGGGACCGTCGAGCAGAACGCCGCCGATTCCCTGCGGCTGCACAAGAGCCGCCGCGCCGGGGACATCACCACCCGCTCTGCAGCACTACAGCAGCTACAGGAAGCACTGGACCTTCCCCAGCCGCTCATGCGCATCGAATGCTTCGACATCTCGCATGTGCAGGGAACCAACGTGGTCGCTTCCATGGTTGTGGTGGAGGACGGGCTGCCCCGCAAGGCCGATTACCGCCGCTTCTCGATCACCGGGGATGCCGCGCGGGATGACACCGCATCCATGTACGACGTCATCTCCCGCAGGTTCCGCAACTACCTGGCGGAGCAGAACTCCCTGGATTCCCTGCCGGGAGAAGGGAACGACGACGGCGGCGGGCCGGTTGCCGATTCCACCCGTCCGGTGGCGCGCCAGAAATTTGCGTACCCGCCTAACCTCGTCGTGGTAGACGGCGGCCAACCCCAGGTCCGGGCAGCTGCACGGGCGCTCGGCGACCTGGGCATCGACGACGTGTTCGTCGTCGGGCTTGCCAAGCGCCTGGAGGAGGTGTGGCTGCCGGAGGGTGAGTTCCCGGTCATTCTGCCGCGGGCCTCGGAAGGGCTCTTCCTGCTGCAGCGGATTCGTGACGAGGCGCACCGTTTCGCGATCGCCTACCATCGGCAGAAGCGCGGAAAGTCCATGACGGTATCTGTGCTTGACGACGTGCCGGGCCTTGGCCCGGCGAAGCGCCGTTCACTACTGAAGCACTTCGGTTCGGTCCGCAAACTGCGTAACGCGAGCGTCGAGGAGCTCCAGCAGGTGCAGGGAGTGGGGCCGGCATTGGCAGCGGTAATCCGCGGCCAGCTTGCGAAGGAAGGTTCCGGGAACGGCAGCGACGCCCCGCCCACGGCGGTCAATATGACGACCGGCGAGATACTGGAATCCTAGCTGGCAACGAGGGGTCGCCAGACGAGCGAAGCGAGTCTGGGGACGTCCGGACGCGTTAGGGTAGAAGCTGGAGGCGCGGCCGCACACCGCCCGGTCCCAGCGGATCTCGGGCGAAGAACGGCGCGGTGTAATTCGGGTGCAACGGTGGGATGGAATCGAAGAATATGAACGAGGCTGACGGACTGACGCCGGTCAAACCTGCCGAATCCGAACTGCTTGTCGTCACCGGCATGTCCGGTGCCGGGCGTAGTACGGCCGCCAACGCGCTGGAGGACCACGGCTGGTACGTCGTTGAGAACCTTCCGCCCCAGATGCTCAGCACCCTGACCGAGATTGTCTCCAGGACGCCGGAATCGATTCCCAAGCTCGCCGTCGTCATCGATGTGCGCAGCAAGGAGTTGTTCCAGGATGTGCAGGGGTCACTCGCTTCCCTGCGGGCCGCGGGTATCACGTATCGGGTGCTGTTCCTGGACGCCGCCGATGACACGCTTGTCCGCCGGTTCGAGCAGGGGAGGCGCCCACACCCGCTGCAGGGAGACGGCCGCATCCTCGATGGGATTTCCGCTGAGCGGGACGTCCTGAAGGAGCTCAAGCACGCTTCGGACCTGGTCGTGGACACCACCCAGCTGAACGTCCACGCTCTGGCGACCCAGATCACCGAGCTGTTCTCGGATTCAGGGCCTATCGTGCTGCGCCTGAACGTCATGAGCTTCGGTTTCAAATACGGGCTGCCGGTGGACGCGAACTTTGTTGCGGACGTCCGCTTCATACCGAACCCGCACTGGGTGCCGGTTCTCCGTCCGCAGACTGGCTTGGACGGGCCGGTGCGGGATTACGTGCTCACCGCGAACGGTGCATCCGAGTTCGTCGACCGCTATGTCAGCGCGCTCGAGCCCGTCCTTGAGGGGTATCGCCGCGAGAACAAGCATTACGCCACCATCGCCGTGGGCTGTACCGGCGGAAAGCATCGCTCGGTCGCGGTAACCGAAGAGATTGCCCAGCGCCTGGCACAACTGCCGAGGCTGCAGGTGATGGCGCACCACCGCGATCTCGGGCGGGAATAGTGGCAATCCTGACCGGTTCGCTGCCGCTCATTCCGGCTACGTCGACCTCCCGTTCCGGTCCCGGCGCGCAGGACAGCGCGCCGTCGGTCGTTGCACTGGGTGGCGGACATGGGTTGTCGGCGTCGCTGTCGGCGCTGCGCCTGCTCACCTCGGAGTTGACGGCGGTCGTGACAGTGGCCGACGACGGCGGCTCCTCCGGGCGCCTGCGCCGTGAGCTTGGCGTGCTTCCCCCCGGAGACCTCCGGATGGCGCTTGCGGCACTGTGTGACGATACAGACTGGGGCAGGACCTGGCGAGACGTGATGCAGCACCGCTTCACCTCGCGCGACGGCGTCGAGGGCTCCCTGAACAACCATGCTCTGGGCAACCTGCTGATCGTCACGCTCTGGGAGCTTCTCGGCGATCCGGTCGCAGGTCTGCAGTGGGCCGGGGCGCTGCTTGGTGCCCGCGGACGGGTCCTCCCGATGGCCAGTGTTCCCTTGACGATCGAGGGGGATGTGCTTTCCGAGAAGGACGGCCGGCTCCAGTTGCGTACGGTCTCCGGACAGGCCGAACTCGCGGTTGCGGGCAGCGCGGGAAACGTCAGTAGGGTTCGTCTCCTGCCCGAGGACGCGACGGCGTGCGTGGATGCGCTGAATGCGATCGAGCTGGCGGACTGGGTCATCCTCGGGCCGGGTTCCTGGTACACCTCCGTACTTCCGCACCTCCTGTTGCCCGAACTGCGCGACGCCCTGTGCACCACCACGGCGCGTCGCTGCCTGACGATGAACCTCAGCAATGACACAAAGGAAACCCAGGGCATGACCGCCGTCGACCACCTGGGCGTAATCCGGCGCTACGCCCCTGATTTCAGGGTGGACGCGGTAATCGCGGATCCGTCGGTGGTGGCTGACAGGGCAGAGTTCGAGGCCGCAGTGAAGGAAATGGGCGGCCGGACGATCTTGGGTAAAGTAGGCTCTTCAAGCGGCGGACCCGTTCATGACGCCTTGCGTCTGGCAACGGCTTACCACGACATGTTCGGCGAATTCTAGGAGGGTGTCTGTGGCGCTGACCGCGGATGTTAAAGAGGAGCTTTCGCACCTCGACGTCAAGAAATCGTCGGTGCGTAAAGCCGAAGTCTCTTCTCTCCTTCGCTTTGCCGGCGGGCTTCACATCATTTCGGGGCGCATCGTCATAGAGGCAGAGGTCGATCTCGCCTCAACGGCACGACGGTTGCGGAGCGCCATCGCGGACGTATACGGACACAACAGCGAAATCATCGTGGTGTCCGGCAACGGACTGAGACGCGGCAACCGGTACGTCGTGCGCGTCGTGCGGGACGGCGAATCCCTCGCCCGGCAGACCGGGCTCCTGGACAACCGCGGCAGGCCCGTTCGTGGGCTTCCCTCCGCCGTCGTCAACGGCTCCGCCGCGGATGCTGAAGCTGTCTGGCGCGGAGCCTTCCTCGCACACGGCTCGCTCACTGAACCCGGCAGGTCCTCGGCCCTGGAAGTCACGTGTCCCGGCCCTGAATCCGCACTGGCACTGGTGGGGGCCGCGCGAAGGCTTGGAATTACTGCCAAGGCGCGTGAAGTCCGCGGCGTCGACCGCGTGGTGATCCGTGACGGGGACACCATCGCGGTCCTGCTGACCCGGATGGGTGCCCACGATGCGCTCATGGTCTGGGAGGAGCGGCGGATGCGAAAGGAAGTACGCGCCACCGCCAACCGCCTAGCCAATTTCGACGACGCAAACCTGCGCCGCTCAGCCCAGGCCGCCGTTGCGGCAGGAGCACGCGTGGAGCGGGCCCTGGAGATTCTCGGTGAAGAGGTGCCCGAGCACTTGAAGTATGCGGGGGAGTTGCGCGTGGCGCACAAGCAGGCAAGCCTCGATGAACTCGGGCGGATCGCGGACCCGCCGATGACCAAGGACGCTATTGCCGGCCGGATCCGGCGGTTGCTCGCTATGGCTGATAAACGGGCAGCGGATCTGGGTATCCCTGGCACGGAAGCCAATGTGACCGCCGACATGTTGGAAGAATGAATCCGTGCATAGGATGGAGAAGCGGCCCTCCGCAGGAAGCAGTGCTACCCGCCGGGATGGGTAACGGTCCCTTTGGGATCACCGCGCAAGCTGGGATTCAACCCCGCAACAGCAACACAGGACATGGAGGATTTCGTGAGCGAATACGTATTGCCTGAATTGAACTATGACTACGCGGCCCTGGAGCCGCACATCTCCGCGCGGATCATGGAGCTGCACCACAGCAAGCACCATGCCGCCTACGTCAAGGGCGCGAATGATGCCCTGGCGCAGCTTGCCGAAGCCCGTGAGAAAGGGGACTTCACCAACATCCCCAAGCTGTCCAAGGATCTCGCTTTCCACACCGGCGGGCATGTGAACCATTCGGTCTTCTGGAACAATCTCTCGCCTGAGGGGGGCGACAAGCCAGAGGGCGAACTGGCGGCGGCACTTGATGACGCGTTCGGTTCGTTCGACACATTCCGCGGCCAATTCACTGCGGCAGCGTTGAGCCTCCAGGGCTCGGGCTGGGCCTTCCTTGCCTACGAGCCGATCGGCGGCAACCTCGTCATTGAGCAGCTCTACGATCAGCAGGGCAATGTTGCGGTCGGTACTACACCGCTGCTGATGCTCGACATGTGGGAGCACGCCTTCTACCTTGACTACGTCAACGTCAAGGCCGACTACGTGAAGGCATTCTGGAATATCGTCAACTGGGCCGACGTCGCCCGGCGCTTCGACGCTGCACGCACCCACGCGACCGGACTCATCACGCTCTCCTGATCCGGCCCGCCGTATCCCGGCGTAACCTTTCCTGCCCAGTCGGGCAGGGAAGGTTCCCGGTGCGTAAGATGATCACTGTCGCGTGCGTCACAGCAGACACGGACCCGCGACTTCCCCCACGCTTCAAAACGCGCACAGTGCGGTGCAATGTATTTCAGACGCCGGACGGTCCGCCTTCCGTGAGGACGACAGCCGCCGGCAACAACCCCTATCAAGGAGATAGCAACAGTGACTACTCGTGTAGGAATCAATGGGTTCGGCCGCATTGGACGCAACTACTTCCGCGCAGCCCTGGAACAGGGTGCCGATCTTGAGATCGTCGCAGTCAATGACCTCACAAGCCCCGAAACCCTGGCGCACCTGTTGAAGTACGACTCCGTCACGGGCCGCCTGGCCGCAAGTGTGGAGGTCGCCGACGGCGCCCTGGTTGTCGATGGAAAGACCATCAAGGTGCTCGCCGAGCGTGATCCCGCGAACCTGCCCTGGGGCGAGCTGGGCGTGGACATCGTGGTCGAGTCCACCGGCTTCTTCACCAAAGCCTCTGATGCGCAGAAGCACATCGACGCGGGTGCCAGGAAAGTTCTCATCTCCGCTCCGGCCTCGGACGAAGACATCACGATTGTCCTCGGTGTTAATGACGACCTCTATGACCCCGAGAACCACAACATCATTTCGAATGCTTCGTGCACTACCAATTGCCTCGGACCGCTCGCGAAGGTTCTGAACGACAGCTTTGGAATCGAGCGTGGCCTGATGACCACGATCCACGCCTACACTGCGGACCAGAACCTGCAGGACGGTCCCCACAAGGACCTCCGCCGAGCGCGCGCCGCAGCCATCAACATGGTGCCCACGTCCACCGGAGCTGCCAAGGCGATCGGCCTTGTGCTGCCTGAGCTGAAGGGCAAGCTGGACGGCTACGCTATCCGTGTTCCGGTCCCCACCGGCTCCGCCACCGATCTCACCGTAACGGTGGGCCGGGAGGTATCGGCCGAGGAAGTCAACGCCGCGTACAAGGCTGCAGCTGCCGAAGGCGTGCTCAAGGGTTACCTCACGTACACCGAGGCGCCGATCGTATCCTCCGACATCACCACCGATCCCGCTTCGTGCATCTTCGACGCCGGGCTGACCAAGGTCATCGGCAACCAGGTGAAGGTTGTGGGTTGGTATGACAACGAGTGGGGCTACTCCAACCGGCTGGTAGACCTCACCGAGCTCGTCGCCGCCAAGCTCTCCTAGGCGAACATGGGATTCGCATCGCTGGATGAATTGCTGGCTGACGGCGTCAGTGGAAGGCGTGTTCTGGTCCGGTCGGACCTGAACGTCCCTCTCGACGGCGACGTCCCGAACCTGCGGGTCACGGACGACGGTCGGATCCGCGCATCGCTTCCCGTTCTGGAGAAGCTGACGCAGGCCGGTGCGAGCGTGATCGTTCTCGCACACCTCGGCCGTCCCAAGGGCGCTCCGGAGGAGAAGTACTCGCTGAAACCCGCTGTGGACCGTCTCGCGGAGCTTGCGGATTTCAACGTGACGCTTGCTGGAGACGTCACGGGCGACAGCGCCCGCGAACACGCGGCGGGTCTCGTTGGCGGCGAAGTCCTCGTACTGGAGAACGTGCGCTTCGATGCACGGGAAACCAGCAAGGACGATGCCGCGCGTGGACTGTTCGCAGACGAGTTGGCACAGCTTGCTGGCCCGGACGGTGCCTATGTCGATGACGCTTTCGGGGCAGTCCACCGGAAGCATGCGAGCGTGTATGACATCGCGCACCGTCTGCCTGCCTACCAGGGTGACCTCGTGAAGGCGGAGGTGGATGTGCTGCAGCGGCTCACCAAGGAGCCTGAGCGGCCATTCGTGGTGGTTCTCGGCGGTTCGAAGGTTTCGGACAAGCTGGCCGTCATCGAGAACCTGATCGGTACCGCCGACCGGTTGCTGATCGGCGGCGGCATGGTGTTCACTTTCCTTGCTGCCCAGGGGCACTCGGTAGGGTCCAGTCTGCTCGAGAAAGACCAGTTGGACACTGTACGCGGCTACCTCGCCCGTGCGGCGGAGGCCGGCACCGAGATTGTTCTGCCAACCGACATCGTGGTTGCGGAAAAGTTCGCTCCTGACGCCGCTCATGAAACGGTGACCGCGGAACGGATGGAGACTACCCGCTTCGGCGACTCCGGTATTGGGCTGGATATTGGACCTGACTCCGGGGCACTCTTCGCCGAGCAGATTTCCAGCGCCCGGACGGTGTTCTGGAACGGGCCCATGGGAGTCTTCGAATTCGATGCCTTTGCAGCGGGGACCCGGGCGGTTGCCCAGGCCCTGGCGGAGGCAACTGCTTCGGGCGCGCTCACCGTAGTCGGCGGAGGAGACTCGGCAGCAGCGGTTCGTGCGCTCGGCTTCGATGAAGCCAGCTTCGGGCACATTTCCACCGGCGGCGGGGCGAGCCTGGAATACCTGGAAGGCAAGGAACTTCCCGGGCTTACCGCCCTGCAGCGCTGACAACCCACTGGCACCATCTTTAGAACTGGAGCACGAATGACCTCCTCGACGAACGGTAAGTTTGACCGCCGTCCGCTGATCGCCGGCAACTGGAAAATGAATCTCGATCATGTCCAGGGCATCACACTCCTGCAGAAACTTGCTTGGACGCTTGACGATGCCAACCATGACTACGGTCGCGTTGAAGTGGCGGTTTTCCCGCCGTTCACCGATCTGCGTGGAGTGCAGACTCTGGTCAAGGGCGACGACCTTCACGTGGTGTATGGGGGCCAGGATCTCTCACCGCATGATTCCGGCGCCTATACCGGGGACATCTCCGGCCAGTTCCTGGAGAAATTGGGCTGCAGCTACGCCCTCGTTGGACACTCCGAGCGCAGGACGGTCCACCAGGAAAGTGACGAGGTGCTGAACCAAAAGGTGCAGGCAGCCTACCGGCACAATCTTGTTCCCGTTCTCTGTGTCGGAGAAGGGCTTGAGATTCGACAGTCCGGCCGGCATGTGGAGCACAGCCTCGACCAGCTCCGACAGGGCGTCCGCGGCCTCAGCGCGGACCAGGCGGCCGAACTGGTAGTCGCGTATGAACCGGTGTGGGCTATCGGTACCGGAGAAGTGGCCGGTCCCGACGACGCCCAGGAAATGTGCGCTGCCATTCGGGCCGAGCTCTCCTCGCTGTTTGATGAGTCCGTAGCGGCTCGTACCCGGCTTCTCTACGGCGGTTCCGTGAAGGCCTCGAACGCCGCGTCGATCCTGAAGGAGCGCGATGTCGACGGCGTGCTGGTCGGTGGAGCGAGTCTTGACGTGTCCGAGTTTGCTAACATTGTCAGGTTCGAGCACCATCTGGTGACCGACTAGGTCACACTGAAAGGCCACTGTGGAAATTCTCCGTATCATCCTGTTGGTACTGCTGGGCATCACCAGCCTGCTGCTCACGCTGCTGATCCTGCTCCATAAGGGGCGCGGCGGCGGCATGTCCGATATGTTCGGCGGCGGCATGACCACCAGCATGGGCTCCTCCGGTGTCGCCGAGCGAAACCTCAACCGCTTCACCGTCGCGCTCGGCTTGGCCTGGGGCGTTGTAATTATCGCCCTCGGCCTGATCCAGCGTTTTTCCGGCGATTCCTGACCCCAGCGCTTCACGGGATCGGGATTCGCACCCGATCCAAGCCATCCCGCGTCACCACCGTTAGGCGTACACTGAACCTCATCGCAGGTCGTGTGCGGTACTGATGGGAGTAATCCATGGTGAACGCGGGACACGCTTTTAAGGGCACGAGAATAGGCACCGAGTACAGTTCGGGAGCGTCGGGCAGGCACCTCGATGCCGAGAGGAAGTCTGCCTCGGTGGACCGGATCGTGGTCAGCTATTGGTGCATGGAAGGTCATGAAACCAGGCCGACTTTCGCCAAGCTCAGCGATCCGGAAATTCCGGAGGTCTGGGAGTGCGGTCGGTGCGGCCGCCCCGCAGGCAGATCACCGGGCGTGGATCTAAGTATTGACGGTGACGAGCCCTTCAAGAGTCACTTGCAGTACGCGAAGGAGCGGCGGACAGAAGCCGAAGCGATGAAGGTCCTCGAAGACGCGCTCCGGCAACTTCGGGAGCGGCACGCCCTATAAGGGCAGGTCAGGCTAGCCGACTGGTGTTAGCGTTCGGGGTTTCCAGAACCATCTTCGGAAGCTTCTTCCGAACCGATCAGTCGCCCCGGCAGCTGACTGGCAGCTTCCTGATCAATCAGCCACAGCGTCTTTTTATGGCCGCGTGCGCCAGCGGCCGGAACCTGCACCGGACCCGCACCTGCCAGGGCCAGCCCGACTGCGCCGGCCTTATCCTGTCCGGCCACTGCCAACCAGATTTCTTCTGCCGAGTTGATCGCCTCAAGAGTAAGGCTGACACGTTCGGGCGGCGGTTTCGGTGAACCTGTGACGCCGATGACGGTCTGCCCTTTGGCCCGGATGCCGGCCATTTCCGGGAACAGTGAGGCGATATGCGCGTCAGGCCCTACCCCGAGGAGAAGTATGTCGAAACGGGGCAGGCGTGGGTCGCGAAGCTCGACCTCTGCTGCGGCATCCTTGTCCGCGGCTTCCTGGAGCCTTCTGGCGTAATCGACCGCGGCATCGTCCTGGTTCTCGAAGTCCCCGGCCGCTCCGAATTCGTGGACACGGTTCGGGGAAATCTTCAGCTCATCAAGAAGGGCAGCACGTGCCTGCACGGCGTTTCGGTCGGAGTGATCAGCTGGGAGGAATCGTTCATCTCCCCACCAAAAGTCAACCGCACTCCAGTTGACCGCCGAACGTGCGGGGGATTCGGCCACCGCACGCAAAGCACCGATACCCAGCGTTCCACCCGTCAGCACGACGGTGGCAGTACCCCGTTCGTTCTGGACATCCACGAGGCGGGTGACCAGACGCGCCGCGACTGACGCTGCCAGCAGGCCGGAATCGGGATGGACACTGACTTTCGGTTCAGCGTTCACTGGTTCGTACGCTCCTTAAGTTCGTCCGTGCGAGCCCCTCGGTGATGACTTCTCCGAACACGTCGTCCGGATCCAGCCTCCGCAGCTCCTCCGCGAGACAGTCTTGCAGGCTGCGACGTGGCAGGGAAATTCGTTGCACCGGCTGATCCGGCTGGTAGAGCTCGGCAACGGAGCGGTGGGGTCGGTTCAACTCGACGTCGCCCGTTGCGCGGCTAAGCCTCACCCGGTGCAGTCCGGTCCCTGGCGGTCCGGCCGCGATGGTGACGGGCGTATTGAGGGCCAGCGTAAGCCAAGCGGCAAGCAGCACCGTACTGGGGGAGTCTGACGCACCTTCCACAGTGACTGAGGTGATCGGCGAACCATCCAACTGTTCCATCACCGCGGCCAGTTGGATACGCCAGTTGGTCAGGCGGGTCCAGGCAAGGTCGGTATCGCCGGCCGCGTATGTCCGGCGAATGTTGAACAGCGCTGCCGTCGGATCTGATTCGTTGGCGGAATCGGTAATCCTGCGGTGGGCGATGCTTCCGATTGAGGTTCGCGACGCGGCTTCCGGAACACCATGCGGCCACCAGGCCACAATCGGCGCATCGGGCAACAGGAGCGCCGAGACAAGCGACTCACTTTCACTCGCGAGCTGTCCGTAGCCCTTGAGGACGATTACTTCCGAAGCTCCGGCGTCACCGCCTACCCGGATTTGTGCATCCAGGCGCGTCTGCTCCGTCGAGGCTCCCTCAGCCAGGACGATGATGCGGCATGGGTGCTCGCGGCTGGCCTCATTGGCAGCGAGGATCGCTTCCTCCTCATGACCCGATCGCGTGATGACCACGAGGGTGAGCACACGCCCAAGGGCAACCACTCCGCCCTTGTCGCGCATGGTCATGATTTCCTTGGAAACCTTCGATGTTGTTGTATCAGGAAGATCGACGATCATGGCCGCCTCCAGGTCCTTCCGTCGCGTTCCAGCAGTTCATCAGCCGATGCCGGACCCCAGCTGCCGGGAACGTACTTTTCCGGGGCAGACGCCAGTGTTGCCCAGTACTCCTCGAACGGATCGAGAATCTTCCACGACAGTTCCACTTCCTGGTGACGCGGGAAGAGGGGCGGCTCGCCGAGCAGCACGTCGAGGATGAGCCGCTCATATGCTTCCGGACTGGATTCGGTAAACGAATGGCCGTACCCGAAGTCCATGGTGACATCGCGTACTTCCATCTGCGTGCCGGGCACCTTTGACCCGAATCGGATGGTCGCGCCCTCATCCGGCTGAACGCGGATGACGACGGCGTTCTGTCCGAAGTCCCCTTCACCGTGGTCACGGAACAGAAGGTTCGGTGCGCGCTTGAAGACGACGGCGATCTCCGTCACCCTGCGTCCCAGGCGCTTTCCCGCGCGCAGGTAGAACGGTACGCCGCTCCACCGCCTGGTATTGATATCGAGTCGGATGGCTGCGTAGGTCTCGGTGGTGGACCGGGTAGGAATGCCGTCCTCGTCGAGGAAAGCGTTGACCAGCTCACCGCCTTGCCAACCGCCGTCGTACTGGCCGCGGGCGGAATGGGTCGAGAGGTCCTCGGGCAGCTTGACTGCTGCGAGTACCTTCTCTTTTTCCGCGCGCAGGTCCTCGGCATTGAAGGAAATTGGCTCCTCCATGGCCGTCAATGCAAGTAGCTGCAGCAAGTGGTTCTGGATGACGTCGCGGGCGGCACCAACGCCGTCGTAATAGCCGGCTCGCCCTCCAATGCCGATGTCCTCGGCCATGGTGATCTGGACGTGGTCAACATAGTTTGCGTTCCAGAGTGGTTCGAAGAGCTGGTTCGCGAACCGGAGCGCAAGGATATTCTGGACGGTTTCCTTGCCCAGATAATGGTCAATCCGGAACACCGCGTCCGGTGGAAAGACCTGCTCGACGATGCTGTTGAGCTCCCGCGCCGATTCCAGGTTGTGGCCGAAGGGCTTCTCGATGACAACCCGGCGCCACTTACCCTCCTCGGCCTGCGCGAGGCCGTGCTCGGAGAGTTTCTGACAGACGAGTTCGAACGCCTTGGGCGGGATGGACAGGTAGAACGCGTGATTGCCGCGGGTGCCCCTGGTGGCGTCAAGTTCTTCGACGGTCTTCTTCAGCTCGACGAAGGCGTCGTCGTCGTCGAAGTTGCCCTGCACAAAACGGATACCGGCGGACAGCTGCTCCCAGACGGTGTCGTTGAAGGGCGTGCGCGCATACTGCTTCACCGAGGAGCGGACCTCCTCCGCAAACTGCTCGTCGCTCCAGTCGCGTCGGCCGAAGCCAACGAGCGCGAAACTCGGTGGAAGCAGTCCGCGGTTCGCGAGATCATACACAGCCGGCATGAGCTTTTTGCGGGCAAGGTCGCCCGTCACACCGAACAGGACAAGCGATGACGGACCTGCGATCCGGTTGAGCCGCCGGTCCCTCGGGTCGCGGAGGGGATTCCTGATTCTGCTGTTGTTCTCCGGCATTACCCGTTTCCGTCTTTAGCTGCAGTACCGGACAGGTGTTCAATGACCTCGCGCAACTGCTTCACTCCGGCAGCACGATCGGCGAGGTGCAGGCGAAGCACCGGACGTCCGGCATCTTCAAGGACCTGGGCGTCTCCTGCAGCCTGTGCGGAAATGAGCTCGCCGAAGGTGAACGGCCTTTCCGGGATAGAAAGATCCTCCTGCGGAGCGCCTGTGATCTGGAGATAGGCACCCACAGCAGAGCCGCCCTTGTGGAATTGGCCGGTCGAATGCAGGAACCGCGGACCCCAACCAAAGGTCACCGGGCGTCCGGTTGTCCTTGCGAGCTCCGGACGAATATCCGCCAGCGCAGCTTCACCGATCCGGTCGAGGTAGGCCTGAACGGCCAGGTAGCCGCCGGGCTCCAACGCGCCGAACAGCGCCTCAAGCGCTTCGCCCAGCGTGTGCGCTGTTCCGAGCAGCGCCGCACCGCCACGAACCTCGACGGCGCCGTCAACGAAGTTGGGCGCCTCGGCTTCCGGTTGGGCATCAAGGAGCCCACGGGCCGCCTTTTTCGCTGCTTCAACATCGGGCTGGTCGAACGGGTTGATTCCGAGAAGCCGGCCGGCGACGGCGGTCGCGAACTCCCATACCAGCAGGTGGCTACCGAGGCTTCCCCCGACCGCTACGGCGTCACCAACCGGTTCCGCGTTCGCGTCCGGCGAGACCAGGTGGACCGCGAGGACGTCGGGAGCGCCCGAGGACAGCTCGGGTGCATCCTCTTCGACGACCACGGGAAGCACACCGGTTCCAAGCTTCCCGGTGGACTCGGCGATGAGTTGCTCCACCCAGTCACCGAGTCCGGCAATTCCGGAACCCTCGTCTACGAAGACGATCTTGTCGCGCAGCGGGAGGGTTGCGCCCAGTACCGCTCCGAGGCGGAGACCGACGTTGCCGGCGTCGTCATCGCCAAGAAACTCACTGATGGACTCAGCGTCGTCGAGCAACGCCGAGATATCCGCACCGGCGAGGCCGGAAGGAACCAGACCGAAGGCGGTGAGGGCCGAATAACGGCCGCCAACGTTCGGGTCGGCGTTGAACACAGCCCGATAGCCTGCCGCGCGCGCAGACTCATCCAGCGGTGAACCTGGATCGGTCACGATAATGATGCGGCTGCGCGCGTCCACGCCGGCGTCGGTGAAGGCCTGCTCGAAGATCCGCCGCTGGGAGTCCGTCTCCACGGTGGAACCGGACTTCGACGAAACCACGATTGCCGTTGTTTCCAGCCGGTCGGCCAGCACCTTGACGATCTGATCCGGATCGGTTGAATCCAGGACCGTAAGTTCCACCCCGGCTGTCCTGGTGATGACCTCGGGCGCGAGCGAGGAACCGCCCATGCCGCACAGCACCAGGTGATTCACGCCGTCGGCTGAGAGGTCGGTGCGGAGCCGCTCAATGGAAGGCAGCAAGGCGCGGGAGGCTTCGATGAGGTCAACCCAGCCGAGCCGGATCGCTGCTTCCTCTTCTGCTTCGGGACCCCAGAGTGTTTGGTCCTTGGCCATGATGCGCGAGGCCACCTGGTCCTGTACGAGCTCAGGGGTAGCACGTTCAATTGCTTCGGCGGCCGCCCCGGATGCGTTGACGTAGAGGGTTGCCATGGACGCCTAGCCCTTCGCCGATTCGAGCGCCGTGGTGACGGTTTCCAGAAGCTCGTTCCAGCTGACGACGAACTTGTCCAGGCCCTCTTCCTCGAGCAGTTCGACAACCTCCTTGTAGGAAATCCCGAGGTTCTCGAGGCGGTTCAGGAGTTCGTTCGACTCGTCGTACGCGCCGGTTATGGTGTCCCCGGTGACCTCGCCGTGGTCAGCGGTGGCCTCAAGTGTCTTTTCCGGCATGGTATTCACAACGCCGTCAGCGACCAGGCCGGTTACGTACAGGGTGTCGGGGTACGCAGGGTCCTTCACACCGGTCGAAGCCCAGAGCGGACGCTGCGGGCGGGCACCCCCGGCGGCAAGGACCTGCCACCGCTCAGAGCTGAAGGCTTCCTCGTACACCTGGTAGGCGAGGCGTGCATTTGCCAGGCCTGCCTTGCCGCGCAGTCCGGCGGCCTCGTCGGTGCCGAGGGCATCTAGGCGCTTGTCGATCTCGGCATCCACCCGCGAAACAAAGAACGAGGCAACGGAATGGATAGTTGAGAGGTCGTGGCCGTTCTCCTTCGCCTGCTCGAGCCCGAGCATGAAGGCGTTGATCACGGCACGGTAGCGTTCAAGTGAGAAGATCAGCGTGACGTTGACGCTGATTCCCGCGGCGAGAGTTGTCGAGATGGCTTCGAGACCCTCAACGGTTGCCGGGATCTTGATGTGGACGTTGGTGCGTTCAACGGCGTCGAAGAGACGGCGTGCCTCCGCGATTGTGCCCTGAGTGTCGCGGGCAAGACGTGGATCGACCTCGATCGAGACCCTGCCGTCAACGCCTCCGGTCTTCTCGGCAACTGGCGCGAATACGTCGCACGCCTGCGCCACATCGGTGGTGGTGATCTCGAAAACTGCGGTGTCGACGTCGGCCCCGGCTGCAGCGAGCTGCTTCACCTGCGCAGAGTAGGACTCGCCGTTCTTCAGGGCTGCTGCGAAGATGCTCGGGTTCGTCGTGACGCCGACGACGTCGCGCTCGGTGATGAGCGCCTTCAGGGTGCCTGAGGTGATCCGCTCACGGGAGAGGTCGTCCAGCCAGATGGACACGCCGGCGTCGGAAAGGGCCGCGGTGGGGGTGGGAGTCATTGGTTTTTCTCCTTGAACCAGGTGGATTGTGCTGATCTGTGGGCGGACTACCGGCGGTCGCCGGTGGTGGAAGCTGACGCTCCTGCGGCCGCTGAGGTGCCGTCCGGAGCGTTGCGCGTATCGGCTGCCGCAATCGAGTCCCGTGCTGCCTCGACCACTGCCTCCGCGGTGATGCCGAACTCCCGGAACAGGGTCTTGTAGTCGGCCGAAGCGCCGAAGTGCTCCAGGGAGACGGACCGGCCGGCGTCGCCGACCAGTTCACGCCAGCCCAGCGCCACGCCGGCCTCGACCGAGACGCGGGCACGGATGTTCGAAGGAAGTACAGCCTCGCGGTAAGACTCGTCCTGCTGGTTGAACCACTCCAGGCAGGGCAGCGATACGACGCGCGCCGCGATGCCTTCCTTCTGCAGCGTGGAGCGGGCCTCGACTGCGAGCTGGACTTCGGAACCGGTCGCGATCAGGATCACGTCGGGTTCGCCGTCGGGAGCTTCCGCAAGCACATAGCCACCCTGCGCAACACCCTCCGCCGATCCGAAGGTGTCACCTGTTGCCTGGCCTGGTCCGCGTTCCCACGTGGGAATGTTCTGCCGTGTGAGCACGATGCCCGCCGGATTCGATGTGTTCTCCAGGATGGTGCGCCACGCCACGGCGACCTCATTTGCGTCACCCGGGCGGACGACGTCGAGCCCTGGAATGGCGCGCAACGACGCGAGTTGCTCCACCGGCTGGTGGGTGGGCCCGTCTTCACCCAGGCCGATTGAATCGTGGGTCCAGACATAGATGGCAGGTACGCCCATGAGCGCGCCCAGCCGGATCGCCGGACGCTGGTAATCGCTGAAGATGAGGAACGTGCCGGAAAAGGCCCGCGTGCTGCTGTGCATCACGATGCCGTTGACGATGGCGGCTGCCGCATGTTCGCGGATACCGAAGTGCAGTACCCGGCCGTAAGGGTTGCCGGACCACGCTTCGGTCTGCTTAGAGGCGGGGACGAACGACGGCGATCCCTCGATGGTGGTGTTGTTCGACTCGGCGAGATCCGCGGAGCCGCCCCACAGCTCGGGAAGAACCGGGCCGATGGCACTCAGGACCTTGCCCGACGCCGCACGGGTGGACACGTCCTTGCCCGCCTCGAACTCAGGAAGACTGGCTTCCCATCCTTGAGGCAGTTCGCGGGCAGCGATGCGGTCCAGGGTCGCCGCACTGTCCGGATTGGCCTGCTTCCAGGCTTCGAAACCCTGTTCCCAGGCGCTGCGGGTGTCCTGTCCGCGGTCAACGACCTTGCGTGCGTGAGCAAGCACCGCATCGTCCACCTGGAAATGCTTCTCCGGGTCGAGGCCGAGGATTTCCTTCAGCGCTGCCACTTCGTCCTTGCCAAGAGCGGAGCCATGGATCTTGCCTGTGTTCTGCTTGTTCGGGGCCGGCCAACCGATGATGGTGCGCAGGGATACGATCGACGGCCGAGACGTTTCGGCCTTCGCTGCCGTCAGGGCGCGGTACAGTTCCGCAACGTCCTCGACGTATTCGCCGGTCTTGGTCCAGTCGACGCGCTGGGTGTGCCAGCCATACGCCTCGTAGCGCTTGAGCACGTCCTCGGTGAACGCAATGTCGGTGTTGTCCTCGATCGAAATGTGGTTCTCGTCGTAAAGAACAACGAGGTTGCCCAGTTCCTGGTGTCCAGCGAGGGACGAGGCTTCCGAGGTGACGCCTTCCTGCAGGTCGCCGTCGGACGCGATGACCCAGACGGTGTGGTCGAACGGACTCTGTCCCTCGGGCGCTTCGGGATCGAAAAGGCCGCGCATCCGGCGCTGGGCGTACGCGAAGCCGACAGAGGACGCCAGCCCCTGTCCAAGCGGCCCCGTGGTGATCTCGACGCCGGCGGTGTGCCGGTATTCCGGGTGGCCGGGAGTCTTCGAGCCCCAGGTGCGCAGAGCCTTCAGATCATCAAGCTCAAGGCCGTAGCCGGAAAGGAAGAGCTGAATGTAGAGGGTGAGGGACGTGTGTCCGGGGGAGAGCACGAAGCGGTCCCGTCCGGTCCACTCCGGGTCAGTTGGATCATGCCGCATGAGTTTCTGGAAGATCAGGTACGCGGCGGGAGCCAGGCTCATGGCCGTAC
This sequence comes from Arthrobacter pigmenti, assembly GCF_011927905.1. Lineage (NCBI taxonomy): Bacteria > Bacillati > Actinomycetota > Actinomycetes > Micrococcales > Micrococcaceae > Arthrobacter > Arthrobacter pigmenti. The sequence goes on from NZ_JAATJL010000001.1 coordinate 1,524,584, forward strand.
CCGGATGTCCGTTCCCCACTTTCTCCACGGCGTCCGCCGCGAGTACGCGGACGGCATCAACCGCGCGGTCGTCCAGTTCGTTCCAGTCCAGTTCCTGCTTTTCCAGCTGTGGCACGTTTACCGGGCCCCTCTCTTTACGTCACGGCCAGCGCCGCGGCGCCGAGTGAGGCTGCGCTGCGGAGGCCAAAGTCCCCGAGGCCAGCCGGCCGTTCACCGTTGAAAACTTGAATACTGTTGCGTCTGACCCAGACTAGATCCCCGTGCGTACAACGGATTGAAGCAAACATCCGTCGACACGGGCGTGATCCAGGCGATACATGCAACCTTAGCGCTTTCAGGCCGGAATGGGCTGTGGTCGACAGATTGTGAAGGGTCACACAACGAAACGAAAGAGCCCGGGTGAGTTCCAGCGCAAGTGGCCGCGCTTCTTCTACGCGCTGTAAAAGTGACGGTGGATGCGGGTATGATGGCCAAGGACTTTATCCTCACTTCAGAAGCAGAGCATCCTCCAGTGAACATCGACCAGGCCGCAGCCGCGCCCAGCGTGCATCAGGCCGGCAGTGGCCTTTCCCGCAAGCTACGGGCATACCTGGCGCTGACCAAACCACGGGTCATTGAGCTGCTCCTGGTGACAACGCTTCCCACGATGATCTTTGCCCAGGGCGGCTTTCCATCACTGGGTCTCGTTCTGGCAACCATGGTGGGTGGGGCATTCGCGGCGGGCAGCGCAGGGGCATTCAACTGCTACATCGACCGCGATATTGACAAGGTCATGCACCGCACCGGAAACCGGCCGCTCGTGACCGGGGAGGTCACACCACGGGAGGCGCTGGTTTTCGCCTGGGCACTGGGTGTTGCCGCGATCGTCATTCTTTGGTTCGGCGCAAACCCGCTCGCGGCATGGCTGGGCGTGGCCGCTATCTTCTTCTACGTCGTCGTCTACACGCTCATCCTGAAGCGCCGTACAGCGCAGAACATCGTGTGGGGCGGCGCCGCAGGTTGCATGCCCGTGCTGATCGCGTGGGCCGCGGTGACCGAAACAGTGCAGTGGCCGGCTGTCGTACTCTTCCTGGTGATCTTCCTGTGGACGCCACCGCATTACTGGCCGCTGTCCATGAAGTACAGCGACGATTACAACGCGGCGAACGTGCCCATGCTGGGAGCGATCGCCGGGGCATCAGTAGTTTCAGTCCAGGTTGTTCTGTACGCGTGGGCAACGGTGGTCTGTTCACTGCTGCTCGTTCCCGTCGGTGGTGCGGGATGGGTATACACAGTCGCGGCGGTCGCCGGTGGGGGCTGGTTCCTCGTTGAATCGCACAAGCTGCACTCTGCTGCACGGTCCGGTGCGGTCACCGGCAAGGTAGCCATGAAGGTCTTCCACGGATCCATCAGCTATCTGACCGTACTTTTCCTTGCGCTTGCCATTGACCCGTTCGTGGGCGGGCCGATTTTCGGCGCGTAGTGGGCTTGCGGACCACCTAGGATTGTGGTCATGGTCTTTACCGGCGTTGTTGCCTATCCCGTGACCCCGTTCGACGCTGATGGCGCAGTCAGCTTTCCTGAACTGAAGCTCCTCATTGGCGGGCTCGCTGATTCCGGTGTGGATACGGTAACTGTCCTTGGCTCCTCAGGCAGCTTTGCCTACCTCGATGCGGCTGAACGCGAACGGGTGCTCGCTGAGGCAGTGGAGGCGGCCGCCGGTCGTATTCCGGTTGCCGCCGGGATCAGCGCGGTTGCCACGCGTGAGGTGGTGGTCGGCGCCAAGGCGGCCCAGCGGAACGGCGCGGCTGGGCTCGTACTCTCGCCGGTCTCCTACCTGCCGTTGACCGACGATGAAGTGGCAGCGCTCGTTGAGGAAGTTGCCGCAGTCACCAACCTGCCGATCTGCCTCTATAACAATCCCACGACCACCCAGTTTTCTTTCGGGCTGGAGCTGGTGGCACGGCTCGCTGCCATTGAGACTGTCACCGGTTTCAAGGACACCGCCGCTTCGCCGGACGGGTTCGCGGACCGCGTGCGCATGCTGCGGGACCTGGTGGATGCCCCGCTCAGCCACGGTGCCAGCGGCGACACCCTCATCGTCACGGGTGAAGTGTCCGGCGATGCCTGGCACACCGGACTGGCCGCACTTCTACCGGTCAGCTACCGCAACTTCCGCCTCGCGGTTGTTTCCGGAGACGACGCCCGGATCGCCCTTGAACGCTCGCGCCTGCTGCCCGTGGTCAATGCCGTCCAACGCCTGCGCAAACTCAGCGGATTGCACGCCCTCGCCAAAGCATGCGGTATTGATGCCGGTGATCCCCGGCCGCCGCTGCTGCCCATCGCGGGCAGCGACCAACGGGAGTTGGCACGCCTGGCCGACGCGTTTGATGACCAGGAAGAGTCCGTCAGCTAGTAGGGACGGATCGTCGCGTAAACCCTATGTAGACGGCATGCGCCGCAGCGGCCGTCAGGACGGACGCACCGAGCATGTGGAGGGCGACCAGCGCGACCGGCAGGTGCAGGAAATGCTGCAGGTACCCGATTGCCCCTTGCGTCAGCACGACGACGGCGAGCAGCACGACGGCGATGCGCAGCCGGCGGGCAACGCCCGTGCGGTACGCGACCACCACAAGGATCAGCACGGTAAGAACCAAAAGGTACACCGGGGCCGCGTGGATCCGCGTCATCAGATCAGGGTCGAGGTTGTTCCGGGCGGCACCCGCATCGCCGGCGTGCGGGCCGGAACCGGTCACGACGACGCCGAGCAGTACCGCGACCGCGACCAGCGCGGCGGCTGCCACGAGGAGCTGGCGCAGGAGCGGCGTTGCACGCGGTTCGCGATCAGCCGCTGCCTCAGCAGGTGTGAGCCGTGTGCGGTTGAGAAGTACCGTGGCGATCGTGATCAGGAGCATCGAGATGACGAAGTGCCAACCGACCACCCAGGGATTGAGCCTGGTCCAAACCGAGATGCCGCCGATCACCGCCTGCAACGGGATTCCGGCGAGGAGCAGCACTGCCGGAAGGAAAAGATCAGGGCGTTCGGCGCGCAGGCGCCAGATGGAGGCCAGCATTGCGACGGCGATCGCCGTCAGCACGAACGTGAGGAGACGGTTTCCGAACTCGATGACGCCATGGATCCCCATCTCCTGGGTCGCGATCATCGAATCAGCGGTGCAGCGGGGCCACTCAGGACAACCAAGGCCGGATGCGGTCAGGCGCACTGCGCCGCCGGTGACAACAATGAGGATCTGCGACACAAGGGAGGCCAACGCGAGCCCCCGGACCGCAGGCGTGACGGCGGTGGGGAGTCGGTTCATCATCGTGGCGAGGGAGAGTTGCGTCATGTTCCTAACTCCATTTGAACCAGCGGACAGCGGCGAGTCCGGCGACTGCCGCCCAGCCGCATAGTAGGGCGAAGGACGCCGGATCGAAGGTGCCTGTCTGGAGCGCGGCGCGCAGACCGTCACCGAGGGCGGACGAGGGCAGGAGACCGACAAGCGGTTGCGCTGCTTCGGGAAGGCTGCTGCGCGGGATGACGGTTCCGCCGGCCGCAGCGAGCAGGATCCAGAGGAGGTTGGTGACGGCGAGTGTCGCCTCGGGCCGCAGAGTTCCCGCTATGAGAAGTCCAAGCGCCGTAAACGCGGCGATGCCTGGAATCAGCATGACAAGCGCCGGAAGAATCCCTTCCATGGCGGGCTGCCAGCCGAACAGGACGGCGGCAGTCCCGATCACAGCGAGCTGGATCACCAGCACTGCGCCCACGGCAACGACTTTGCCCAGGATGAGCCCGCCACGGCCGAGCGGCGTTGTGGACAGAAAGCGAAGCACTCCGTAGCGGCGGTCGAAGCCGGTGGCGATTCCCTGGCCTGTGAATGCCGTTGAAAGCACGCATAGGGCGATGACTCCCGGTGTGCCCGATTCGAGCCGTGGCGCTCCGAGAACATCAAAGAGCGGGGTCAATGCGATTGCGGTGAGCGCCAGGACCGGCAACGCTATAGCGAGGACGAGCTGCTCGCCGTTGCGGAGCATCGCGGCAGTTTCGTATCCGCCGTGCCGCAGGACCCTGAAGGGCAAGCGGGTTGCGCTCATCGGACGCCCCTGCCCGAGATGTCGAGGAACACGTCTTCCAACGAACGCGCGGTAAGGACAATGGACGCGGGCAAAACGTTGTTATCCGCCCACCACCGGGCAATAGTTGCGAGATCCTCGGGCGTCAGCGGGCCGGTCACGCGGTAGTTTCCGGGAGTCTGCTCACCGGCCTCGAGGTGCGGAAAGCGGGATACCGGCAATTCAAGGCCAGGCGGAGCCTCGAAGCGAATTTCCCTCACGGCATCCTTCGCGTGAGCGGTGAGTTCCGCGACAGTACCTTCCCGGACCGTCCGCCCCTGGTCAATGATGTACACGTAGTCAGCCAGACGCTGTGCGTCGTCGAGGAGATGCGTGGTGAGGATGATCGCGAGGCCCTCGGCGCGAAGTTCGTTGATCAGGTCGAATACGATGTGCCGCGACTGCGGGTCCAGCCCCGCGCTAGGCTCGTCGAGAAACAGTACGTCCGGATTTCCGACCAGTGCGCAAGCGAGCGCGAGACGCTGCTTCTGGCCACCGGAAAGCCTTCGGATGGTGGTCGAAGCGAAGCCGTCGATGCCCAGGCGCAGGACAAGGTCATCCAGCCCGCGCGCCGCCGTATACATGCTTGCGACGTGCCGGAGCAGGGGGAGCGGGCGGAGCGCCGGCGGCAAACCGCCTTCCTGCAGCATGATGCCCACCCTGCTGCGAAGCCCCGCCCCAGCGCGCCAGGGGTCCTGGCCAAGCAGGCGGACGCTGCCTCCGCTTGGCCGCTGCAGACCTTGGGCACATTCAAGCGTTGTGGTCTTGCCGGCGCCATTGGCACCAAGCAATGCGGTGACGCGGCCCTTGTGCGCGGTAATGTCGACGCCGTCGAGGACCCGGATCATCTTCCCGTCCAGGGCTGCAACCGGGCCGAAATCCTTGACGAGCCCACGTACTTCAAGGGCGGCAGGGGAGTGTGGCACCGAACAATTCTACGACACGTAGTAGCTGGCGCGTTATGGGCGGTGGATAGCCTCGCCTTACTGGATGCGGGTTCTCCAATGGAATAGATTAGGTCATGGTTCTGTTTTCTATTAGGCAGACACCATAAGTTAGTCCAGAAATAAGTTAGTCCAGAAGCTCCGCAAGCCACATCATTAGCCAGCGCCACGTACCTACCAGACAGAGGAGGCCAGCGATGTCCCATTCCGCTGCACCTCGTCCTGCCGGACCCGCTGTGATCAACGCTGAGCGCGCTGAGGCGGAGTCGCGGCGCACCGCAGATGAACGCACCCGGGACAAGGTTCTGTCCGCCGTCCTGGAGCATGGTCCCGTCAGTGCCGCAGAGCTCGGGGAGAGGCTCGGTTACACGCCGGCAGCAGTCCGTCGCCACCTCGACGCCCTCTCGCGGGACGGGTTGATCGAGGTGAAGCTCATCAGCAACGCATCCGCGGGCGCGGGCCGTCCCGCACGGCGATACGTACTCAGTCAGCGCGGACAGACGCGCCTCGGGAACGACTACCTGCACATCGCGCAGGCGGCGCTCGGGCAGCTGCAGGAGGTAGCGGGTCCGGACGCAGTTCGTCAGTTCGCCGCAAGCCGCTTCGCCTCAATGGAGGAGCGGTACCGTCCTGTGGTCGAGGCGGCGGGTGACCGGCTGGAGGAGAAGGCGATTGCACTGGCTGACGCCCTCACCAATGACGGCTTCGTGGGGTCAACCCGGGTGGTCGGCCGTAACGCCCCTCAAGCCGCTATGCTCAGCGTGCAGCTGTGTCAGGGTCACTGCCCCATTCAAGAACTCGCCGCGGAGTTTCCGGACTTCTGTGAGCAGGAAACCGACGTGTTCGCGAGACTGCTGGGCGTCGATGTGCGAAGACTTTCAACGCTCGCGAGCGGCGGACACGTATGCACCACCCACATTCCCGTGGGGCGGGGGAGCCAGGCGGCATCATCACGCAGTTTGCCTGCGGAACTGCCGCAACCACTACAGATTTCAGAGAACTCCAACCATCAGCAAGGAAGGCCGTGATGACGGATCAGACAGATCAGAAGGCATTGGTTCCCGACACCGTGCCGGCAGGAGTGATCAGCGACATCCTCGAGAGGAATCCGGAGCTGCACGGCATCGGGACCTACGAGTATGGCTGGGCCGACAAGAACGACGTCGGCGCGAATGCGCGGCGCGGTCTCGACGAGGACGTGGTCCGCGACATCTCCGCGAAGAAGAGCGAGCCCGAGTGGATGCTGGACATGCGGCTGAAAGGGCTGAAGTACTTCGACCGGAAGCCCATGCCTGCGTGGGGTGCGGACCTGTCGGGTATCGACTTCGACAACATTAAGTATTTCGTGCGTTCCACGGAGAAGCAGGCCAACAGCTGGGAAGACCTGCCGGACGACATCAAGAACACCTACGAGAAGCTCGGAATCCCCGAGGCTGAGCGGAACCGCCTGGTTTCCGGCGTCGCGGCGCAGTACGAGTCCGAGGTGGTGTACCACCAGATCAACGAGGAACTCGAGCGCCAGGGTGTCATCTTCATGGATACCGATACCGCGTTGCGTGAGCATCCTGAGTTCTTCGAAGAGTACTTCGGATCGGTCATTCCCGTGGGCGACAACAAGTTCGCTTCCCTGAATACCGCAGTGTGGTCCGGTGGATCTTTCGTCTACGTGCCTCCCGGGGTCCACGTGGAGATCCCCCTGCAGGCTTACTTCCGGATCAACACCGAGAACATGGGCCAGTTCGAGCGCACGCTCATCATTGCGGACGAGGGCTCCTATGTTCACTACATCGAGGGCTGCACGGCTCCGATCTACACGTCGGATTCCCTGCACTCGGCTGTTGTGGAAATTGTGGTCAAGAAGAACGCCCGCGTCCGGTACACCACCATCCAGAACTGGTCCAACAACGTGTACAACCTGGTGACGAAGCGCGCCATTGCGCATGAGGGCGCCACCATGGAGTGGGTCGACGGCAACATCGGTTCCAAGGTGACTATGAAGTACCCGGCGGTCTACCTGGTGGGCGAGCACGCCAAGGGTGAGACCCTGTCCATTGCCTTCGCGGGTGAAGGCCAGCATCAGGACACCGGTTCGAAGATGGTTCACATCGCCCCGAACACGAAGTCCTCGATCATCTCCAAGTCTGTGGCACGCGGGGGAGGGCGTGCTGCCTACCGCGGCCTGGTGCAGGTGCGGGAAGGGGCAACGCACTCGGCGAACACGGTCCGCTGCGATGCGCTGCTGGTCGACACCATTTCGCGTTCGGACACGTATCCCTACGTGGACATCCGCGAGGACGATGTAACCATGGGCCACGAGGCCACCGTTTCGCGCGTCAGTGAAGAGCAGCTGTTCTACCTGATGTCGCGCGGTATGCCCGAAGACGAGGCGATGGCAATGATCGTGCGCGGCTTCATTGAACCGATCGCCCGCGAACTTCCCATGGAGTACGCGCTGGAACTGAACCGCTTGATCGAACTCCAGATGGAAGGAGCCGTAGGCTAATGGCCGAAACCTCACAGTTGAACCCTGAGTTGACCGACGAGAAGGCCCGCCTCGGCGCCCCGTCCGGCGAAGAGAAAATCGCAATCGACGGTTTCACCGAGGAAGGCGAGAACCTTTCCCCGCTGAATACCGGCACCGAACAGCACGGTGCACGCAGGCATAGCCACGGCGACGAGCGCGTTGTCCCGGAGGCGTCCCGCGGCGAACGCCTCAAGTCCTACAAACTCGCAGACTTTGCGCCCCTGACCGGCCGTGAGGAGGACTGGCGGTTCACTCCGCTGAAGCGCCTCCGCGGATTGCATACTGATGCGCTGACCGGTGAAGGGCCCGAGGTTACGGTGTCCGGCGCGTCCAACGTCACGGTCGAGACGGTTGAGCGCACTGACGCCCGCTTCGGATCCGCCGCGGTTCCTGAGGACCGTGTCTCGGCCGCAGCGTGGGAAGCAGTGAGGACTGCAACCGTCGTCACCATCCCTGAAGAGACTGTCGCTGATTGCGAAGTCACGGTAGCCGTCCGCGGAACGGATAGCGCAGTGGCGGCGCAGCACCTCATCATCGAGGCGCGCAGGTTCTCGAAGGCGGTGGTGGTCCTCGATCACCAGGGCAGCACCACCCTCGCGCAGAACGTTGAGATTCTCGTGGGCGACGGCGCGGACCTCACCGTCGTGAGTGTGCAGGAATGGGACGACGACGCCGTCCACGTCTCCTCGCAGCAGGCGAAGGTGGGCCGCGACGCGCGCTTCAAGCACGTTGTCGTCAGCCTTGGCGGTGACCTCGTGCGCCTTACGCCGTCGTCGTTCTTCACCGCCCCCGGCTCCGAGGTGGAGATGTACGGTCTTTACTTCGCTGACGCCGGACAGCACCTGGAGCAGCGCTTGCTCGTTGACCACGCCGTTCCCAACTGCAAGTCACGGGTCACCTACAAGGGCGCACTACAGGGTCAGGACGCACACACCGTCTGGGTTGGCGACGTCCTTATCCGCAAGGAAGCCGAAGGAACGGATACCTACGAGGTCAACCGGAACCTGGTGCTGACCGACGGCGCCCGGTCCGATTCCGTTCCGAACCTTGAGATCGAAACCGGACTCATCGAGGGCGCGGGCCACGCCAGCGCCACCGGCCGGTTTGACGATGAGCACCTGTTCTACCTCATGGCCCGCGGAATTGATGAGAAGACGGCACGGCGTCTGGTGGTGCGCGGATTCCTCAACGAGGTGATCCAGCAGATCAAGGTTCCTGTCCTCGAAGAGCGCCTCACCGAAGCGGTGGAGCGTGAACTGGCTGCAGGGAACCTCTGATGACCGAAGCATTGGAAGCGCCCCGCGGCGAACTGGTCTGCAATGTCAATGATATTGAGGTGAAGCAGGCACTACGGATCCTGATTGACGATTACCCGGTTGCTATCGTCAAGGACTCCGACGGCGGCATCCACGCTATCGGCGACACCTGCTCGCACGCGGATATCTCGTTGTCGGAGGGCGATGTCGAAGGCTGCAAGATCGAGTGCTGGGGACACGGCTCCCAGTTCGACCTCCGGAGCGGGATGCCGCTCCAGCTGCCAGCCTACGAGCCGGTTCCGGTTTTCGCGCTCGAGATCCATGACGGGGAGGTCTATGTGGACATCACCACGGTGACCAACTCCGCCCCAGTACCCGCCCAGGACTAGAGAGTTAGCACAACTCCCAGCCGCCCAATTCCACACGAAGCAAACCTGCAGCGGCAGGATGCAAAAGGAGAACCCACAGATGTCCACCCTTGAGATCAAGGACCTCCACGTCAGCATCGAAACTGACCAGGGCACCAAGCCCATCCTCAAAGGCGTCAGCCTGACCATCAACACGGGTGAAACCCACGCCATCATGGGCCCCAACGGGTCGGGCAAGTCGACGCTGGCCTCCACCATCGCGGGCCACCCGCGGTACACCGTCGACAGCGGTTCCATCACTCTTGACGGCGAGAACGTTCTCGACATGAGCGTCGACGAGCGCGCCCGCGCCGGCCTCTTCCTCGCCATGCAGTACCCGGTGGAAGTACCCGGCGTCACGATGACTAACTTCCTCCGCACCGCCAAAACGGCGCTTGACGGCGAAGCCCCGAGCATCCGTCACTGGACCAAGGATGTGAAGGAAGCGATGTCGCAGCTGCGCATCGACGCTGACTTCGCACAGCGCAACGTCAACGAGGGCTTCTCCGGCGGCGAGAAGAAGCGCGTCGAGATCCTGCAGCTCGAGCTGTTCAAGCCAAAGTTCGCCATCCTCGACGAGACCGATTCCGGCCTCGACGTCGATGCGTTGAAGGTTGTTTCCGAGGGCGTCAACCGGGAGCACAGCAAGGGCGAGATGGGCACCATGCTCATCACGCACTACACGCGTATCCTCCGCTACATCAAGCCCGACTTCGTCCATGTGTTCATCGATGGGCGGATTGCAGAAGAAGGCGGCCCGGAGCTCGCCGACCGGCTCGAAGAAGAAGGTTACGACCGCTTCCTCCTCCCCGGCGCGGCGTCGGCACCGGCCGCTGCCGGCGCGTAGCACCTCCGGCGGAAGAGAGGCACCTGAGATGAGCGATACAAACACAGCGCAGACGTCCCTGGACGACGTCGAAGAGTCGCTGAAGGATGTCATCGACCCGGAGCTCGGCGTGAATATCGTCGACCTCGGCCTGCTGTACGGGCTGAAGTACGCCGACGACGGCGCGCTCCTGATCGACATGACCTTGACCACGGCAGCCTGCCCGCTCACCGACGTGATCGAGGAGCAGGTCGGCCAGTCGCTCGACGGCCTCGTGGACGACTGGCGGCTGAATTGGGTCTGGATGCCCCCGTGGGGCCCGGAGAAGATCACCGAAGACGGCCGTGACCAGATGCGGGCGCTCGGCTTCAACATCTAGCGTTCACGAGAGAAGGCGGCAGGCACAGTGCCTGCCGCCTTTTCCATGTGCGGGTTCACGTGCGGATCTCATCATGGACGCGCTGGAAAATCTCAGCCAACCGCTCCGAGAACAGGACGAACGTGACCTCCCGGACGCCGCCGTCGTACTTCCGCACAGCACCGAGCCCAAGCCGGGCAACCGTCTCCGGGTCCCACCCGTAGATCCCCGCGCTGATTGCCGGGAAGGCGACTGACCTGGCACCGACGTCGTCCGCGATGGCCAGGCTGCGCCGGAAGCATGACTCCAGCAGCGCCGGCTCCGTCTGCCCGGCGTGCCGGTTGGGTCCGACGGTATGAATGACCCAGGCTGTCCGAAGCTCAAAGCCGGGCGTGGCGACAGCCTCGCCTACCGGAAGGCCGTCCGGTAGCGCGTCTTCGCGAATTGACCGGCACGCCTTCAGTAATTCCGGACCTGCCGCCGCATGAATGGCGCCGTCAACGCCGCCGCCGCCCAGCAGCGACGAATTGGCGGCGTTGACAATGGCATCCACGTCCATAGCGGTGATATCGCCTTCAATGATTCTGATATTGGGCGCGCTCATGGCATCCGCCGTCCGGATGCTGGCTGGAAACAGAACTGGACCGGCGCTGAAATCATTCGCACAGGTTAGTACATTGGACGTACCGCCAGAAGAGAAAGCCGCCATGCCCTTCATCAACCGCCTCCTGTCCTGGGCGGACGCCGAGCCCGTGCGTCCCGCCGTCGTTGTGGGTGAACGCACGCTTTCCTACGGCGAACTGGCGGCAAGGGCAGCGGAGTATTCCCCGCCCGAGGTCCCGATGATCGCCCTGGAACCTGCTGACCCCATCGTCTTTGCCGTTGCGCTGGCCGCCGTTGTGGGCCGCGGCCGGTGTGCGGTAGTCCTTGACCCGGCGTGGCCTGCAGCTGTGCGTATGCGGATTCTGACGGAGTTGCAGCTTGGCGATGCTTCGCTGGCAGGCCCGGGGCAAGCGAGCGCCGGAACCGCGCTTGCTGACGGGGCCGAGGATTCACTGTTCTACTGCGGGTTCACGTCCGGGACTACCGGTGTACCGAAAGCGTTTGTCCGGACGGTCGGATCCTGGTCGCGTTCGCTTGAACGCAGCGTGGCATACTTCGGTCTCGCGCCGGGCTCCCGGGTCTTCGCTCCGGGTCCCTTGTCCGCGAGTCTCAGCCTGTACGCACTGGCCGAGTCGCTGTTCGCCGGTGCCACTTTTCACGCACTGGACAGCAGACCGGAGCCGCTGACCGGTGCACGCATGGGGGAGGTACTCCGGTCCGAACGCATCGAGCACTTCGTGGGCGTTCCGGCAGCGCTGCGGCTCGGGTTGCAGCGCGCTGCGGGTGCCCTTCCTGACCTGCAGTGTGTCGTATCCGGCGGATCCAAGCTGTCCGATGCGGAGACAGCCTTGATCCGCGAGGCCGCGCCGCAAGCCCGAATCTTCGAGTATTACGGTGCCTCCGAACTGAGCCTCGTGACGGCGAAGCGGCTCGGAGCGCTGCGCACCAATGACGTCGGGATGCCGTTTCCCGGCGTTCAGCTGAGGATTCAGGACAGCGGGACGGACGAGCACGGGACCGTGTGGGTGCGGACCGATACGGCGATCGAGGGCTACCTGTCCGGTGATGACGGGCTCGCCTTTCAGCGCAAAGGGGACTGGGTCACGGTAGGCGATCAGGGCTGGATTGATGACGCCGGTGCGTTGCACCTGACTGGCCGGCGCGCCGACATGGTGGTGAGCGCGGGCACGAATGTCTACCCCACAGAGGTGGAGCTGGCTCTGGCCGCAGCCGGGTATCCCCTTGCCGTCGCATTCGGAGTGCCGGACCCGCAGCGCGGCTCATCGATTGCCGCAGTGATCGAGGTGGGCACCGATACGTCGATCGACGGCGCGAGGATCCGCGAGCAGCTGCGGGCCACACTTTCGGCAGCCAAGGTGCCGCGCGCGCTGTACCGAACCGCCCGCATCCCCGTGACGGCGGCCGGCAAACCGGACCGTGTCGGCCTGCGCAACCTGATTCTCGCGGGGGACGGTGCCCTTGAACGCATCCGATAGCGCCCGGCCGGAGTCGCGCCGCGCCGTCGTCGTTCTCGCACGGCGGTCACCGTTTGGCCGACTGGCCGGGGCGTTCCGGAACCTCGAGGCGCATGATCTGTTGGCGCCGGTGCTGGCTGCATCGGCCCGGGAGTCGGGAGTGGAGCCGCATGAGGTGGATGACGTCATCATCGGGAACGCAACCGGCGGCGGCGGGAACGTTGCCCGTCTCGCTGCGCTCACGGCCGGCTTTCCCGCCAGCGTTCCCGGACTCACCGTGGACCGGCAATGTGCCTCCGGCCTGGATGCGGTGGTGCTCGCCTGCAGGTTAGTGGAAGCGGGCGCGGGAACCTGGTTCCTGGCCGGCGGCGTGGAGAGTTGCAGCACTGCACCCTTGCGGGCGAGGCGTCTGACGTCCGCGGCTGGCGCGCCGGACTTCTACGCCCGGGCGCGGCTCGCTCCCGATTCCCACGGCGACCCCGACGCGGGCCAGGCAGCCGAGAATGTCGCAAATCGCTACGGCGTCGACCGCGCCTCCCAGGATCGCTACGCCCTGCAGAGCCACAACCGTACTGCAGCCGCAAGGGGAGCCATGGCGGCGGAAATTGTCCCCGTGGCGGGCCACAGCACTGACGAAACGCCCCGTCGCAACATGACCGCAGCATTTTTGTCCCGGTTCATGCCCGCTTTCGATCCGGTGGGCAGCGTAACCGCGGGCAATTCCTGCGCCGACGCCGACGGCGCGGTTGTCATCACGGTCACCACCCTTGAAGTGGCACGGGCTCGCGGGTTCGAGACCGTGCTGGAGTTCGCCGGGTCTGCCGCGGCGGGTGGGGAGACGGCTCTCTTCGGCACCGCCGGCGCCCACGCTGTAGGGAAGCTGCTCCCTGCCCTCCGACTGGAACCGGCGGATGTATCAACGTGGGAGTTCAATGAGGCTTTCGCCGCGCAGGTACTGGCGTCGGCGCAGCTGATGCAGGTGGGGCCGCAGTTCCTCAACCGGAATGGAGGGGCGCTCGCTTATGGTCACCCGTACGGAGCGTCCGGGGCGATGCTGGTCGCCAACCTCCTGCGCCAGAGAGCCCAGAGCGAGTACGACGACGGCTGGTCGGTCGCCGCTGTCAGTGCGGCCGGCGGGGTGGGAACCGCTGCGGCGTTCCGCACTGTCCGGCTCTAGCACCGGAGGCAACTAGCGCGTATCGCCTTCGTCGTCGTCGTCGTACTCGGACTTTGCGTCGCCAAGACCGCGCGCCGCCAGCGCCTCGCCGGTCTGCTGCGCGTAGGCGACCGCGCCGATGAAAACGGGCAGGATCAATGCACGGGGATTTCGTTCAAGCCCCCTGGCGCGTGCTGCGTCGCGGGCGTCCCCGGCCGACCCCACCAGAACGGGAATACTCCGGAGCATCAGGGAGACGGTGAGGCCGAACCGTTCCGGATCCGCGCCGAGGAACCGTAGCGGCCGCGCCAGGGAGACCAGGCCGTCCAGGATGCGGTGACTCTCGGTGGTAAGGGTGATCAGCAGGGCAGCGAGTACGCAGACAACGATGTTTCCCACCACGAGGAAGGCCGCGAGCGCCCCGGCGGTGACCACCTGGAATGCTCCGAGGATGAGGATCAGCGGCCACATCCTTGCAAGCGGACCGAGCATAAGTTTGAGCGAGAGGCGCGCGCCCGCTGTGTAGGCCACAGTTACGATTCCCAGGGCAGCGAGGGTCATCCACCATGCGTTCAGCACCAGCACCGTTACGGACAGCGCGGCAACGGCAAGGAACTTGCCCCAGAGCGGGGCAGCATGAAGGAGCGAACGCCGCTGGACGTACGAGCCCAGCAGGCTCACGTGCCCCCTCACTGCCGCCCGTCCGCTGCGGAGCTGCTCAGGCTGAGTTCCCGGTAGGCGGCTACGGCATCGGAGGGCGCGCCGTCGTACACGATCCGTCCGGCGTCGACCACCAGTGTCCGATCCGCGTCGAGGGCGAAATCGAGCGAATGGGTGGTGAAAATGACCTGTTGGTCGAGCTGGCGGAAAAGCTGCCGCACGCGGTCTTCATTGCGAAGGTCGAGCAGGGTGGTTGGTTCATCGGCGACAAGGACACTCGGGTCACATGCAAGCACCGTGGCGAGCCCAAGGAGTTGCCGTTCACCGCCGGAGAGGTCATAAACACTCTGGTCGGCAAGATGGCCCAGGTTGAACCTGCCCAACACCTCCTCCGCCGCAGCCCGCCGCTCGGCCGGCTGACGATGACGACGGCGAAGGGAGAGTTCGATGTCTTCCCGCCCGGTCGGCATGATCAGCTGGGAGAGGGGATCGGTGAACATGAACCCAACCCGGGCGCGCACAGCCGAGCCGCGACGGCCCGTATCCAGCCCGTCAACGCGGACCCGTCCGGCGCTGGGAAGTACCAGCCCATTGATCAGTTTCAACAGAGTGGATTTTCCGGATCCGTTGGCCCCGATCACGCTGATGCGGCGTTCGGTAAGCGCGAGCTGCAGCGGGTGAAGGATAGTGCGTAACGCCGGCTCGTCGGCCTGAACGGTGGCGTCGTCAAACTCGATCATCGCGTACCGGCGGCGCGGCCCTGGAGCCGGGGGAACGCCTTCACAACGCTCAAGCCGATAGCCGCGGCTGCCAGGTTCTTGAGGATGTCGCCGGGCAGAAAAACGACGTCGGCGGCGACGGCAGCCGGTAGATCGAGTTTCGCGTTCACCATCATTCCGACGATCCCCAGAGGATGGGTGATCAGCAGGCTGGTGACGGTGCAAGCTACAAAAAGGGCGAGGAACTTCAGGCGTCCGATCCTGCGGAAGATGAGGCGGGCCAGGAAACCTATAGCCATGGCCGCAAGGGGGAAAGCGATGATGTATCCGGCCGACGGTCCAAACAGGATTCCGATGCCGCCACGAAACTGGCTGAAGATGGGGAGCCCGGCGAGTCCGACGGCGACGTAGAGTCCGAGTGCTGCACCCGCGCGCCAGGGCCCCAGGACGATTCCGGTCACCATGATCGCCAGCGTTTGCAGGGTTATGGGCACCCCGACCTGACCCACTGGGATAGCGGGTAGGATGGCACTGGTGGCCACGACGGCCGCGAAGACCGCGATCAGCGAGAGATCGGTTGCGTTCCAGGACCTGCGGGCAGACTTCACAGTCTCGGTGGGGGAGGACCGCGGAATCTGGTTCGTCTGCTGCATCGTGAAGCTTTCTGTTAGATCTATACAACGGTGGGCTGCTACCTTCCGAGATTAGTGCGGAAAGAAGTGAAGTCCTTTGTAGGTTTCCTACAACATTGACCTCCGTTAGGGACGTTCGGCATCAGGTGCCGTCCACATCCGAAGAAGATGCCAAAGAATGGGAAAGGCCGAGCCACGTGATTTCCGTGTCGAATCTTGAATTGCGCGCGGGCGCGAGGCTGCTTATGGACGAGGTGTCCTTCCGGATCGACCGTGGGGACAAAATAGGGCTCGTCGGGCGCAACGGTGCAGGTAAGACGACGCTGACCCGCGTCCTGGCAGGTGAGGGACTCCCTGCGTCCGGCACGGTCAGCAGCAACGGAGAGATCGGCTACCTCCCCCAGGACCCGCGCACGCCGAACATGGATCAGCTTGCACGCGATCGGATTCTCTCCGCACGCAATCTTGACGTCGTCGTCGGGAAGCTGCGCGAGACACAGGAGCTGATGGCGAGCGATGATCCTGCAGTACGCGACAAGGCAATGGGCCGCTATGACCGGCTCGAGGCCGAGTTCCTCGCCCACGGCGGGTACGCCGCGGAAGCCGAGGCGGCAGCCATCTCCTCGAACCTCGCGCTTCCCGAGCGCATACTGAACCAGCCGCTCAAAACCCTGTCCGGGGGCCAGCGGCGGCGTGTGGAGCTGGCCCGCATCCTCTACTCCGGTGCCGAGACGATGCTCCTTGACGAGCCGACCAACCACCTCGACGCCGACTCCATCACCTGGCTGAGGGACTTCCTGAAGAATCACCAGGGCGGCCTGATCGTCATCAGCCACGATGTAGAGCTCCTCGAGGCGACCGTGAACAAGGTGTTCCACCTGGACGCCAACCGGACCACCATCGATCTCTACAACATGGGTTGGAAACGGTACATTCAGCAGCGCGAGACCGACGAACGGGCCCGCAAGCGCGAGCGCGCGAACACCGAGAAGAAGGCCCAGGTTCTCATGGACCAGGCCAACAAGATGCGGGCGAAGGCCACTAAAGCAGTAGCTGCCCAGAACATGGCCAAGCGCGCTGAGCGCATGCTTTCGGGTCTTGATGCCGTGCGTGCCCAGGACAGGGTAGCTGCACTTCGTTTCCCGGAACCTGCCCCGTGTGGCCGTACCCCGATGACGGCTGAGGGCCTGAGCAAGTCCTATGGATCGCTGGAGATCTTCACGGATGTGGACCTTGCGATAGATCGTGGTTCGAAGGTTGTCATCCTTGGACTGAACGGCGCGGGCAAAACCACGCTACTGAGGATGCTGGCGGGAGTCGACTCACCCGACACCGGGCGGATCGTTCCCGGTCACGGCCTCAAAGTCGGTTACTACGCCCAGGAACACGAAACACTGGACACGGAGCGCACAGTCCTGGAAAACATGCGCTCGGCAGCTCCGGACATGCGCGATGCCGAGGTCCGTGGCGTCCTCGGGTCCTTCCTGTTCTCGGGGGATGACGTCGACAAGCCTGCCGGGGTCCTCTCCGGCGGCGAGAAGACGAGGCTTGCCCTGGCGACGATCGTTGCTTCGTCGGCCAACGTCCTGCTGCTCGATGAGCCCACGAACAACCTGGACCCTGCCAGCCGCGAGGAGATCCTGGGCGCGCTCCGGAACTACTCCGGCGCCGTCGTACTGGTCAGCCATGACGAAGGCGCTGTCGACGCGCTCAACCCCGAGCGTGTGGTCCTGCTGCCCGATGGCGTCGAGGATCTCTGGAACGACGATTACCTGGAACTGGTAACGCTGGCCTGACCCCTTCGCCCTAGAGACCCTGGGCGTCGAGGATGGCGTCTTCTTCCTGCTCGGCTGTTGGGCGACGGCGCACGCGTTCTGGGCGAGCATCGTGGATGCTCTGCCCCTCCTCCAGATGGTCAATGCGGTACTGCTGGCGCGCGGCATACCCGAGTCCCACGAAGAGCAGCACTCCGAAGGCAAACCACTGCATCGAGTAGGACAGGTGCGGGCCCAGATCGATCGTAGGTTTTGCGGGAGCGACCGGCGCTGTTGCCGGCGCGGGTGTTTCACTTGCCAGCAGGCCGTAGGCAGCACTCTGGAGGGGATAGCCGACCTGCTCCTGATAGGCCGGAAGGTTGATCGACGCGAGCTGCCCGGATGGCGCGGAACGGTCCAGAGCCGGTTCTCCCGGCCGGATGCGCGCGGTGACCGTAACCTCGCCCTCGGGAGCCGGCGGAACGGTGTCCGGGCGTCCCGCCTCTTCATTGCCGATGGGAAGCCACCCGCGATTGATGACGACGGCGGTCCCGTCGCCCAGCATCAGCGGAACCAGGACCTCATATCCCGGCCGACCGTTGAGGGGGCGATTGCGGACGATGCGCTGGTTGGCGGAGTCGTAGACCCCGGTCAGCGTGACAGGCGTCCACTCCCTGGCCTCCTCGAAGGAGTTGAACAACCCGGGCGTGTAGGGAATGGGCGGCTGGTCGTAATTCGCCTGCACGGTGTTCACCGTCGCAGCAGCCTGATCGCGGCGGTCCAGCTGCCATAAGCCAAGGGCAGAGCAGGCGGCTGCCAGGACGAGAACCAGCGCCAACCAGCCGAACCAGCGCGGCGTCGCGAGATATTTGAGGAGTACCACGTTACTTCCGGACACCTTCCAGCGGCACGGTCTGCTTCCAGAGGCCGCGTGTAGTGAGGTAGTCCTCCAACCAGCCGCGGTGTTCCGCGCACGCGAGCCACACCTTTCGGCGGTCAGGCGTATGAATTCGGGGATTGTTCCACAGCAGTTGCCAGGAGGCGTTTTGCCGGCAGGCCTTTCGCGAACACATGGGTTGTTCCGGGCCCGGAGCAGGTGCCGTACCAGAGAGCTGGTCGAAGATACTCACGATTGCTCCTTTCCGTCCTGTCCGGTATGCGTTCCGGGTTGCGTCTGCTGCATGTCTGGTTCCTGCGTCTCCTGCTCCTGGACTACCTCGCCCTGCAGCGTGACCGGGCCATCCTCCCGGGTCCCGGCGACGGGCGCTTCCAGTTCGGGAGCGGGTGCCCGGTCCAACAGAGCTTCGCTGTGCGCGAGGTTACTGGTGTCACTACCTCCGTTGGCGATGATCACCGCGAAATACGGCA
This sequence comes from Arthrobacter pigmenti, assembly GCF_011927905.1. Taxonomy (NCBI): domain Bacteria; kingdom Bacillati; phylum Actinomycetota; class Actinomycetes; order Micrococcales; family Micrococcaceae; genus Arthrobacter; species Arthrobacter pigmenti. Next base: position 1,543,355 of record NZ_JAATJL010000001.1, read on the forward strand.
GAAAAACTGCCCCGGCGATCATGACCCACTGCAGCCAGCCCTCAACCACGAACACCAGGATGAGGCAGACCATGCGGATCCCCATCGACAGTGAGTACTTGATCATCCGCTGGCGCATCTCATCGCTGTGCGCCTCACGGGCATCACTGATGTTATGGATTTCCGGGCGGCGTTTCGACTGATGGTTCAGCTTGATCATCACTCTCCAAGGGACTCTTCCATTGTCTCACTCAGCCTCCCGTTGTTAAAGTTCACGGGCTGCCACGGCAAGACCGATAGGATCGAACAGGGGAAACGACCGGAACAACTAAAGGAACATTCGTGCAGGATCAGAACACCGCGGCTACACCTACAACGACGGCAGGCCGTAGCGTCCTGGTCACCGGCGGCAACCGGGGAATTGGTCTTGCCATCGCGCAGTCGTTCCTTGCTGCGGGCGACAAGGTAGCCATCACATACCGCAGCGGCGAGGTACCCGAGGGGATGCTCGGTGTCCGGGCGGACGTCACTAGTTCCGAAGAGATCGACACGGCGTTCCGTGAGGTTGAGGAGGCTCACGGCCCTGTGGAGGTACTCGTGGCCAACGCGGGCATCACACGCGACACCCTGCTCCTGCGGATGAGCGAAGAAGATTTCACCGACGTCATCGACACGAACCTGACCGGATCTTTCAGGGTCATCAAGCGGGCATCCCGTGGAATGCTCCGCCTGCGCAAGGGACGGGTCATTCTGATCTCGTCAGTGACGGGACTTTATGGTTCACCGGGCCAGATCAACTACTCCGCATCCAAGGCAGGACTGGTCGGAATCGCCCGCTCCCTGACCAGGGAGCTCGGCTCGCGGGGTATTACGGCCAACGTCGTGGCTCCTGGGTTCATCAACACAGACATGACGGCTGCCCTCCCGGAGGAGACGCAGAAAAACTACCTCTCGTCCATCCCGGCCGGACGGTTCGCAGAAGCCACCGAGGTAGCCAACGTCGTGCGCTGGGTCGCCAGCGACGAAGCGGCGTACATCTCGGGAGCCGTGATCCCGGTCGACGGCGGCCTCGGCATGGGCCACTGACCGGCCCCGCAACCTATCACCGGTCCTGACCCGGTATTGAGCTAGAACAATCTGAGGAGAAAACTTTCTATGGGTGCACTGGATGGCACAAAGGCAATCGTCACGGGCTCATCGCGCGGAATCGGAGCGGAGGTGGCGCGTCTACTGGCGGAGGACGGCGCCGCCGTCGTCGTCAATTACCGCCAGAAGGCGCCGCGCGCCAATAGGGTGGTCGCCGGGATCGAGGCTGCCGGTGGGCAAGCGCTCGCCGTGGGCGCTGATCTGACAGCCCCGGAGGGCACCAAGGCGCTCGTGGACGCGGCCGTTGAGAACTTCGGGGGCCTGAACCTGCTCGTGCTCAACGCGTCCGGCGGGATGGAAGCCGGATTGGGTGACGATTACGCGCTGAAGCTCAATCGGGACGCCCAGGTCGGCATGCTGAACGCCGCCATCGAGGTAATGCCTGCCGGCTCACGCGTGGTCTTCATCACGAGCCACCAGGCGCACTTCATTAACTCCGTGGAAACCATGGATGCCTACGAGCCGGTCGCGCGAAGCAAGCGTGCGGGTGAAGACGCGCTGAGAGAATTGATCCCGGCCCTGACCGAGCGCGGTATCAGCTTCGTTGTCGTCTCGGGTGACATGATCGAGGGAACCGTGACCGCAACCCTCCTGGATCGTGCTGCTCCGGGCGCCATCGAGGCACGGAGGCAGGAAGCCGGCCGGCTGTATTCCGTCGAGGAGTTCGCTGCCGAGATCTTCAAGATGGTCAGCGCGGACGTACCGACGGGCCACACCGAGTACGTCGGCGGGGCAGAACACTTCACCCGCTGACGGGTTCATCTGGTTGGGCCGATCGCGGTTGCGCCCAAACTACCTGAATGCTCGAGATCCTGAATGCTGTCACTGACTGAACGCTAAAGCGTGACGAAGTGCCGCACAACGTCCAGGTACTGAAAGTCGACGGCGACATCCGCGGCCGAACGCACGGCGGGCTTGGCATTGAACGCAACACCGAGGCCGGCCGCGGCCAGCATGTCGAGGTCATTCGCTCCATCTCCGACGGCGATCGTCCGGTCCAGGGGAATCCCGGCGGCTTCCGCCCAGGCCCGCAGGCACCTCGCCTTCTCAGCCCGGTCCACCACTGGGCCGATCACCGTTCCCGTCAGAGTGCCGGCATCGACACCGAGAAGGTTTGCCTTGGAATGCGTCAACTGCAGCCGCGCCGCCAGTGGTTCGAGGATCTGGCTGAATCCGCCCGACACCACCGCAACGACGTGACCGGACTCCAGGAACGCCTCAACAAGGTGCTCCGCTCCGTCGCTGAGCTCGATTCGCGTCCCCACATCGCTGATCACCTCTTCCTCAAGTCCCGCCAGCACGGCGACTCGCGCATGCAGGCTCTGCGCGAAGTCCAGCTCGCCGCGCATCGCTGATTCCGTGACGGCAGCGACTTCCGCTTCCCGACCGGCATGGGCAGCCAGCAACTCAATGACTTCCTGCTTGATCAACGTTGAGTCGACATCCATGATGAGCAGCTTGGTTTCCTTTCCCAGAAGGGAAGGAGGGACAACGGCGATCCCCGTATGCTCGCTGACGAGCGGAGCGACCGCCCGGCGAAGCTCCTCTAAGGCGCCGTCAAAGCTGACGGTGAGGTTTGCGACAGAGTAGCGGTCGTCGTCGTGCGTTTCCTCACGGACGACGACGGCGCCAGCCTCCCCAAGTGCGCGGCGAACTTCCTTACGGCGGGTATCCTCCGACCGGGCGCCGAAACTGACCACCCTGAATGTCTCAGTCACGTGCCGTTGAGCCTTTCCTCGATCCACCAGTCACCTGCCCATTATGGGTGTCCGATCCACGCCGCGGGAAACGCGTGACAGGGCCCGCAACATCGTCCGCTGCCGCACGCTTCCGCCTGATGTTCTGGTTAACGTCGAAGGCAGCTCTTGGCCTAATGTCTAGTGTCATGAGTGATGTTCTGGAACTCTCCGGGGTGAGCATCGTCCGCGGTGGAAAAACACTGCTGGACGGCGTTGACTGGCAAGTCGCCGAGGGCGAGCGCTGGGTGGTCATGGGCCCCAACGGTGCGGGCAAAACTACTCTCCTGCAGATCGCCGGGGCGCGCATCCATCCCACCCAGGGGGTAGCGGGCATCCTCGACGAAGTCATGGGCGCTGTGGATGTTTTCGAGCTGCGTCCCCGGATCGGCCTGGCGTCGGCGTCGCTGGCGTCCCAGATTCCTGAGCATGAGACGGTTCTCAACGTAGTGGTGACGGCGTCCTATGGCGTAACCGGGCGCTGGCGCGAGCAGTACGAAAGGCTTGATGAGCGCCGGGCCTTCCGGCTCCTCGACGCCTGGGGCGTAGCCACCTTCATGAACAGGCCCTTCGCGTCGCTGAGTGAGGGCGAGCGAAAGCGCGTGCAGATCGCGCGTGCACTCATGGCGGATCCGGAACTGCTCCTCCTCGATGAACCGGCAGCGGGCCTCGACCTGGCCGGCAGGGAAGACCTCATCGCGCGGTTGAGCGAACTTGCAGCGGATGAGGAATCGCCGGCGATCGTCCTGGTGACCCACCACCTTGAGGAAGTCCCGCCTGGCTTCACGCACGCCATGCTCCTGAAGGACGGGGCAGTGGTGGCTGCAGGACCGATCGGGGAAGTACTCGTTGAAGAACACCTGAGCGCCGCTTTCGATACACCGCTTGAGGTAACGCTGCGTGATGGCCGCTACAGCGCCGTCGCACGTGCCCAGTAGCCGCCGGCTGTAACACTGTGGACTTGCTGCGCGATGCGCTCATCCTGCTGGGTGGGCTATGGGCTGGAACGATCAACACCATTGTCGGCTCCGGAACCCTTGTCACTTTCCCCATCCTGCTGGCACTCGGCTATGCACCCGTGACCGCCACCATCAGCAATGCAATGGGGTTGGTGGCAGGCGGTGTATCGGGTGCCTGGGGGTACCGGAAGGAACTTAAAGGCAACGGGCGGACACTCGCCAGACTCTTGCCTGCTTCAATTCTTGGCGGCATGGCCGGAGCGGCGTTGCTGCTGAATCTGCCCGAAAGCGTCTTCGGGATCGTGGCGCCCTTCCTCATCGTGGTCGCCCTCGGGTTCGTCATCTTTCAGCCGAAGCTCCAGCGCTGGGTACGTCGCAGAGCGGAGGAGAAACCCACAACAAGGTCCCATCCCATAGCGCTGACCGTCCTTGTATTCCTTGCTGGAGTGTACGGCGGGTACTTCGTTGCGGCCCAGGGGATTCTGTTGGTCGGAATCCTCGGTGTCTTCCTTCACGGTTCCATGCAGGCCGCCAACGCCATGAAGAATGTGTTGGCGCTTGCGGTGAACCTGATCGCGGCGGTCTCCTACATGATTTTCGCCTTCGACAGGATCGACTGGTGGGTTGTCCTGCTGATCGCACTGGGCTCCCTCGCCGGCGGGTTCATCGGGTCGTCGGTGGGCAGGCGCCTCTCCCCGGTTGTTCTCCGGACCGTGATCGTGATTCTTGGACTGGTGGCCTTGTACACGATGATTGCCCGACTGGTGGGCTGAAGTGGCGATTGAGTGGCTGAGAACAGCGGCGGATCCGCGGGTGGGTGATTACACCCGCCTCACCGACACCCAGCTTCGGCGGAGGCTTGAGCCGGCGCAGGGTTTGTACATTGCCGAAAGCACCAAGGTCCTCCGCCGGGCGGTCGACGCCGGACACACCCCGCGGTCCTTCTTCCTCACCGACAAGTGGCTACCGGACCTTGAGGACATCTTCGCCCGCTTCCCGGATGTCCCCGCCTACATCGGAACGGAAGCCGTCCTTGAACAGATAACAGGGTTCCACCTGCACAGGGGTGCGCTGGCTGCAATGAACCGACCCGCGCCGGTCCAACTGGAGGAGGTACTGCGCAGCGCCCGCCGCGTTGCTGTCCTTGAGGACATGGTTGATCACACGAACCTTGGCGCAGTTTTCCGCTCAGCAGCGGCGCTCGGCGTTGACGCCGTCCTGGTGACGCCGCGCTGCGCGGACCCGCTGTACCGGCGGTCGATCAGGGTGAGCATGGGCACTGTGTTCCAAGTGCCGTGGGTCCGGCTGGAGTCCTGGCCCGAAGCTATCGGGGTACTTCAGGCGCACGGATTTCTCGTTGCGGCACTGGCGCTGGAGCCCGGAGGTGTTGACCTGCAGGAATTGTCCGGGCGGAATCCCGACCACCTTGCGCTGATCCTGGGCACGGAGGGCGACGGCCTGTTGCCGGCCACCCTGGAGCGTGCCGACCTCACCGTCCGGATTCCGATGAGTCCCGTAGTGGATTCGCTCAACGTCGCGGCCGCCGGTGCAGTTGCCTTCTGGGAGTGCCGACTACGCCGCTGAAAGCCAGCGGACCGGGACGTCAGTTTTAGCGCATTCGGTATCGTTGCGATAGAGTTGGTTGCTGGCCTGCGGGCCGAAAACTTTCAAGCTCCCGGTGCCTGGCAAAATCCAGGCAACTACAGAAGGTAATACTGTGAAGTCTGATATCCACCCCAAGTACTCGGCAGTCGTTTTCCGCGACCTCGCCTCTGAGAAGTCGTTCCTCACCCGGTCCACCGTCACGTCGAATAAGACTGTGGAGTGGGAAGACGGCAACACCTACCCGCTGGTAGAGGTGGAAATCTCTTCGGAGTCGCACCCGTTCTACACCGGCAAGCAGCGCATCATGGACTCCGCTGGCCGCGTTGAGCGCTTCAACCAGCGCTTCAAGGGCTTCGGCAAGAAGTAGTCCAGGCCGCAGTTCTTTTGCTGAACCCGAACCGGAATGCCGGTTCGGGTTCAGTGGTTTAAGGCAACAGAGTGATCGAGCGGGTTCAAGCAGCGCAGCGGATACGGAGGTAGCGCATGGAGCAGGAGGCAGCAGCACAGCGTCATGGCGAGTACAAGGTGCCGGGAGGAAAGTTGGTGGTGGCCGACGTCGACGTCGTTGATGGCAGGTTCACCAACGTTTCGGTGAACGGTGATTTCTTCCTTGAACCCGATGAGGCCCTCGACGATATCAATGCCGCCATCCAGGGTCTGCCTGCCGAGGCGTCGCACAGCGAACTAACCGGGTCTATCCGGAACCGGCTGCGCCCGGATGCTCAGATGCTCGGATTTTCGCCGGAATCAGTGGCGACCGCCGTCCGGCGCGCGTTAGGCAAGGCATCCGCCTGGACGGACCACCGCTGGGAGATCATTGGCCCAACTCCCTTGTCCACCGCCATGCACGTGGCGATGGACGAAGTCCTCACCCGCGAGGTGGGTGAGGGACGCCGCAGTCCCACCCTGCGCTTCTGGGAGTGGGAGAGCCCGTCGGTCGTCATCGGCAGTTTCCAGTCCGTGCGCAACGAGGTCGACGACGACGGCGTCCTCCGCCACGGCGTGAGCGTGGTCCGTCGCATCAGCGGCGGGGGAGCGATGTTCATGGAACACGGCAACGCCATCACCTACTCGCTGTACGTTCCGCAGTCCCTGGTAGACGGGCTGAGCTTTGCGGATTCGTATCCTTTCCTCGACGAGTGGGTGATGGAAGGATTGAAGAAGCTCGGCATCACGGCTTGGTATCAGCCGCTGAACGACATTGCGACGGACCTCGGCAAGATCGGTGGTGCGGCACAGAAGCGGCTGAGTAATGGCGGCCTGCTTCACCACGTCACCATGTCCTACGACATCGACGCGGACAAGATGCTGCAGGTGCTGCGGATCGGCCGCGAAAAACTTTCCGACAAGGGCATCAAAAGCGCGAAGAAGCGGGTGGATCCGTTGCGCCGCCAGACAGGCCTCTCCCGCGAGGAGATCATCCGGGTCCTCAGCGATACGTTCCGGGAACGCTACGGCGCGGTGGATGGAACGTTCAGTTCCGAGGAATTATCCGCCGCTGAAGCGCTGGTAGGCAGCAAGTTCGGAACGCCCGAGTGGCTCTACCGGGTCCCCTGACAACCTGTCACTTATCCCACCTCGGCCGGTTTCATGGCGGCGGCTTGCGCGCGCAGCGCGCGCAACAGGTGGTCCCGCTCCTCGATCACGATGCGTCGCAGGGAGAGCGGGGCGTCGGCGTGTTCGCTGAGCCATGAATCGGTCATCGCAATCACGGAGTTGTTCTCAGGAACAGCGCCCTGCTCCAGATCCTGTTCGCCCGGGTAAAGACCTCGTACGATGCGCGCGGACATCTCGATCGGAAAACTGGTCCACACCCGCTGGATCTCATCGAAGTAGGGACGTAGATACGGTTCGTGCAGTTCCGCCGGTCCTTCGCGGAAACCGGAGATGGTGGCGCTGAGGAGTTCGTTTGACAGGCGGTCGCCGAAGATCACTTCCTTCCAGGCCTTGGCCTTGACTGTCTCATCGGGGACGGCTGTGCAGGCGGTAGTGAATCCGGTTCGTCCCGAGGCTGTGTGGTCGCGTTGCAGGGCGGCTTCCAGCTCGTCGATGGTTGCCAGGTTCTGTGCAGCCAGTCCCTGCCACAGCTGCCAGCCCAGCTCGTCGTCGATGACCAGGCCATTGAGGACGCGCGTCCCGTCAAGCAGTCCGCGCAGCAATCCCGAATGCGTACGGGTTTTCCGCGACGTTGACGCCAGCGCACGGGCCCACACGAGCTGATGATCTGTTCCCGGCTCGGCTTCCTCCAGCCCGCGAACCAGACAATCAGCAAGCCGCTCGCGCAGCTCACTACGGTCATGCGCCGGCGCATACTGCTCGACGGCGTGGCGAGCGTTCTGCAGCAGCTGGGTGAGGACGCCCACGCCCTGTTCCCTTGGAGCAACGCGCTCGACGGCACCGAGATAGTCTTCGGCGTTCAGTAGCGCATCGCGGGTTGAGGACCACAGCGCAGCAAGGCAGATGGCGCGTGCGAGTGGCTCCTCGAGCCTGTCGGCAGATGAAAGCAGGGTGGCAACAGAGCGCTCGTCGAAGACCAGCTTGGCGTAGGTGAGGTCGTCGTCGTTGATGAGCAGAAGATCCGGTTGGACGTGTCCGGTGAGGGCCGGAACCTTGGTGCGGTCGCCGTCGACGACCAGCTCGTGGGAAGCCGTGCGCAACAACCTGCCGTTCTCGTCGAAAGAGTACAGCCCGAGCCGGATGCTGTGCGGCCGGGGAGCCTGGTGACCGGTGACCGGATCGACCGCCTGCTGGAGGATCGAGACTGAGGTGTAGGCGCCGTCGTCGTCGGTCGTGACCTCTGCAGTCAGCTGCGGCACACCGGAGGTCTGCAGCCAGCGCTGCGCCCAGTCGGACATGTCCCTTCCCGAGGCGGCGGTCAGCGCCCCGAGGAGGTCGTCGAGCGTGGTGTTCGAGAACGCGTGGTCGCGGAAGTAGGACCGCGCTGCGGTGGTAAAGGCGTCGAAACCGGCGTAGGCGACCAGTTGCTTCAGGACGGACGCGCCCTTTGCGTAGGTAATGCCGTCGAAGTTGAGTTTGGCTGCTTCGAGATCCGGGATATCCGCGACGATGGGGTGCGTGGAGGGCAGTTGGTCCTGTAGGTAGGCCCAGGCCTTCCGCCTGTTGGCGAACGTGATCCAGGACGTTTCCGAACCCATCGCTTCGGCTACGGCAAGGGCGCCCGAGAAGTCGGCGAAGGACTCCTTGAGCCAGAGATCGTTCCACCAGGTCATGGTCACCAGATCGCCGAACCACATGTGCGCCATCTCGTGCATGATTGTGTTGTCACGCGACTCGTACTGCGCGTGGGTGGCGCGGGACCGGAAGACATAGGACTCCGTGAAGGTCACCAGCCCCGGGTTCTCCATGGCACCGAGGTTGTACTCGGGTACGAATGCCTGGTCATACTTCCCGAACGGGTAGGGGTATTTGAAGAGATCGTGGAAGTACGTCAGGCCGCGCCGCGTTGTCTCGAAGATTCGTTCAGCATCCAGGTTCTCCGCCAGGGAACGGCGGCAGTAGGTTGCCAGCGGGATTCGCAGTACGTCGCCGTCGCCGACAATTCCCGTCCACTCATCACGCGTGACCGCGTATGGGCCAGCCAACACGGTGGTGATGTAGGTCGAGATGCGCATCGTCGGCTCGAAGTGCCTGGTGGCGGTGCCGTCGTCGTGTCGGTCCAGCCCGCATTCCGCGGCGTTCGAGGCGACGGACCACGCCTCCGCCGCCCGTACATGGAAGGTGAAGGGCGCTTTGAGGTCCGGCTGCTCAAAGCAGGCGAAAACCCGGCGGGCGTCCGCGGGTTCGTATTGCGTGTAAAGGTAGGTTTCGCCGTCGGCGGGGTCCTGGAACCGGTGCATTCCTTCACCGCTGCGGCTGTAGAGGGCGATGCCCTCGATCACGACGGTATTGTGCGCCGCGAGGTCTTCAAAGGTGATTCGGGCGCCGGATACAACCTTATCCACGTCGAGGGCAATCCCGTTGTGGGTGACGCTCTCCACTCCGCCGTGGATGAAATCGAGAAAGGTCTCAGCGCCTGCCCTGGAGCATTCGAAGGTCACCACTGACCTTGAGGGGAAGCCGAGGGATCGTGCATCCCGTGCGTTGCTGAGGTCCAGGCTTACGTCGTATCCCAGGACGTTGATGATGGCGGACCGGCTTGCCGCTTCGTCGCGACGGAGATTCTCGTTATGCACCGGCCCATTCAATCACGACGGCGCCGCGCCGGGTTTCAGGGCTCAACCTCCTGGCCTTTGCTGAGGATAGTCAGCCCTGAATCCGTCACGGTAAAGCCACGGCTCAGGTCGAGTTCCCGGTCCACGCCGATCTTCGCACCCGGCGGAACGTGGACATTCTTGTCAATGATCGCCTTCCGAATCACTGCACCCGAGCCGACGCTCACGCTGTCGAGGAGGACAGATCCGCTCACGTCGGCGCCTTCATCCACGAAGACATCCGTGGCAAGGATTGAACTCTGGACCGACCCACCCGAGATCACCACCCCGTTGGAGACCACCGAATCGTGGGCGACTCCTGAAACCCCGGATGCGCTGCGCACGAACTTCGCGGGCGGCGAGATGCTCTGCCGCGTGTAGATGGGCCACTGGAGGTTGTAGAGGTTGAATAGCGGCAGCGGGGTGATGAGGTCCATGTTGGCGTCGTAATAAGAGTCGAGGGTGCCGACATCGCGCCAGTACTGGCTGTCCCGTTCGGTGGAGCCGGGAATCTCATTGGTGGTGAAGTCGTAGACAGCGGCATCGCCGCGCTCCACGAAGTAGGGGATGATGTCGCCGCCCATGTCGTGCTTGGTGTTCAGCCGCGCGGCGTCCGCCTCCAGAGCTTGCAGCAGTGCATCGGTGTTGAACACGTAGTTCCCCATGGATGCAAGGAAACTGTGCGGGTCATCCGGCAGGCCGGGTGTTGACTGGGGCTTCTCCACAAACGCCGAGATCCGGCCGGGGTCCGCGGGGTCCACCTCGATCACCCCGAACTGGTCCGCGAGGTGGAGCGGCTGCCGGACAGCCGCGACGCTCACCGACGCGCCCGAGTCGACGTGCGCCTGCACCATTTGCTCGAAATCCATGCGGTACACGTGGTCGGCACCGATGACGACCACGATGTCCGGACGTGCGTCATGGATGAGGTTCAGGGACTGGTAGATTGCATTCGCGCTGCCGAGGAACCAGCTCTTGCCGCGGCGCTGCTGGGCTGGAACGGAGGCAATGTACTGCTGCAGCTGGGTGGACATGCGCCAGGTCTCGGAGATGTGCCGGTCCAGGCTGTGGGATTTGTATTGGGTGAGGACGACGATCTGCAGATAGCCGGAGTTGACCACGTTCGATAACGCGAAGTCGATCAGCCGGTAGCTGCCCGCAAAAGGGACCGCGGGCTTCGCACGATCCGCTGTGAGCGGCATCAACCGCTTGCCCTCACCGCCTGCCAGAACAACCGCGAGCACCTTCTTGACAGCCACGGACAACCCCTCCCTGCACTTTCGACCGAGTGTTACGTCCTGCAACTCACACTAGAGGACCGGCAACCGCTGCACTACGTTGGGAAGGTGCGAGTAGACATTGTGACAAAAGAATTCCCGCCGGAGATTTATGGGGGCGCGGGCGTCCATGTAGCGGAGCTGAGCCGGGTGCTCGCAAACCGCATTGACCTCATGGTCCACTGCTTCGGGGGTGAACGGCCGGAAGAGTTCCACGGCGCCACAGTCCGGAACTATGGGGTGCCGGCCGAGCTGACGGAGGCGAACGCCGCTGTCCAGACCCTCGGCACCGATCTGTCGATGCTGAGTGGGATTTCCGGTTCCGACGTTGTGCACTCGCACACGTGGTACGCCAATATGGCGGGCCACCTCGCCTCATTACTGCACGGGATTCCCCATGTCCTCAGCGCCCACAGCCTGGAGCCGCTGCGGCCGTGGAAGGCCGAGCAGCTAGGCGGTGGCTACGCGCTTTCCTCCTGGGTTGAGAAGACCGCCTATGAGGCTGCCGCCGCCGTTATCGCTGTGTCCGCCGGCATGCGCGAGGACATCCTGCGCTGCTATCCGGCGGTGGACCCCTCGCGGGTCCATGTGGTGCATAACGGTGTGGACACCGTCGCCTGGAGTCCGGACGCGGACGACGACGCCGTGCGCGCGCTTGGGATCGATCCGGCTCGGCCCAGCGTGGTCTTCGTCGGAAGAAACACCCGGCAGAAGGGCGTGCCGTACCTGTTGCGGGCGGCGGCCAAGCTGCCCGGTGACGTTCAACTGGTGCTTTGTTTGGGTGCCGCGGATACCCCGGAACTCGCTGCCGAGACGTCGCGCCTGATCGACGACCTGACAGCAGAGCGCGGCTCAGTGATCCTCATCGAGCGGATGCTCCCGCGGCGGGAGCTGATCCAGGTACTCAGCCATGCGACGGTCTTCGCCTGTCCGTCGATCTACGAACCGCTGGGTATCGTCAACCTTGAGGCGATGGCCTGCGGCGCGGCGGTGGTCGCCAGCGCGACGGGGGGCATACCGGAGGTGGTCGACGACGGCGTTACGGGCACGCTCGTTCCACTTGAGCAGGTGCAGGACGGAACCGGAACCCCGTTGGATCCCGACTCGTTCGTTAGTGACTTCGCGGATGCGCTCAACGCCCTACTGGCCGACCCGGCACGTGCCCGCACCATGGGCGAACTGGGGCGTAAGCGGGCCGAGCAGCACTTCTCCTGGGATACTATCGCCGACTTGACACTCGGCATCTACCGCTCGGTGCTCTGAACTTCACCGAGCCGGTGAAGTTCAGAGCACCGAGCGGTGACTGCCGGGCGCTCCTAGGCCCGCTGCGACCGTTTGTCCGCTTCCGCTTTCCGCAGGATGACGGTTTTCTCATCGACCGGTGCGTGCCCGCTGGCCCGCATCGCACGTGCGTTCTCGCGCGCCTCGTCCTGGCGCTTCTGCTCCGCCCCTGTTGCGATTGCGGCCCGCAGGTGCTCCGGACCGTAGCCGAATGCGTTCACAAGGTCTACCGCGTGCGGACGGATCTTGAGCAACAGACGGTTGATGTAAGGACCGAGTGTGCGTGCACGCTGGGCCGAAAGCCGACCGTTCATGAGGTACCAGGAGAGATTTTCCTCGATCAGGCAGAGCCCGAACAAGTCCCTGAGCCAAGTGAGGACCTGCCGCGTGCCGGCATCCAACGTGTTCGCGAGTGCGGCCGTGAACGCTTCCCACTGAAGCAGTTCTGCATGGGCGCGGGCGGCCTGGATCAGCTCCTGCTGGTGCTGGTTGAAGACGGCGGCTGCATCCGCGGGCGGCAGGCGGCGCGCCCCGCGCAGCGCCCCGGCAAGCTCCCCGACCATGGAATCCACGCGTCCGCACAACAGCTCGTGCTGTGTCCGCTCGTCCCGCAACGCGATGGCCGATTTCCGCTCCGAACCTGTGTCGACAACGGATTGAAGCACCTGGCGCAGACCGGTTCGGTGCAGGGTCCGCTCCGCTGCCTGGGTGACGACGAACCGGGCGAGCACGCCGAAATCAACCCCCTGGAATTCCTTGGCGTAGTCGGCGAGCAGTCGCTTTGCCACCAGTTGCAGCAGAACGTTGTTGTCACCTTCGAATGTGGTGTAGACATCGAGGTCCGCCCGCAGGGAGGTGAACCTGTTCTCTGTCAGGAAGCCCGCACCGCCGCAGGCCTCGCGACACTCCTGCAGGGTGTCGAGCGCGAGCCACGTTGAGAGCGGCTTCAGCGCTGCGGCGAGGGTTTCGAGGTCCTGTCGGTCCTCGTCCGTGTCGTGCTCGCCGGAGAAGACGCCGTCGAACTTCTCCAGCAGTTCCTCGTGTGCGAAGGAAGCCGCATACGTTGCCGCGAGACGCGGCAGGAGGCGCCGCTGGTGCAGCTGATAGTCCAGAAGGACTTCCTCCGAGAGCTCTGAGGCGGTGGTGAACTGGCGACGTTCGACGGAGTACTGGATGGCGGTCTTGAGCGCCAGCTTGCTGGCGGCCACCGCAGCTCCGTCGAGGGAAACCCTGCCCTGTACAAGGGTCCCGAGCATGGTGAAGAAGCGACGCCCAGGGGAGTCGATGGGGGACGTGTAGGTGCCGTCCGTCGCAACGTTGCCGTAGCGGTTGAGGAGGTTGGTCCTGGGCACGCGCACCTGTGTGAAGTGCAGCCGGCCGTTGTCGATGCCGTTGAGTCCTCCCTTCAGCCCGTCATCCTCGCCACCTATGCCGTTCAGAAAATTGCCCAACTCGTCACGAAGCTCCACGTAGAAGGCATGCACGCCGTGATTAACGCCCCGGGTAATCAGCTGTGCGAAGACGACGGCGGCACGCCCGTCCTGGGCGGCATTGCCGATGTAGTCCTTCCATGCGGCGCGGAAGGGCGTGTGCAAGACGAATTCGTCTGCATCGGGATCGAAGGTCGCAGTGGTCGCGATACTTGCGACGTCGGACCCGTGTCCGGTTTCCGTCATTGCGAAGCAGCCAGGGATGTCCATGTTCATGATGCCGGGCAGCCACGCGCGATGGTGTTCCTCGCTGCCAAGATGCAGGACAGCGGCACCGAAAAGGCCCCACTGGACACCTGCCTTGATCTGAAGTGAGGGATCGGCGACCACCAACTCCTCGAACCCGGCGATGTTCCCGCCGTGGTCATCGGAGCCACCGAGTTCCTCCGGAAATGCCCTGTGAACAGCCTTACTTTTGACGAGGTGGTGAAGCTGTTCGAGGCAACGGGCACGATGTTCAGAAGAGGAGAGCCCTTCGATCTTGTGTACTGCCGGGTCGCCCGCGAGCGCGCGGGCTGTCCGCCGCGAGGCGGCCCAGCGCCCCAGCAGTTGCTCCCCAAGGGCCGCCACATCCACGACAGCGGCGTCGTTGTCCTGAATTGCGACTGTTGCGGGTACTGAAAGCTCAGGGCGGGTTGCGGTTTGGGTCATGATTGGTCCTTTGAATGTTGAGCTGCGCCTGGGGCAAGCGCATGGGAAGCGTGGGGGATGGACGTTGCGATGCCATCTAGCAGCCAGCCGGTGAGCGCGTCCGCGAGATCAGCCTCGGTTGGCCGGTGTTCACCATGAGGGGTGGATAGCCATTGCTCACCCGCGGCACGCACCATGCCGATTGCCGCGCGCGGCCAGAGCGTCAGTGTCCGTGTCTTCGCGCTGCCCGGCGGGCTGTGACGGAGATACTCCTCCAATGGCCGGGCAAGCATGGTGGAGACCGCGTCGAAGAAGCTGCTGAGGGTTGCGGATCCCTCCAAGGAGGGGGCGACGCCCTCCTGATTTGGCTGGGTGACAAACACGTAGACATTCGGTGAGGTCCCTGCCATCTGCAGATAGGCCGAAACCATGGCATGCAGCCCTTCACGCGGGGTGGTTGCTTTACGGGCGGCGTCGAACAGTTGCTCCTGCATCTGCCTTACGACTACCTCGCCCATTGCTCGCTGCAGGCCGGCTTTGTCGCCGAAATAACGGTAGAAGACGGATTTGGACGTGTCCGCAGCGGAAGCGATGTCTTCCATGGAAGCGCCCGGGCCGATCCTGTGCACGGCTTTGCGGGCTGTCTTGATCAGGGCGTGCCGCCGGTTCTCGCGATGCTTCTCCCATCGGCTGGAGCGTCCGTCCGCCGACTTCTCCGGCGCAGGGTTGCCACCGGCGTTCGGCGACGCGTCCCGGTTGCGGGCAATGAGTGGGCGATTCACGATACCCAGCGTATCAGGTACGCTGGGTATCAAACACTTGTGACCGCGCGGTTGTTCTGCCGTGGTCAGCCGGGCATCCTCAGTGGACGTCCAGTAGATATGTCCGTGTGCCAATCAAGGAGCGTTCATGAATACCGACGAAGCACAGCAGAATCCCGCAGCGGGAACCAGCCAACCATCGGGAGCCAAGGCGCGTCCCGCCGTCGTTATCGGAGGGAACCGTATCCCTTTCGCGCGCTCCGGCGGGCCCTACGCCTACGCGCCCAACCAGGAGATGCTGACGGCAGCCTTGAACGGACTGGTGGCCCGGTTCGGACTTCAGGGGCAGCGGGTAGGTGAGGTCGCGGCCGGAGCCGTTCTGAAGCACTCCCGCGATTTCAACCTGACGCGCGAGTCGGTCCTCGGTTCCGCGCTGGCTCCCGACACACCGGCCTATGACCTGCAGCAGGCGTGTGCCACGGGCCTTGAGACGGTTGTCGGGCTGTCGAACAAGATCAAGCTCGGACAGATCGACTCGGGGATCGCCGGGGGCGTGGATTCCGCCTCTGATGCACCGATAGCCGTGAGCGAGGGCCTGCGGCGGGTACTCCTTGACCTGTCCCGTGCGCGCAGTACGCCACAAAAGCTCGCCGCGCTAAGGAATTTGCGGCCTGCCCACCTCAAACCGAACGCACCCGGAACGGCAGAACCCCGCACCGGCCTCTCGATGGGGGAGCATCAAGCGATAACGACGGCGCGCTGGAACATCGACCGGCGCGCACAGGACGAGATCGCGTTGGCGAGCCACACGAACATGGCTGCTGCTTACGACCGCGGTTTCTTCGACGACCTGGTGACGCCCTTCCGCGGCGTAGTGCGGGATGGCAACCTCCGTGCAGACACCTCACTGGAGAAACTCGGGTCCCTGAAACCTGTCTTCGGGCGCAGCCTCACGGCCGAGGCAACCATGACAGCCGGTAACTCCACGCCGTTGACGGACGGCGCCGCTGTGGTTCTGCTCGGCTCAGAGGAGTACGCCCGTCAATACAGTCTTCCGATGCTCGCGAACGTAGTCGACGCTGAGGCTGCAGCAGTCGACTTCGTCCACGGTAAGGAGGGCCTGCTGATGGCTCCGGTTTATGCCATGCCGCGCCTGCTCGCGCGTAACAACATGACGTTCGCCGATTTCGACTTCTTCGAGATCCATGAGGCGTTCGCCAGTACCGTGCTGACTTCACTGGCTGCCTGGGAGGACGAGGACTTCTGCCGGAACCAGCTCGGGCTGCAGGGAGCGCTGGGAACCGTGGACCGGAGCAAGCTGAACGTTAACGGATCCTCCCTGGCGGCCGGCCATCCGTTCGCCGCCACCGGTGCGCGGATTGTCGCCTCCCTTGCCAAGTCGCTCTCGGAGAAGGGCTCGGGCCGTGGGCTTATCTCAGTCTGTGCCGCCGGCGGGCAGGGTGTGGTTGCCATCCTGGAGGCACGATAACCGTGACGGACACCTACCTCAACCTCGTCAACTCCGGGCCATTGAAGAAGGTTGCCAAGGCGATCGGCCTGCCTCGCCCTGTACCTTTGCGCCGATACGAGCCGGGCGCTCCGATGGTTCCGGGCCCGGTACTCGTTCTGGGCGCTTCAGCCGGCGCCGACGGGCTCGCATCAACGCTCCTTGCATGGAACCTGGATGTGCGGCGGCACCTGCGGCCGAAGGAAAAGGCCGGCGCCGTCGTCGTCGTTCTCGATGACATAGCGAGCCCCGGCGATTTGTCCGCCACGTTCCTGGAGCTCGGTGGCGTCCTGCGGCAGCTGTTGCCGGGCGGACGGGTGATTACTGTCTCCCGCACCGCCGAAGCGCAGGTCGAACCCGCCGTCACGGCAGCACGGCAAGGCATCGCAGGCGCGCTGCGCAGCGTGGCGAAGGAGCTCCGCGGCGGTGCGACAGCAAACGGGGTTGTCCTGGGGGAGACCGTTGACGTGGACGCGGTGAGCGTCCGCGCCGCGTTGCGCTTCCTGCTCTCGGGTCGTAGCGCTTATGTGAACGGCCAGTTCATCAGCGTGAGAACCAGTGGCGGTTCCGAGCCGCAGAGCTGGGATACACCCCTTGCCGGCCGTACGGCGGTGGTCACCGGAGCTGCGCGTGGAATCGGCGCGGAGATCGTCAGGGTACTGGCGAGGGATGGCGCGCGCGTGATCGCCGTTGATGTTCCGGCTGCGGGAGAGCAACTGACGCGGGTTGTGAACGGCGTCGGCGGCACCGCCCTGCACGCTGACGTCACCGCTCCCGATGCTGGCGAGCTCATCCTGAACCATGCGGCTACCCGATACGGCAGCCTGGATATCGTCGTGCACAACGCTGGGATCACCCGGGACAAACTGCTCGCAAATATGGATGCGGGCCGCTGGAACTCGGTGCTGGCAGTGAACCTTGAGTCGCAGTTGCGCATCAATGAAGCGCTTCTCGCTTCCCCGGACTTCAGTGCCGATGGACGGATTGTCAGCCTCGCCTCTACCAGCGGTATTGCCGGGAACAGGGGGCAGACCAACTACGCGGCGTCGAAGGCGGGAGTGATCGGGATGGTCCGTTCGACCGCGGCTGCGCTGCAGGACTCGGGACGGACGATCAACGCGGTTGCGCCCGGGTTCATCGAGACGGAGATGACAGCCAGGATGCCGTTCGCCACCAGGGAGGTGGCCAGGCGACTGAGCAGCCTCCAGCAGGGTGGGCTGCCGGTTGATGTTGCTGAGACTGTCGCCTTCCTTGCAACGGGTGCCGCCGCCGGAATCAGCGGGCAGACGTTAAGGGTCTGTGGTCAGAATCTGGTGGGTGCGTGATGGAGACCCGGCTTGAAAGCGTTCCGACCCTCAGTGCTCTCTACGGGAAGGCGCTCACCCACGCGATCGGGGCGCGAATGCCCGGTGGCAAAAGGCAGCAGACGCTGCCTGCGGCCCGACATCGGGTCGAACCGGTGTCAGCGCGCCCCGAACACGTGCGGGCCTTCCAGGCCCTGATGGGGCAGCCGGCGGGGGAGTTCATGCCGTCGGGCTACCAACATGTACTCGCGTTTCCCGTCGCGATGAGCGTTCTCGCCAGGGATGACTTCCCATTGCCGTTGCTCGGCATGATCCATCTTCGCAACGACGTTGAGGACTTCAGCCCGGTGAAAGTCAGCGAGGAACTCTCGGTAACCGCGTGGGTGGAAAACCTGAAGCGTCACCGGAGCGGCACCACGGTCGACGCGGTCGTCGAGCTCGAAAACAGCACCGGGCTGGCCTGGCGAGGCCGGTCGACGTATCTGGCCAAGGGAACCTACCTACCGGACTCAACGGAGCAGGCGCCTGCTTCGGACGCGGCATCGGACGGCGTCCTGCCGGACTACCCGACCACTGTGTGGACTCTTGGACCGGATGCGGGCCGCCGCTATGCGGCCATCTCCGGTGACTACAATCCGATCCATCTCAGCGGCCCGTCTGCACGGCTGCTCGGGATGAGGAAACCCATTGCCCACGGGATGTACCTGGCTTCGCGGATGGTTGCCGAAGCCGGTCCCCGCGAGTGGACACCAATGCGTTGGACGGTCGACTTCCACTCGCCCGTTCCGCTTCCTTCGAAGGTTTTTCTCGCCCTCGATGTCGATCGCCCGGGAAGTGAGTGGGAGGGGGCCAATGTCACGGCGTGGGATCCCCGCCGTCGTCGTACGCATTTCACTGGGCGGATGGAGAGTCTGGGGTGAGCGCGGCGGAGATAATTGCATGACCGTTCTGGAAAGTCCATAGCGCGTTTCCGGTTTCGGGTTATTTTGAGCCAGATGTTGTTTTCAAATTGTGATCTTTGTCTCGAAGAGGGCAGACTCCAGGGGTCAGTTACCGCTGACGCTTCATACGATCGAAATGAGGAATTTCGTGAATTCACGAGGTTTGAAGGCAACCGTGCTGGCAGCATCGACGCTGGTCGCAACGGCTCTCATGTCCGGTGGTGCTGCCAACGCAGCCCCGCAGGCACCGCTGGAGGCACAGGGCGCCACGGTTACCCACGTCCAGGTCGAAACGCAGGAATCCCTTGAGGCTTACTGGACGCCCGAACGGATGAAGAACGCCAAGCCGGGCAACACCATCAACTCGCAGGGATGGGCTGAGCAGGGTCGCTCGGTCATGCCCAAGGCCGGTGCAGGCACGCTCAAGGCGACACCCGAGAAGAAGGCAGCACCAAGCAAGCGGGCAGGGAGCCCTGCTCCGGTCTCACACATCGGGAAGGTGTTCTTCACCCTCGGCGGCCAGAACTACGTGTGCTCAGCCAATTCAGTCCAGAGCGCCAACCAGAGCACAGTTGCCACGGCCGGCCACTGCACGTATGACATCAACGCGGGCTGGGCCAGCAAGTTCGTCTTCGTACCGGCCTACAACAACGGAGACGCGCCATACGGGATGTGGTCTGCCACATCGCTCCATTCCACCAGCGAGTGGATCTCACGCAACGACATCAGCTATGACGGTGCCTTCGCCGTTGTCGGGCCGCAGGACGGCAAGACCCTGGCAGCAGCCGTCGGCGCATCGAAGATCGGTTTCAACCTCGCACGCGGGCTCTCCTACACCGCTTACGGCTACCCGGCCGCCAGCCCCTTCAACGGCGAGACGCTGAAGAGCTGCGCCGGCCGTGCCTCAGCTGACCGATTCGGCGGCACGCAGTCGCAGGGGATCCCTTGCGACATGACCGGTGGTTCCTCCGGCGGCCCGTGGTTCGTGGGCTCCGGTTCGGGCGGTACCCAGAACTCCGTGAACAGCTTCGGCTACAACATCCAGAAGAACGTGATGTACGGACCGTACTTCGGATCGTCGATCCAGACGGCCTACACCACCGCTTCGAACCGGTAACTTCATCGCAGGAAGCCAGGAGCCGCCTCCCGAACAGCAGCGGGAGGGGGCTCCTTTGGTACGCCCGGTTTCATGAGCGCGACCTAGACTGAAGCCATGCATTCCGACTCACGGCTCACGCTCGCCCGGTCCCTGGACGCACAGGATCCGCTCGCGCGGTATCGCCGGCTTTTTCAAGGGCACGACGACGGCGGGATCCCTGCCTACCTCGACGGTAACTCCCTTGGGCGGCCGTTGACGGCAACCGCGGACCGCCTGGCGGACTTCGTTCGGAGCCAGTGGGGCGGGCGCCTTATCCGCGGCTGGGATGAGGGCTGGTTGGAACTCCCGGCACGGCTCGGCGACCAGATAGGTCGCGTGGCGCTCGGTGCCGCGGCAGGCCAGTGCGTCGTCGCAGACTCCACCAGCGTCATGTTGTACAAGGTGGTCCGAGCAGCCCTCGCGGCCCGCCCTGGCCGAACTGAAATTGTGATCGACCGGGACAATTTCCCCACGGACCGCTTCATCGTCGAGGGGATAGCGGCCGACCGCGGATTGAACGTGCGCTGGGTGGAAGCAGAGCACGACGCCGGTCCCACCTCTGCCGGTGTGGCTGCGGCACTAAGCCCGGATACCGCCGTCGCCGTACTGAGCCATGTCGCCTATCGGTCGGCACATATAGCGGACATGGAAGGCATTACCCGTGCCATCCACGAGGCTGGAGCGCTGGTTGTGTGGGACCTGAGCCATTCCGTGGGATCGGTTCCCGTGGAGCTGGATGCGTGGGATGTCGATTTCGCGGTGGGTTGCAGCTACAAGTACCTCAATGGCGGTCCAGGTGCTCCCGCGTGGGCGTATGTGGCGCACCGTCACCTTGGCGACCTACAGCAGCCGATCCATGGCTGGCTTGGAAGCGCCGACCCGTTCGGCATGGGAACCGCGTACGAGCCGGCAGAGGGGATCCGTCGCCTGGTTTCCGGAACTCCGCCGATCCTCGGCATGGTGGCCATGCAGGACATGCTGGACCTCCTGGAAGAGGTGGGCATGACTAGAGTCCGGGAAAAATCGTTGCAGTTGACGGCGTTCGCCGTCGAGAGCGTGGAGGAACTGATGGGTGCCCATGGCGTGCGGATCGCGTCGCCCCTGGACCCAGAGCAGCGCGGTAGCCACATCACGATCGACCACCCGGCGTTCAAGACAATGCTGCCTGAACTATGGAACGACGGGGTCATTCCCGACTTCCGAAACCCCGATGGCCTCCGCCTCGGTCTTTCGCCCCTGTCGACGTCGTTCGAGGAGACGTACACGGGCATCCGCGCAATCGCAGATCTGCTGCGATGAGCGTCCCCGATTAAGTTCTTGAGGCGCTCTCGTGTTAGAGTTTTTCTCGCTGCTTTCGAGCGTTTCCCAAGGAAATTTCGCTTCGAAAACACCACCTGCGCGGGTGGCGGAATGGCAGACGCGCTAGCTTGAGGTGCTAGTCCTCTTATTGAGGGTGGGGGTTCAAGTCCCCCTCCGCGCACAACGAAAAACCCCGGGTTTCCCGGGGTTTTTTTGTGTCTTTCCACTGCTCCGCGCCCTAAACAAAGAGCGCCTGCCCTCGAGGAGGGCAGGCGCTCGTCATTGGAGCAGAGGGCTACTCGGTGGCCGGTAGCTCCGCGTCCGGTGTTTCTTCCAGGTAGGTGGCCTTCCACGCACCGTCCGAGTAGACAACGGTGGCTGAGTACATTGAACCGGCTGGGTCAAACGGGCGTGTTTCCTGCACTTCGCCCGCCTCGTTGAAGGACGTGTAGGCATCAGGATTGACAGGAATAAGCGCGTCAACTTCCGTGCCCTCGGCAACCTCTTCGGCAGGGGTGGTGATGACGATCTGCTTCACCTTGGGCTGACCGCCGAGAATCCAGCCGCCGTCGTCGTAAATAGCTTTGATGGCTTCAGCATCCGCAGCAGCCGCCTCAGCGCCGTCGAGTGAGGCCAGAAGGGGCTCGATGTCTCCGGTTTGCTGCGCGTAGGACTTCAATTCGAAAGCGTGGTGCAGGAAAGCCTTCGCGCCTGCGGCCGTGGGCTCGCTCATGAGGTCATTAGTGGACGGCGCTGCGATGTTCTGCGCGGGCGCGGTGGAGCTTGCAGGGGTGGGCGCCGTGTTCGACGTCGAGTCGGACGATTCGGTTGACCCGCCACACCCGGTAAGGGCAGCAATGGCGACGGCGGCAACAGCCGCAAGCTTGGTGATCTTCATGTTCTCCCCAGCGAAGTTGGATGCTCGGCGCCTGGATGGCGCTGACAGCTTCAAGATTAGCCATGGCCTGGGGCAACAATGGTCGAAAACCAGCGCGCTGTGCGCGAGATCACACGGCCGCGCGGACTGCGCCATTCGGGGTAGGTACGCTGGGAGGACAGCCACTACCTATGGAGGTTCCGAGATGGGCATCGCCCCCGAAGATGAAGTAGTCCGCATCTGCCGAGACCTTATCCGAATCGACACCTCGAACTTCGGGAACAACGAGGGCCCCGGCGAACGGGAAGCTGCCGAATACACCGCCGGTCTGATCGAGGAGGTGGGCCTGGACGCGCAACTGTTCGAGTCTGCTCCTGGACGCGCCTCAGTGCTCACACGCATGGAGGGTACCGATCCCAGCTTGCCCGCACTGGTAGTCCACGGCCATCTCGACGTCGTTCCAGCCCAGAAAGAGGATTGGAGCGTCGATCCCTTCAGCGCGGAGGAGAAGGACGGGCTGATCTGGGGGAGGGGAGCGGTGGATATGAAGGACATGGACGCCATGATCCTTTCCGTCCTGCGCTCGATGCAGCGCGACGGCACCCGCCCCAAACGGGACCTTATCTTCGCTTTCTTCGCAGACGAGGAGGCGGGAGGTAATTACGGCGCTTCCTGGCTGGTCGACAACAAACCCGAACTGTTCGACGGTGCAACCGAGGCCATCTCCGAGGTCGGCGGATTCTCCGCGAACATCGGCGGTCAGCGAACCTATTTGCTGCAGACAGCCGAAAAGGGAATCTCCTGGCTGCGCCTCGTGGCGCATGGGCGTGCAGGGCATGGATCCCAAATCAATACCGACAATGCGGTAACCAGGCTGGCGCGGGCGGTTGCGCGTGTCGGTGAACACCCATGGCCAATCGAGCTGACGCCGACCACCCGGCAGTTCCTCGATGGTGTTACCGAACTGACCGGCGTCGAATTCGACGCCGAGAACCCCGAACGTCTCCTGAAGGAACTCGGCACCGTTGCGCGATTCGTCGGGGCAACGCTGCAGAACACCTCCAACCCGACAATGCTGAAGAGCGGGTACAAGCACAACGTCATCCCGGGAACTGCCGAAGCCCTGATCGACGTTCGCACGCTTCCCGGCCAGGAGGAGCACGTGCTGGCAACCATCAAGGAACTCGCCGGCGAGGGAGTCGATGTCACGTACGAGCACAAGGACGTTTCGCTGGAGGTGCCCTTCGCGGGCAACCTCGTTGATTCGATGGTCGACGCGCTGCTGGCCGAGGATCCGGAAGCGAAGGTTCTCCCGTATACGCTTTCGGGCGGTACGGACAACAAATCCCTGAGCCGGTTGGGGATCACCGGTTACGGGTTCGCGCCGCTCAGGCTCCCGGACGAGCTGGACTTCACCGGCATGTTCCACGGCGTTGATGAGCGGGTGCCCACTGACTCACTGCGTTTCGGCTCACGGGTACTCCACCGTCTGCTTCGCACCAGCTGATGACCGCCCTCCCCGAGGACATCCTGCCCGACGGACTTCTCGAGCGGTTCCGGGGGCGGGCGGCAGATTATGACGCCCGGAACGTGTTCTGCCAGGAAGATTTCGACGAGCTGGTGGACCGCGGTTACCTGCGCCTGTTCTGTGACAAGGACGACGACGGCGCGGCGCTGGGGATGGCGGGGGCCGTCGCCTGCCAGCGGCGCCTGGCCGCGGCGGCCCCGGCGACGGCGCTGGCTGTCAACATGCACCTTGTCTGGACGGCGGTCGCAAGGCTGCTCCGGCAGGGCGGGGATCCGTCCCTGGATTTCATCCTGCGCGAGGCCGCTGCCGGCGAAGTATTCGCGTTCGGCCTTTCGGAGCCGGGAAATGACTCCGTGCTGTTCGATTCCAGGACGCTGGCCCAGCAACGCGATGACGGCGCGTATGAGTTCACCGGTACGAAGATCTTCACGAGCCTTTCGCCCGTCTGGACCCGCCTCGGCGTGTTCGGAAAGTCCATTGGTTCGGAAGATGAAGAGCTGGTACACGGCTTCATCACTCGCGGCACCCCAGGCGTGGAGATCCTCGAGGACTGGGACACGCTCGGCATGCGCGCCACGCAATCCCATACCACGCGGCTGAACGCCGTCGTCGTACCTGCAGAGCAGATTTTCCGGCACCTGCCCGTAGGTCCCAACCGCGATCCGCTCATCTTCGCGATCTTCGCTGCCTTCGAAACACTAATCAGTGCCGTGTACACGGGCATAGCGGACAGGGCGTTGGAGCTGGCTGTCTCTGCTGTGGAGGATCGAAATCCCGGCATGGACGGCACCCCAATGGTTGATCGCCCGGAAATCAGGGCTGCGGTGGCGGATGCAGCGATCGACTGGGAAGCACTCGATGCCCATCTTCGCCTGCTCGCGCAAGACATCGACAACCAGATGGAACACAACGGGCGCTGGTTCGCGAAGCTGGTCGCGCTCAAGCTTCACGCGACTGGTTCCGCGCAGGACCTCGTCGAGGGGGCGCGCACACTGGCAGGAGGTCAGGGTTATTCCCGCGGCAGCGAACTCAGTCGATTGGCGCGCGATGTGGCGGCAGGGCGCTACCACCCTTCGTCCCGGGAATCTGCCCGGCGCACCGTGGCAAGTGCGTGGCTCGACTGAAACCCGCCGTAGGCATCCCGGGACTGGGCAGCGAGTTCAGGCTGTGCGCTGTACCCGCAGGACTTTGCGCCTGAGCCAGAAACGTCTGTGCCCGCCGGTGTAAATGCAGCTGCGCTCGAGTTCCCACTTGCCGTATTCGGCGTGTTCGGTCAGAAGCTGGCGCGCGGCAGACAGCGGTTCGCCCGCGTTGACCGTGACCACCAGATACTCATACTGGCGCCCGTAATCGCGCTTCCGGATGGCGGTCGAGTTCAGAAATTGTTCGCGCATTTCCCTCCAATTTGCTTCACTTTACCGATAACGTCTAGAGCATGAGCATCGATCCGCGTGTCGCATTGCAATCGCTCGTGTCCGCCCTCGAAGAACATCTCGCTGCCGCTGCATCCAGGCGCGGAGACGACGATCCGGCGGTCGAAGCCGCTTACCTATCTATCGCTGACGCGTTCGAATCCTATGAGGAATCGCTGTACGAAGCCCATGGTGAAGTCACTCCTCTCGTCATCTATGAGGACGACGACGAGGAAGAGGAAGACGAGCAAGTACCGCGCGCCGCGAGGTGACTCAGCGCGGAGCCGAAACCTCGTCCAGAACGTCTGAAATCTGTGCGGGCAGCGCAGCGAGAGAAGATCCGAGCAGCTCCTTGAGTTGCTGGCCCGTTCGCGCTCCCAGCAGGACCGCCGCAACCGTCGGACGATGCGCCAGCCATCGAAGCGCAACCTCATGCGCAGTGAGCTCCAGTCCACGCGCAGCCGTGCACACTGCGTCGGTGATGCGCGGGGCCCGTCCGCTCAGGTAGGTCTCGACGTAGGGTGCCCAGGTATCGGATGCTGCCCGCGAATCAGAGGGGAGTTGCGATCGGTACTTGCCGGTCAGGGCCCCACGCCCGAGCGGCGCCCAGGCAAAGGTACCGACGCCAAGGGCCGACGACGCCGGCAGCACTTCCGCTTCAACGCGCCGGTTCAACAGGGAGTACTCAGTCTCGTGCACCGTCACCGGAAACCCGGCCGTGGCACACAGCCGCGCGATTTCCCAGCCTGCATGATTGGTCAGCCCGACATACCGCGCACGCCCGGAGCGGTAGGCGCTTTCGAGGGCTGAAAGGGTCTCTTCGACCGGTACGTCGGCGCCTCCCGAAGGGGCCATCCAGAAGTCGACACTGTCAGTTCCCAGCCGCGACAGTGAGGCGTCCAGTGAATCGAGCAGACCTTTTCGCGATGCGTCGCTCTGTCCGTTTGCCCAGCGTCGTGGTGTTCCTCCGAGTACGGCCAGCACTACTTCTGATCGCGCCACGACGTCTCCGAGCAGCGAACCGAGGATTGCTTCCGACCGGCCGTCTGAGTACCGCGCGGCGGTACTCAGTAGTGTGCCGCCTGCCTCGGCGAATACCCTGAGCTGTTCTCGGGCGCTTTCCTCATCCGCGTCTATTCCCCAGGTCATCGTTCCGAGACCAAGCACGGATACCGGCTGTCCGCTACTGCCCACATTTCGCGACTGCATACGCCTAAGCCTACTGGCCGAGGGTCCCGCGCCGAGCGTCAGCGAGGGGTGGGAGGCCGGTGGGCGCTACTGGCCGAGGGTCCCGCGCCGAGCGTCAGCGGACCCTTCCACGTGACGTAGGGTCTTATCTGTGAATTGGATTGAAGCGGCCGTCCTGGGCCTTGTTCAGGGCCTTACCGAGTTCCTGCCAATCTCATCGAGTGCGCATCTGCGCATTGTCGGGGAGCTGATGCCCGGGGCACAGGATCCGGGTGCGGCGTTCACTGCGATCACCCAATTGGGTACTGAAACCGCCGTCGTCGTTTTCTTCTGGCGGGACATCATGAGAATCATCCGCGCATGGTTCGGCTCCCTGACCGGATCCGTGCCGCGTAACAACCCTGACGCCCGGATGGGCTGGCTTGTCATTCTCGGCAGTGTCCCGATCGTGATCCTCGGGCTGCTCTTCCAGGACCAGATCGAGAGCACCTTCAGGAGTATGTGGTTGGTCGCGACCATGCTCGTGGTCTTCGGTGTCTTTCTCGCGATCGCCGATGCCTACGGCCGGCAGCAGCTGACTCTGGACCGGCTGACGTACCGGCACGGCATTTTCTACGGTCTAGCCCAGGCGCTGGCGCTGGTCCCCGGCGTGTCGCGGTCCGGGGGGACCATTACGGCAGGCCTGCTCATGGGCTATACCAGGGAAGCCGCTGCTCGATATTCCTTCCTTTTGGCGATTCCGGCTGTCTTCGGCAGCGGGCTGTATCAGCTCTACAAGAGCGCCGGTACGCCCGGACCCTACGGTGCCGGTGAGACCCTGCTGGCGACGGTGATCGCATTTGCGGTGGGTTACGTCATCATCGGTTGGTTCCTCAAGTTCGTTTCCACCCGCAGCTATGGAGTCTTTGTGTGGTATCGGATCGGTCTGGGGCTGGTTCTCTTTCTTCTGCTGGGGTTCAACGTCATCAGTGCGTGATATGTCCCACCCTCATTGGGACACGATCACTGATCTGCCAGCCCGTAAGGTAGAACCGTGATTTCTTGGAACTCCCGCTCCGTACCCAATCTGCCCGGCTCTTCAGCCGCCATTTGCCTGTGGGACAGCGCGAAGGAGACGCTGGTCGAGCTTCCCCATGATCCGCAGCAGGGCCTCTACGTGTGCGGCATAACACCGTATGACGCCACGCATATGGGCCATGCGGCCACGTATGTCGCTTTCGACCTGTTGAACCGGTTATGGCGGGATGCCGGCGCCGAGGTCAACTACGTGCAGAATGTCACGGACATTGACGACCCCCTGCTGGAGCGTGCCGCGGCCACCGGCGTCGAGTGGACCGAACTGGCGCAATCGCAGACTGACCTGTTCCGCACGGACATGGAGGCCCTGAACGTGTTGGCCCCTGCGCACTACGTTGGCGCCGTCGAATCAATAGGTTCAATCGTCCCAGTGATCGAATCCCTCCTGGCAGCGAATCTCGCCTACCGCGTTCCAGGCTCCGACTCCGAGCCCGACGGCGATATCTACTTCTCCGTTGATGGCGCGGCCGCGAGAACCAGCGAGTCGTCAGAGGCGGAGTGGAGGCCGGGGTTCATTTCACACCTGACCACGGATCAGATGCTTCCGCTCTTCCGAGAGCGTGGTGGTGATCCCGATCGGCCCGGCAAGCGAAACCCGCTGGATCCACTCCTGTGGCGGATGGCCAGGGAATCAGAGCCGTCCTGGGAAGCTGCATCCCTCGGTAGGGGGAGGCCGGGGTGGCATATTGAGTGTTCAGTCATCGCGCTGCAGTTCCTCAAGACGCCGTTCGCCGTACAGGGCGGGGGAGCAGACCTCATGTTTCCCCACCACGAGATGAGTTCAGGTCACGCCCAGGCCATCTCGGGGCGGCCTCTTGCAGGGCATTACGCGCACGCGGGAATGGTCGGCCTCGACGGCGAGAAGATGAGCAAGTCGAAGGGCAACCTCGTTCTGGTTTCGGCGCTCCGCCAGGCAGGTACCGATCCCGCTGCCATCCGTCTTGCCATCCTTGCCAACCACTACCGTTCCGACTGGTCCTGGACCGCCGAGGGCCTCCGCGCCGCCGGAGCGCGTCTCGATGCGTGGCGTGCTGCTTTAGGCACAGCAACAGTAGGGTCAGTCGAGGACCTGCTGGGAAGTATCAGGGGCGCACTGGCGAACGACCTTGATGCACCCGGCGCGCTGCTTGCGGTGGATAAATGGTGCACCCTGACCGCGCATCAAAAAGGAACCGACGACGGCGCCCGGTTGGCAGCAGCGGCGTTCGACGCCCTGTTGGGGGTCAGGCTGAAGGACTAATCCTTCCGCCGCTTCTTCAGATAGCGTTCAAACTCCCTGGCTATCGACTCCCCACTCGCTTCAGGCAGGTCCGCGGTGTCCTTGGCCTCTTCGAGCTGGCGAACGTACGCCGCTACCTCGGGGTCTTCAGTGGACAATTCATCCACGCCTCGCTCCCAAGCCTCCGACTCTTCGGCAAGGACATGGGTATCAAGACTGACATGCAGAAGTTCCTCAAGCCGGTTCAGGAGCGCCAGCTGGGCTTTGGGCGAAGGTGACTGACCGACATAGTGAGGCACGGCAGCCCACATCGAAAGGGTGGGAATGTCTGCCAACTGTCCCACTTCGGCCAGGACACCGACGATGCCGATGGGCCCCTCATAAGTGGATGACTCGACGTTGAGTGTGGTGCGCACCTGATCGTCATCTGTTGAGACTGTCACGGGGATAGGACGGGTGTGCGGCACATCTGCCAACAGCGCTCCCACCAGCACAAGGCAATCCACTTCGAGTTCTTTTGCCATGCCCACGAGCTCCGCCGTATAGGCGCGCCATTTGTAGGATGGCTCAACGCCGTGAACGAGGATGATGTCAAGGTTACTTTGAGATACCGATGCCCGGCTGATCCTTGTGGTGGGCCACTCGATACGACGTTGGCCCGAGCTGTTGCGCTTGATGGCGGGACGGGTGAACTGGAAGTCGTAGAATTCGTCGGCGTCGATGGTGGAGATTTTCTCGCCGTTCCAATGCTTGCCGAGAAACTTCAATGCATCGCTCGCAGCCTCACCGGCGTCATTCCACCCCTCGAATGCGGCGAGCATCACAGTGACCCGGCGCTCACCACCGTTCTCGGCGAACATACCGCGTATGCCCGCGGGCTGGGCGTCATCAAAGGTACTCACCGTTTCACCCTAAACCTCTGCCCATAGCCCTGTCAGGCGATACGGGACGGCTTCGCGGAGAGCGGACCCGCCGAATGCAGACAAGAGGGCACGTAGACTTGAGGTATGGTCACCCCTCCCGGCAATACAACTGCGCCCTCAAACAGTGCTGGCGGGACGGTCGGACGAGGGCCAGCGTTGGAGTATCTACAGGCTGTCCTATGGGACATGGACGGAACAATCGTTGACACTGAGCCGTACTGGATCGAGGCGGAGCACGAACTGGTTAACGCCCACGGCGGTTCCTGGTCCGATGAGGAGGCTACCGGCCTGGTCGGCCAATCGCTCACATTCTCCGCCGGTGTGCTGCAAGCTGCCGGGGTAAGCCTGAGCGTGCGTGAGATCATCGACCATCTCATCGGGCGGGTGACCGAGCGGGTGCGCGTATCAGTGCCATGGCGGCCGGGAGCCCGGGAATTGCTTCTTGCCCTTCGTGAGAACGGCATACCGTGCGCAATGGTCACCATGTCCGAACAGCTTCTCGCGCAAGAAGTTGCACGCCAGCTCCCCGTTGGTACGTTCGAATTACTCGTGACAGGGGACATGGTTACCCGCGGCAAACCGGATCCCGAGGCGTACCAACTCGCGTTCGACGGTCTGGGGAACTCACGGTCGCTGGATAAATCGCGTGTTGTCGCGATCGAAGATTCAATCCCTGGAATCGCCTCCGCAAGAGCCGCGGGTCTTGTTGCGCTCGGCGTTCCGCACATGGTCGCCCTGCCGACAGATTCGGCGGACCATGAGTGGGCGACGTTGGCTGGGCGAACCGTTGGTGATCTTGAGGATCTCGTCCAGTCTTCGTCACCGGCGGTATCGTCGAGAGGACGCAAAGCATGAGTCGGCCCGCCCAGCACGGAGCTGCCCGACGCGAAGGCATCCCGCTCGGTCGGCTCTGGGACATCCCCGTAGTCCTCGCCTGGTCCTGGTTCATCATCGCTGCGTTTGTCGTCATCGTGTTCGGCCCGCAGGTGGCAGAGCTATATCCGGGTATCGGCTTGGGCGCGTATGGGGTGGCACTGGCATATGCGGTACTGCTGGCGGCCTCGGTCCTGGTCCATGAACTCGCGCATGCACTCTCGGCGCGGGTCTTCGGCTGGCCAACCACACGGATCGTCCTGAACCTCTGGGGCGGGCATACCCAGTTCGAGAATTTCGCGGCCAGCCCCGGACGGTCGCTCATCGTGGCGCTAGCCGGGCCCGCCGCCAACTTCGTGATCGCGTTGATCGGTTGGGTGGCTCTGCTCCTCATAGAGCCCTCCGGAGTAGCGAATCTCCTCGCGAACATTCTCGTCTGGGCGAACTTCCTCGTGGCGCTCTTCAACGTGCTACCAGGGCTACCGCTCGACGGCGGCCGGATCGTCGAGTCGGCCGTCTGGCAAGCAACGGGTAGTCAGGAGAAGGGCACGGTCGCAGCAGGCTGGACCGGGCGTGTGATCGCCGTCGGGTTGATCGTGGTCGTCGTTCTTGTACCGCTGATCCGCGGTGCTCAACCCAGCGCCACCACCGTGCTGGTAGCCGTCGTCATGGGCGGTTTTCTTTGGCTCGGCGCGAGCTCAGCCATCACTAATGCCCGGATGCGTCTACGCCTGCCTGAAGTAAGCGCCGGCAGACTGAAGCATCCCGCGGTCGGCATGCTCGCCGGTAGCTCCGTGCAGCAGGTCCGTCGGGTGCTTGGTGACCGCCCGGGAGTCGCGGTGGTCCTGACAAGTCCGGCGGGTCTGCCGGAAGCAGTCGTGGATTCAGGTGCGCTGATGGCGGTTCCTGAATCGCAGGCCGCAGCGACACCTGCCAATGCCGTTGCCCGAGCGCTCGCGCCGGGAGCCTACGTACCCGAAATCGCTGAGGGCCAGGAACTCGTTCAGTACCTTGCGCGCCTGGCCGGGAGCGAATACGCCGTTACGGACCGGCAGGGGACAGTCACAGGTTTGCTGCAGCAGGCCGTTGTCATAGCTGCAATCACCGGTCGCTCGCACCTCTAGCGGCATTTCTTCAACAGAAGCATCGGACGGCAAACAACTGTCCGAAGGAACCCCGGAGGATTCTTCATGAACACAAGTCACCCCGACACCGAGACCGGGCAGCAGCCTCACGGTGCCGCTGCCCGCCGTGGACCGTTTCGGCCCGGTGAACGGGTGCAGCTCACGGACGAGAAAGGGCGAATGAACACCATCACCCTTACACCCGGCGGCGCTTTCCATACCCATAAGGGTTTCCTTAACCACGACCAGCTGATCGGTGCATCCGAGGGCACCATCGTCACTAATACCACCGGGGCTCCATACCAGGCGCTGCGACCGCTGCTCTCGGACTTCGTGTTGTCGATGCCCCGCGGAGCTGCGGTTGTTTACCCGAAGGACGCCGGCCAGATAGTCACCATGGCCGACATCTATCCCGGTTCCCGTGTTGTCGAAGCCGGTGTAGGGTCAGGCGCACTCTCTATCTCATTGCTCCGGGCCGTGGGTGACAACGGGTACCTGCACTCCTTCGAGCGCCGCGAGGAGTTCGCAGATATTGCGAAAGGCAATGTTGAAACCATATTCGGCGGCAAGCACCCCGCCTGGAAAATAACGCTTGGGGATTTCCAGGAACAGGTCCTCGAACAGGAGGCGCCCGGCAGTGTGGACAGGGTTGTGCTGGACATGCTCGCGCCCTGGGAATGCCTCGAATCCGTAGCAACGGTTCTCGCTCCCGGCGGTGTGTGGATCAACTATGTTGCCACCGTGACACAGCTCTCCCGGACGGCCGAGGCAATCCGCGCAGACGGCCGGTTTACAGAGCCTGAGGCTTGGGAATCGATGGTTCGTGGCTGGCATCTGGAAGGACTCGCGGTACGCCCGGATCACCGGATGGTCGCCCATACCGGCTTCCTGCTGACTACGCGCCGCCTGGCACACGGCGTTACGGGAATCAGCACCAAGCGACGGCCGTCCAAGACAGGGTTCAGCGAGGAGGACCTCAACGCATGGACGCCGCGGGCGGTTGGGGAACGAGCAGTTTCCGACAAGCGGCTCCGCCGCGTTGCCCGGGACGCAAGTTCAACTGTTCAACGCGGGGCACTCCCCGCGGACGAAGCACAGACTCGCAGGGAAGCTGAGCAGAACGGCTCACCCGGCTGAGCGCCTCGGCCAAGATGACGAAGTGGTCACTTTCGCCGTAATCCGATCCCCTCTGCGCTATGGTCAAAGAGCAAGCATCAGACAACGGTGAAGGTGGCGATGACGTTGGATACAGCAGATAACGGCTCCGGAACCGGGCAACCTGCGCCGGATCCGGCCCGCGCGAATACGGACAGCCAGCTCGCGGTCGCCCAACGCCAGCTCAACGTCCTCCGCGACAAGCTGCGGCATATCGACCGGCAGCTCGCCTCCGCCACCTCAAACAATGCCAAGTTGGTCTCGGCGCTTGAAAACGCGCGGACCGAAATCATCCGGTTGAAAGCGGCGCTTGAGAAAGAGGGCGCCACGCCCTTCAGCTTCGCAACAATCATCCAGGTGAACGCCAGAGGATCGGCGGTGCCAGGCAGCGGGGCCCAAGCGGCACTCCAGGACAGCGCCGACATCTTTCAGTCCGGCCGCAAACTCCGGGTTTCCGTCAGTCCGCTCGTCAACGTCGAACAATTGATGCCCGGTCAGGAAGTGCTGCTGAATGAATCGCTGACCATCGTTGCGGCCCTCTCATTCGAACGCACGGGTGAACTCGTCACAATCAAGGAGTTGCTCGGTAAGGACCGCGTACTGGTGATCGGCCGGGCCGATGAGGAACGCGTTGTCCGGTTGAGCGGACCGCTCCAGTTGGAGCGGATCAGGGTCGGTGATGCCCTGTCGGTTGACAACCGGACCGGCTACGCGCTCGAGAAGATCGCGCGGAGCGAAGTGGAAAACCTGGTGCTTGAGGAAGTGCCGGACATTGCCTATGAAGACATCGGAGGGTTGGGTCCGCAGATCGAGCAGATCCGCGATGCCGTGGAGCTTCCGTTCCTGCACCCGGACCTGTACCGGGAACATGGTCTCAAAGCCCCGAAGGGCATTCTTCTCTACGGCCCGCCCGGGTGCGGCAAAACCCTGATCGCGAAGGCCGTGGCCAATTCACTAGCTGCGCGGGCCATAGAGCGTACCGGATCCGAGGAGACGCGTAGCTACTTCCTAAACATCAAGGGGCCCGAACTGCTCGACAAGTATGTCGGGGAGACGGAGCGGCATATCCGACTCATCTTTGCGAGGGCACGTGAGAAGGCATCGGACGGCTCGCCTGTGGTTGTTTTCTTCGATGAGATGGATTCGCTGTTCCGCACCCGGGGAACCGGTGTGTCCTCCGATGTCGAGACCACCATTGTTCCGCAGCTGCTCAGTGAGATCGACGGTGTCGAGAAGCTGGAGAACGTGATTGTCATCGGAGCTTCCAACCGCGAGGACATGAT
Organism: Arthrobacter pigmenti; assembly: GCF_011927905.1. Taxonomy (NCBI): domain Bacteria; kingdom Bacillati; phylum Actinomycetota; class Actinomycetes; order Micrococcales; family Micrococcaceae; genus Arthrobacter; species Arthrobacter pigmenti. Next base: position 1,577,278 of record NZ_JAATJL010000001.1, read on the forward strand.
CGATCCTGCGATACTGCGGCCGGGGAGGCTGGACGTCAAGATCAAGATTCACCGTCCCGATGCGGAGGGCGCCGCGGAGATTTTTGCGAAGTACATCACCGATGACCTGCCGCTGCATCGCGATGACCTGGCTGAATACGGTGGCAGCGTTCCGGCGACCATCCAGGCGATGGTTGATCGCACTGTGGAGAAGATGTACTCCACGGAGAAGTCCAATGAGTACCTCGAAGTCACCTATGCCAATGGCGACACGGAGATGCTGTATTTCAAGGATTTCAACTCGGGAGCAGTCATCCAGAACGTGGTGGACCGCGCGAAGAAAAATGCCATCAAGGATCTGCTGCTCGATGGACAGAAGGGCCTGCGCATCGAGCATCTGCTGCAGGCCGTCGTGGATGAATTCCGTGAGCACGAAGATCTTCCCAACACCACGAACCCCGATGACTGGGCACGGATCTCAGGCAAGAAGGGTGAGAGGATCACGTACATCCGCACGATTGTGCAGGGTAAGGCGGGCCAGGAGCCAGGGAAGACCATCGAGACTACGGCCAATACAGGACAATATCTTTGACAGAGAATTCACACGCGCCAAGTCCCGCCAGGCGCGACGGGACGCCATTGACGGTGCACCGGGTCATGGGCACGGAGACCGAATACGGCATCATCGCCCCTGGAGTGGCAGACGCCAATGCAACGGTACTTTCCACCCAGGTGGTCAATGCGTACGCAGCAACCTTGCGCGAAGGGCTGGGGAACCTCACCGGAACGCGCTGGGACTACACCGATGAAGCACCGCTGTCCGATGCCCGTGGCTGGCAGATGGGGCGATTGGCCGCGGACCCCAGCCAGCTGACTGATGAAGCGCCGGTGTTGTCTGCTGAGCAGATCGCCCTCGTGGACCAGGGGCTGAGCGATCCCTCCGAAGACGCCACAGTCCTGATGAACCTTGTTCTCGGCAACGGGGCGCGGCTCTACGTCGACCACGCGCACCCCGAGTACTCCTCTCCGGAGGTGACCAGCCCGCTGGATGCCGTGCGCTGGGACCGGGCGGGCGACGTCGTCGTGCAGCGGGCGATGCAGCGTATCGCCTCCACCCCGGGGTTCTCGCCCGTCAACCTGTACAAAAACAACACGGATAGCAAGAGCGTGTCCTATGGTTCCCACGAGAACTACCTGGTGCCCCGCGCGGTTCCCTTCAACAGGATCGCTGCTGCGCTGATTCCGTTCTTCGTTTCCCGGCAAGTGATCTGTGGTGCAGGCAGGGTGGGCATCGGCGCGCTTAACCAGCAGCCGGGTTTCCAACTCAGCCAACGGGCCGACTTCTTTGAGAACGAGGTGGGCCTGGAGACCACCGTCCGGCGTCCCATCATTAATACCCGCGATGAGCCGCATGCCGTGGCGGAGAAGTATCGCCGGTTGCACGTCATCATCGGCGACGCGAATCTCAGTGAGGTATCGAACTACCTCAAGCTTGGAACCACGTCACTGGTGCTTTCACTCATTGAGCAGGAACTTGTGCCGGTCCCGGAAGTAGCCGATCCGGTACGCGAACTGCAGGCAGTGAGCCATGATCCGTCCCTGCGCCATCTGATCCGTTTGACGGACGGGCGCCAGGTCACCGCTGTCGACCTGCAGGCGATCTACTTCGAGGCAGCGAGCAAGGCAGTGGCTACGCAGGGTTCAACGGACCCGCAGACAGCGGATATTCTTCAACGCTGGGGGACGTTGCTGGACGTCCTGCGCGGCGACCCAATGGATGGCGCACGGCAGGTGGACTGGATCGCCAAGCTGAAAGTCTTGCAGGCCTACCGGGACCGCGACGCGTTGGATTGGAAAGATCCACGACTCGCGCTGGTGGACCTCCAGTACGCGGATCTTCGCCCCGGGAAGGGCATCTACTACCGGCTGGCGGCCAGGGGTGCGATGGAGCGGCTCATCACCGACGACGACGTCGTCCGCGCTGTCAGCGAGCCCCCTCGCGACACGCGGGCGTACTTCCGAGGTCACTGCATCTCGCGCTTCCCCAAGGAGGTGGTTGGGGCGAGCTGGGATTCGATTATATTCGAGCTGCCGTCCCAGCGGCGGCTCCAGCGAATCCAGACCCGTGAGCCCCTGCGTGGTACAGCCGAACTGACGGAGGAACTGTTCGCGGGTTCGCGGACGGCTGAGGAATTTGTCTCCCGGCTGCAGGGCGGTCCGGAACCCAGCATGGCACCATAGAAGTAGCGGATAACAGGCCGAAGAGAAGGGCTCTCACCATGGCAACACAGGATCAGCGGAATACCGGATCACGCCCGCAAGATCAGGAGGAGGCAGAGCAGGATCCAACGCCTCCGGAGTCGGCCGGCCAGCCCCAGGAGACCACCCAGACCGAAGGCGTCGATGATCTCCTCGATGAGATCGACGGCGTCCTTGAATCGAACGCCGAGGAATTCGTTCGCGGATTCGTACAGAAGGGCGGACAGTAACGCATGCTGCCGGAAGACGCCGCTGCGGCCATCGGCCGGGCGGCATCCACCTCCTTTTCCGACTACATAGCTTCCCAGAATCCAACGGCCCTGCCCTCGGCACGTAACGTGGGAAGCAACGGGTCCGGCAGCAGCACCGAACTGGCCCCACACGCCACTACCATCGTCTCGCTGACCTATGCGGGCGGCGTTCTTATGGCCGGAGATCGCAGGGCCACCATGGGAAACGTGATCGCGAGCCGCCATATCGAGAAGGTCTTTCCGGCCGACATGTTCTCGGTTCTCGGCATTGCCGGCAGCGCCGGGATCGCCCTTGATGTCACTCGGCTGTTTCAGGTTGAACTTGAGCATTACGAGAAGATCGAGGGTACCCGCATGAGCCTGGATGGCAAGGCCAATCGTCTGGCCGCCATGGTTCGGGCCAATCTGCCGCTCGCCCTGCAGGGCCTCGCAGTCGTTCCCCTCTTCGCGGGATTCGACACCACCCGCAGGATCGGCCGGCTCTTCTCCTACGACGTGACCGGCGGCCGTTACGAGGAACAGGAGCACCACTCGGTGGGCTCCGGATCCGTCTTCGCCCGGGGAGCCCTGAAGAAACTCTGGAAGCCGAACCTCGGCGAGGATGAGGCCGTGAAGGTAGCAGTCGAAGCGCTCTACGATGCGGCAGATGACGACTCCGCAACAGGTGGCCCCGACGTCGTTCGCCAGTTATGGCCCGTTGTCTACACCGTCAACGGGGCCGGGAATAGGCGCATCCCGGAGCGCAGCCTGGCCCAGGCGGCTCAGGAGATTATCGCCTCCCGCTCGGTATCAGGGCGGGAGGCGTAGCCATGACACAACAGTTTTATGTATCGCCGGAACAGCTGATGAAGGACCGCGCGGATTTTGCCCGCAAGGGGATCGCGCGCGGACGCTCAGTAGTGGTCCTCAGCTGTCGGGAGGGTATAGCGCTCGTGGCTGAAAATCCCTCTCCGTCACTTCATAAGCTCGGTGAGATCTACG